>JBDNDE010000051.1:0-18270 GCA_046719305.1 Gemmataceae bacterium | reverse complement strand
CGAGATCCGCAGGGGTGGCGGTCATAAGCGGCAATCCTTTTGTTTCCTCAGGGAGCTTGATAATATTATTGTAGAGTAGTCCCATCCAGCTAGCAGGAATCCCCGGATCAGGGAGAACTAGTCGAACGAGCGTCCGTGCGTTCCCCAAGACCATTCATAAGTGGAATATGAGTCTAACAACATGAACATAAGGTCGATAGGTGCGTTTGAAGTGCTGGGAACGCTCGGCAGCGGTGCCCACAGCAAGATCCTCCACATCCGTCGAGCCGAGGACGGCCTGCAATACGCTCTGAAGGTGGTCCCCCTTGACGGCCCAGAAGATCAGAAGTTTCTCGACCAGGCCGAGCATGAATATCGGGTGGCGAACCTGTTACAGCATCCCAACCTCATTAAAGTTCACGCCATCGAAAAGGTGAAAAATTGGTTCTTCCAAATCAAAAAGGTTCACCTGCTCATCGAATATGTAAATGGTAAAACACTCGATACTTGCCCACGCCTCACTATCCCACGCCTGATCCAGGTCTTCAAAATGGTAGCCGATGGCATGGTTCACATGCACCGCCGCAATGTCTGTCACGGCGATCTGAAGCCGAACAACATCATGCTAAGCAAAGCAGGCCAAGCCAAGATCATTGACTATGGGCTAGCCCGCATCAAAGGTGAATCCACCGCACGCATCCAGGGCACTCCGGAATACATGGCCCCCGAATCCGTCAAGCATTCGATGATCAACGAACGCACTGACATCTATAATTTCGGCGCTGCCATGTATCGTTTGGTCACCTTCAAGCTCCCACCTGCTGTAGTGGCCGACGAAGACCCGAGCAATGTCTTAGACGGCAAAACCTGGCAGCGGATGTATGTGCCGGTGTGCGAGTTGGTGCCCAAGTGCCCTCCGAAGCTCGGAGAGTTGATTGATGCATGTCTTAAGTATGACGCAACCAAGCGTCCCGAACGTATGAGCGAAATCCAAAATACGCTCGATCATTTGGTTGATGAAGTCGTTACCCCGGAAAATGGTCTGGAATCGCTGGAATGGTAAATTCGTCCCTTCTTTGGACCGGCACCGACAAAGGAAAGATTGCCCCAAACGCAGCGAAGTAACCGTGTAACTCCATCCCCAGGCAGGAGGACCAACGTCATGGCCGAGTATACCGACCGCGAACAGTACATCCCTTTGCGAAGAGCCGATGTGGTAGAATTGCTGCTGCGTGATCCCAAGCTCAACGCCTCGGAACGCGAATCATTTCAACAGTTTGCCCAACTCATTAGTGCCATTTGGCATTTTGAATATCACCAAACATTGGAGAATCTCAAAGATCAGTTTGCCCCTTTTGATCCCGATGCGGAGACAAAACCGTTGAAGCAACTCGACCCCGCTCAGCGAAGCGAGGAGATGCACAAGCTCTTTGATAACTTTGTCAAGCTCATGGAACGGGCCAACTTTTATCGTCTGACGCGTAAAGATATTGACGACGCCATGACCGGCGGGGCCAGTGATTTCGGCGTGGATATGCACGTCGATTTTGATGTCTTCGATCGGTTAGAAATCTTTGCCCGTTCCGAAGGTGTCGTCACCCGCACGAAAAGCCACCCCATCTTTTTCTGGCGTAAGATCGAGAAAAAAGTCCCCAGCTACCGACGATTGGTCTTGCTGCTGAAGCTCCGCAAGCATAAGCGTGTCCCCAACAATATCGATACCGACCGCGTGTTCCTGAAAATCTTCAAGGACATCCCCAAGCTTGACTTAGAAATGGTCTTGCCCGGCACCACGCTCCGCATGCCCTGGCACCAACAAGCTAAACTCGGTGGCTCGCTCATCGGCACTTTTGCTTGGGGCATCTACAGCCTCTTCTCCAAACTCACCATGGCCATTACTACCTTGGTCAGTTCAGCAGCCACCCTGGCATTCGATATTGCTCAGTTTATTGTCTTGGCCCCCTTTGGCGTGCTGCTGGGCTACGGTTACAAGCAATGGTACAGCTATCAGGTCACACGGCAACAATATGCCAAGATGCTTATCGAGAGTTTATACTATCAAAACCTTGACAATAATCAAGGAGTGATAACTCATCTCATCGACGAAGCGGAAGAACAAGAATCTCGTGAAACGCTGCTAGCATACTTTTACTTGTGGAAGTATGCCCCCGAACAGGGCTGGACGCCCGAGCAACTCGATGACTACGTCGAGATCGAACTGGAAAGCAAAACGGGCTTGAAGGTCGATTTCGAGATCGGCGACGCCCTGCAAAAGCTCGAACGCTTTCAATTAGTCCGCAAAGTGGACAACGAACACTACCTCGCCGAGCCGATCGACAAAGCACTCCAACGCCTTGATTACCGCTGGGACAACTATTTCCAATACAACAAGGCATGAAAGCCTTTTTCGCCCGGCTACCCCCGGAGATCTTTCCATGCTGCTATCATTACTTGCGGCTCTGTTTGCTGTCGAACCGATTTCTCTTTTCGATGGCAAAACGCTCAACGGCTGGGAGGGCGACACCAAGAAAACCTGGCGTGTCGAAGACGGCTGCATCGTGGGTGGCTCGCTGGAAAGCGTCGTACCACGCAACGAATTTCTCTGTACCACCAAGAGTTACAGCGATTTCGAGTTGCGCGTCCGCTTCAAGCTCCTAGGCGACCGCAAAATCGCCAACGCCGGTATCCAGTTTCGCACCCAACGCATTCCCCAACATCACGAGGTGATCGGCTATCAGGCCGACATAGGTCAACACTATTGGGGCGCGTTGTACGACGAGAGCCGACGTAACCGAGTGTTGGCAGGGCCTACTAAAGAACTCGTCGAGAAGCTGGTTAAGTACGATGATTGGAATGAATATGTGATCAATGCTAATGGATCTCGCATTCGTTTGTATCTCAATGGGACGCTAACTGTCGATTTTATCGAAAAGGACGACAAGATCGACCGCTCCGGAGTAATTGCGCTCCAGGTTCACGGCGGTGGCAAAACCAAGGTGCTGTATCGCGACATCACGCTTCGTGAGATCAAGAAGTGACTACTGCTGTCGATCTAGAATACGATCCACGCCGACGATTCCATCAGGTGCAGCGACTCCAGTGGCTGGCACGGCGGGCAGTGCGGGATCTGCTGGGCGGTGCTTACCACTCGGTCTTCAAAGGAACCGGCTTGGCTTTCGATGAAGTCCGCCCTTATGCACCCGGGGAGGATGTCCGCCGCATCGACTGGAATGTGACCGCTCGCATGGATGAACCGTTCCTCAAACGCTTCATCGAAGAACGCGAACGAACCGTCTTATTGGTCCTCGATGCCAGCGCTAGCCTCTGTTTTGGCACCGGCCACCTCACGAAACGCGATGCCGCTGCCGAGTTGGCTGCCCTGCTCACTTTCGCGGCCCTAGCCAATAATGATCGGGTAGGCTTGCTGCTCTTTAGCGACCAACTGGAACTGGCCCTAGCACCGGCCAAAGGGCAACGCCATGCTCTTCGGGTGATCCGAGAGATTTTGTGGTACACGCCTCGACGACGTGGAACCAATCTCCGCCAGGCTCTGGACCGGTTACCGCGTGTGGTCCGACGACGAGCGATCGTATTTGTTTTGAGCGATTTTCTCGATTCGGGCTATGAAGATGCCTTGCGGCGTGCCAGCGCTCGCCACGATCTCATCGCTGTGCGTCTCAGCGATCCCCGCGAACAGACCTTGCCCCCCGTCGGCTTGGTCCACTGGCGTGATGCTGAAACCGATACTCCGCTGCTGATCGACACCACGTCTCTGATCAACCGTCACGCGTATCAAATACAAGCCGATGAACATGCTCAACGGCTGCGTCAAATCACTCAGGCCGCGAACATCGACCTTGTCGAGACCCAGACCGATGGTGACCATCTCAACGCCTTGTTGCGTTTTTTCCGCTCTCGTCTTGCTCGGGCCAAACGCTCATGATTCTCGGTCTCCTTCTCCTTGTTGTCGCTGTGGATCTCGAACCACGCTCTGCCGAAGGGTTGCACGGCCAGCTACGCATCGAACTAGCCCGTGAACCCGAGGGGCCAGGACTGGCCGGCGTTTGGCTGCACCTGACTGTTAGCGGCTCCGCATCCCTCGAAGTAGAAGGGCCTCGCCTAGAAGATCCCTTGGCCGCCTGGAGGGAACGGCTACGGCTTTCGACCTGGAGAGCCGACGGCTTCCTCGAACGATCCGTGTATTTGGTCCAGCGAAAGCCCGGCCCAGTGCCCCTCCCCGATGTGGTGCTACGGGTTCGCAAGGCAAACAATGCAGCCTGGCAAGAGTGGGCCTGGTACGAACCGCTTGCCGCGAGCAAGCCGGTAGCCGGGATCGAATGCACTGCGTCCGTGGCGGAGAGTTCGCGGCCGGTCGGACCCTGGGTGGTTGGAGGCGGGGTTTTGCTCCTGTTGATTTTGGTGTGGGTCAAGTTTGGTTGGCGAGGCAATCAACCGCAGCAACTACCAAATCCCGAACAGCATGCGTTGGCGCGTCTCGATCAGACAACAGATACAGAAATAGATTGCCTGATTCGAGATTACTTAAAAAATGCTTTTTCTCTTGCCTGTCAAAGCATGACACGCCTGGAACTTCAGCAACTCCTCGTTCACTGGCCAACCGAGCTACGCCAGGAATTGGATGAATTGATGATGCAAATCGAGCGGGTGCGGTATAGCCGATCAGGTGGACCAGTTGATCGAGAGCGGCTACGCCTGTGGATTGGTAAATCTGGCGATCTGAGGAAACTCAGGGAAAATACAAAGTCTGAGTAAAGTAAGCAACATAAACCGTCGATACTCTAGAAGAACTAACACTCTAACCGCCTCTACCCACCCGTTTGGGACGGATCCTCGAACCAAATGGGCGGATCTCTTGGTGGCCGACGAACCGAACCAACTCAGGAGTTTCCCCGTGAACTCGTCGAACCCTTCCAACCCTTTCTGGAGTGTAATTACGCTGATGGGATTGCTCGGCGTAATTTGTGTCGGCATCTGGGGCTGTACCCAGCCGGCCCCCCCCGCGTCTGGCCCTTCGCAAGCTCGGCTTCGTGCTTTGGAGTTGCGTTGTGTCCAGTTGGAACAGGACTACCGCATTGTCGCCGAAATCCGCGACTCGGCTCAACGCGAGGTCCAACATCTTAAAGAGCAGTTGCTGGGCCATCATACCCTTCAAAAGGAGTTGCTCCTGTGGCGGGACAAATATCATCAGTTGGTTAGTACCGCGCAACAGACCCAGCGAGAGGTCGCCTCCCGGATAGGCGAACGAGACAAAGCCCGGCAGGAACTGCAACAACGCACTCAGGAGCGTGACCACCTGATAAAACTTCTTGAGCAACGAACGCGGGAGCAAGAGGTGTTGCAAAAACAGTGGCTGGCCATGCAAACTGAGCGTGAGTCGCTCCGCAAACAACTACAGTTACGCATAAACGAACGAGACAGGCTTATTACTCGCTGTGATAAACTACGAAAAGGTCTCAAAGCCTTACTCGAAGAGGATGTCCCCGGGGAACTGAATCCTTCGGATGGTCGAGAATAACTAAAGGGACTCCTTGAGCGTGGGGCCTAACGCAAAAAAACGCTGTTAGGCCCCAGCATATCCTCCAACTCCTCCTTGAGATACGTTGCCGGATTGATCCAATAATCACGGCCCAGTTTGAGTACACAGACACGCCCTAGAGGATCTTTGATTGTTAACATCACCTCAACTGAACCGGGGGTTCGTTTGAGAATACTCGCCAAACGATCGATATCGGGTGGGCTGTTCTGAGGTATTTTGAAAAGCAAATGCAGGGTGGTAGCCAGCTCTTGACGCGCTTCGTCAAGGGTCAACAGGCGCGTGATTTGGAGACTCGGTTCCTCGGTTTTTTTCTCAAGTTTCCCTCGAATCAGTAATATCTCATCTTCTTTGAAATGATCTTTGTAGCGAGTAAATTCGTCTCCCCACATCACTGCTTCTAAACTTCCCGTTAGATCGTCAACCCTGCAGCGACCGTAACGCGTATTGCCGTTGCGTTGTGGTTTTTTGTAACTCATGATCCGAATCTGGCTCAGCATGCCGCCAAGTGTCACCTCGGTATCCCCCGGAACACCTTTCAGTTCGTTTATCCGATGTGAGGTGTACCGGGCGATTTCTTTGTCTCGCTCTGCTAGAGGGTGGCTACTAAAGTAGAAATCCAACACCTCTTTTTCATACTTCAATTTTTCCTGTTCCGGCCACGGCGGCACGTCCGGCAAACTGTGATCCGTAAGGGATGGTCCCGTCTCCACGGCGTTGGCATCAAACAAACTAGATTGGCCGCGTCGTTTATCACTCTGGCGTTCGCTAGCCGCCTGGACGGCACGCGGCAACAACGCAAGCTGCTGCGCACGATGGCCGGGGAGGTTATCGAAGGCACCAGCTTTGATGAGCCGTTCGATTGCCGCTTTGGTAACTAAGCGGCTATCGACCCGTTCGCAAAAATCGAACAAATCGCGAAACGGTCCACCTTCTTGGCGAGCGCGAACAATTGCATCGGTGGCGTTGCGACCGCAACCTTTGATCGCTGCCAGTCCGAAGACAATACGACCGTTGGAGACACTAAAATCGGATTCAGAACAATTGATATCTGGAGGCAGTACATCTACACCTAAACGCCGAGCATCAGCGATGTGATCGACCATGATGTCACGCTTGTTCCCATCATCGATCTCACTTGTCAGTAGGGCAGCCATGAACTCTGGACGGTAATGCGTCTTAAGGTAGGCCGTCTGATAACCCACTTGAGCATAAGCAGCTGTATGAGATTTATTGAAACCGTATCGCGCAAATTTCTCGATCAGTTCAAAAATCTCGGTAGCTTTTTCGGCCGTCAGTCCACGTTCGGTAGCCCCTTTTACGAAGTCGGCCTTCCGTGCGTCGATGATGTCTTGCTTCTTTTTGCTGATGGCCTTGATACAGGCGTAAGCGCTGCCCAACTCGATGCCGCCCAGCAGGTTCAGAATCCGCATAATCTGTTCTTGGTAGACCAGAACCGAGTAGGTTTCCTCTAGAATCGGTTTCAGAATCGGATGGGCATAGGTCGGTTGGGCTCGGCCATGCTTGATGTTGACGTAATCATCCACCATGCCGCCTTCCAGAGGCCCTGGGCGATACAACGCCATCAACGCGCCGATGTCGCGAATGTTGTCCGGTCGTAGCCGTTTAAGCAGTTCGCGAATCCCTTCCGATTCAAGCTGGAACACCCCTTTGGCATCACCGCGTTGCAATAAGGCATACGTCTCGGGGTCATTTTCTGGAAGCTTGAACAAATCAATATCAATGCCACGAGATTGTTTAATCAATCGTTTGCAATTTTCGAGCAAGGTAAGCGTTCGCAAGCCGAGAAAGTCCATCTTCAGCAGGCCGACTTTCTCGATATCTCCCATTGTCCATTGGGTAGTGAGCACAGGCTCACCCATGCCACGTGTCTCCCCTTCTCCTTTGCGGATTACACGCTGCACTGGCACATAATCAATAATCGGCCCGTTGGCGATTACCACACCGGCTGCATGAGTTCCGGTATTCCGGTTCGTTCCTTCCAGTGCGCGAGAAATGTCGATGAGTTCACGCACTTGAGGATCTGCATCATAAAGTGCCTTCAGATCGCTGTTGAGTTCGAGTGCCTCGTCTAGGGAAATCCCAAGAATCTGCGGCACCATTTTGGCGATTTCATCCACGCGGAACAGAGGAATGCCCAGAACACGACCCACGTCCCGTAGCGCGGCCCGCGCGGCCATGGTGCCAAAGGTGGCAATCTGGGCCACGCTCCCTTCGCCATATTTGCGTTTGACATAGGCAATTACTTCTTCGCGGCGATCCTGGCAGAAGTCGATGTCGATATCCGGTGCCTCGGAACGGCTTGGATCGAGGAAACGTTCAAACAGCAAGTCAAATTCGAGCGGATCGACATGGGACAACTTCAACACATAGCTGACCAATGCCCCACAGGCTGACCCACGGGCCGTACAGGGGATCTTTTGCTCGACCGCGAATCGCACAAAATCAGCCACGATCAAAAAATAGGAAGCAAATCCCATCCGGTTGATGATGCCTAACTCATGCTCTAGCCTTGTACGGACATTCTCTGGTAATTGCTCGTAGGTTGCAACGCCATAGCGTTCACAAGCCCCCTGATGGCACAACTCGCGGAGATAATCCTCGGGTGTTTTACCGTCAGGTGGTACAAAAACAGGAAAATGTCTTTTCTTAAAGTCTAATTGAATGTCCACGCTGTCCGCAATTTCCTGGGTGCGTTTGACCGCCTCGGTCTGTTCCGGAAAGAGACGATACATCTCTTCCGGCGCGCGAACATAAAATAAATCGCTGCCATAACGCATGCGATTAGCGTCGTCACGCGTCTTGCCGGTGTTGATGCAAAGCAACACATCATGAGCAGCGGCGTCTTTCTGGGTCAGGTAGTGCGCATCGCAAGTGGCTACGAGGGGTAACCCGAGTTTGTTGGCAATCTCGATGGCCCCCGCAGCACAAAGGCGTTGAATTTCCAAGCCGTTGTTCTGAATTTCGATATAAAAGTTTTCTTTGAACAAGCGATGAAAATACCGAGCAATCTCTGTTGCTTCCTTGATCTGATCTTTTAAGATATACTCACTAAATTCGCTCGATGCACAGCCTGAGAGGCAAATTAACCCCTCATGATAAGCTTCAAGCAACTCCTTGTCGATGCGCGGAATGTAGTAGTAACCCTCTAAAAACGCATAAGATGCTAGCTTAATCAAGTTCTTGAATCCGCGCTCATTCTTGGCCAACAACGTGAGATGATAACCAGCCTCGCCGCGTTTCTTGGCCTCTCGTTCGGTGCGCTTGCCGGGTGCGACATATGCTTCGTAACCGATGATAGGATTGATCCCGGCTGCCCGTGCCTCGCGATAGAATTCGATGGCTCCATAGAGGTTACCGTGATCCGTCAGGGCACAAGCATTCATGCCAAGTTTTTTGACGTGTTGAATCAACTCAGGGACACGGCTGGCACCATCAAGCAAGCTATAATGAGTGTGGCAGTGCAGGTGAACGAAGGGACGCACAACCATTGACAACATCCTTCCACGCAAACAAGACTTCTTGGCACCATAACCGCAGACACGGCCCTCTGCAAGGTCGGTCGCTTGATGGCCCGTAGCGGGTTTTTCTGATAGCGTGAGAGACGGTAGCCTGGTGATATTGGGAGGGCCAGCGGTGGCGGAGTTTCAGCGGTCTAATGTGATTGTAGAGCGAGAAACCGATGGTGCCTATTCTCTGCGACTGGAAGTTCCTAACCGCAGTGTTAACGTCGTCAGCCGGCAGCTGCTCGACGATCTAGATGACACCCTAACTTGGCTGACAGAGCAACAACGGCGAACCGTCCTAGTCGTCCGCAGTGGGAAAAAGACCGGCTTTCTTGCTGGGGCAGATCTGCATGAGTTCTCCCAAATAACTACCGCCGCTCAAGCAAGTGCGATTGCTGCACGCGGTCAAGCAGTTTTTGCCCGATTGGCAGCCTTGCCGATGCCTAGTGTGGCAGTGATTCACGGACCGTGCCTGGGGGGAGGTTTGGAGTTGGCCCTGGCCTGCGATTATCGACTAGTATTTGATCGGCCCGATACGCAACTGGGGCTGCCCGAGATCGAATTGGGCTTGCTACCCGCCTGGGGTGGCACCGTTCGACTGCCTCGTGTCGTCGGCCTGGAACGCGCTTTGGCCATGATTCTCGGCGGCAAGCGGCTCTCAGCACCTGAAGCGCTGCAATGGGGGCTGGCCGATACTACAGCCAACGACGAACGCAGCCTGAGGCGAGAGGTGGAATCGTTGCTAATGCAAGCGACTCTCAAGGGCAAGGTGTCCCGTCGCTGGCTGCCGATTCGTACCTGGCGACAACGCCTGCTCGAAAGCCATTTCTTGGGCCGACGGGTGATTTTTCAGGCAACCGAACGGCGCGTGCGTGCCCGCACTCCCGACGACATGCCCGCCCCCCTGGAAGCCCTAGAAACCGTGCGTACAGGTATCCGCGATGGCATCGAGGCTGGGTTGGTCCGCGAACAGCAGGCGGCTGCTCGTCTCGGAGTGTCAACCGCCTGTCGCAACCTTGTAAACCTGTTCTTGCAGCGCGAGGCCGCCCGCAAACTGCCTGCGGATATGGGTACCCCTGAGCCGATCCGTCGGGTGGCTGTTCTCGGAGCCGGTACCATGGGGGCGGGCATCGCTCAGCTGCTAGCGTTGTCGGATCGTGAGGTAGTTGTCTGGGAACGGGATGAACCCGCTTTAGCTGCTGGTCTGGATCGCATCGATGTTCTGTTTACCAAACTAGTCGAACGGGGTAAAGCCACGGCCAATCGCGCCGCGGAGTGTCGCGCCTTGATTCGCGGCACTACCTCGCTGGAATTTCGCCAGGCCGATTTAGCCATCGAAGCGGTGATCGAGGATCGAGAAATCAAGAAATCCTTGTTTTGCACACTCGCCGTTCATTCGGGAATCTTGCTCGCTACCAACACCTCATCGTTGCGAGTTGCCGATCTGAACGAAGTGGCCGATCCGAGCCGAGTCGCCGGCTTGCACTTCTTCAATCCTGTTCACAAGATACCTTTGGTTGAGGTGGTGCAATCCAGTGCCACTCGAAAAGAAGTGACCGCTCGGCTAATGCGCCTGGTTCTTGAGCTAGGTAAGGTGCCTATTCTCGTCGGAGATGGCCCCGGCTTCGTCGTTAACGCGGTTCTGATGCCTTACCTCGATGAAGCACTACACCTGCTAAGCGAAGGGATGAACGTCATCCAAATCGATCGGCTAATGCAACGATTTGGCATGCCGATGGGGCCATTTGCTCTGTTGGATCAGATCGGTTTACCGACCGCAACCCATGTGGCTGAGTCGCTGGGGCAGTCATCGTTGGCCCGCGTGATTCTCGCTGGTGTCCGCGACCTGGGCGGATTTTATCGCAATGGCAAACCTAATCCTGAGGCCGAGCGCCTAACCAAAGCGCAAGCCACTGCTCCAGGTTCCAGCCTACCCCTAGCTGCCCGCTTGGCCGAGGCTCGCGAACGGCTGGTGCTGCGGATGGTTCACGCCGCGTTGCAACTGATCGCCGAGGGACGGGTCGACGCGGCCAGGTTGGATTTGGCGATGATCTTGGGTACGGGGTGGGCACCGCATCGCGGCGGGCCATTGACCTACGCTCGCAACCGAGGGGCAGAAGAAATCGCCCGGGCCATGACTAGCCTGCACGAACGCTATGGGCAGCGGTTCGCCCTACCAGCCGAATGGGAACGCCATTTGGCAAGCTAGCCGATCAGATGAACAGCAAGGAAACCCCGCAAGAGGAGAAGATCATCATGGTCCGCTACGTTCTGGGAGCGTTCGGCCTGGCTCTGGCTGTGCTGTGTGGGGCGCTGTGGCAACCCGACGGCATGGCGCGAGCCGAAGAGGAGTCGATTGTGGCAGGGGATGATGCCCTTGTTGAGCGGATCAAGAAGTCGATTGATGCAGGTGTGAAATATCTTCGGTCCCAACAACGCGGGGACGGCGGTTGGGATGGCCTGATGAACGGACAGAATAACGGCGGCTGGACTGCTTTAAGTTGTCTAGCGTTGCTCACTGCAGGGGTTCCCGCCACGGATCCAGCGATTGAGAGGGGGGTAACCTTTCTCAAGGCGCTCAAAACCACGCGAACGTATGTTGTGGCGTTGCGTCTGATGGTTTTTGCCCAGGCTGCTCCGAGAGAAGTTGAGCGCATGAAGGCAGATGTTCAATATCTGGAACAGTCCCTGATGCCCGATGGATGGAGTTATTACAAGCTTGCTGATCTTTCCCAAAGAGGTGTGGCGGATAACTCAAACACTCAATATGCCCTTTTGGGCCTCTACGAGGCTCGTCGAGCAAAGGTGCCTGTCTCCGAGGCTACCCTTAAAGCCTTGCAGAAACTCTACAAAGATTCTCAAAACCGCGATGGTGGCTGGGCCTACCGACCCAGTGGCAAAGGGGGCTCGACCCTCACCATGACTACTGCGGGCATCTGCAACCTTCTCATCACTGGCGACGAGTTGGCCAAAGGCAAAGCCATCTTGCAGGCCGACGGCAGCGCGGAGAAATGCGGTGAATACGAAGATAATGAACATCTCAGCCGGGCCTTGGCTTGGCTGGGGGATCGCTTCCCCGCTCGCATTACGCCCACCACGGCTGAAGATCGCCTGGGCTCACCGTTCTATGCCCTCTACGGCCTGGAACGCGCTGGCCGGCTCACAGGCCAACGCTACTTTGGCGGCCACGATTGGTATGAGATTGGGGCTCGATACCTGGTCGAAACGCAAAAAGCCGACGGCTCTTGGGCAGGGGTACCGGGACGCGGTACGCTGGACTATCCGCCCGTGGTGGCGACCAGCTTTGCGCTGCTATTCTTGGCCAAGGGGCGTGTGCCCGTGCTACTGACGAAGATGGCCTATGGCGAATTAGAAGGCCACGGCTGGAACAACAAACGCAACGATATGCGAAATCTAAGCGAATTCTGCTCCGAGGCGTTGTTTAAGAATCAACCAGTTGGCTGGCAAGTCTTCGATATCCGTGCCCTCGAGGCTCCGGGGTTGCAGGCGCGGCAACAATTAGCCGCACAGTTGTTACAATCACCGCTAGTGTTTTTCAATGGTCACACGATTGCGCCGCGGAACAAAGAAGCCGAAGTATTGCGTGAGTATGTGAATAATGGCGGGTTTGTATTGGCCGAGAACTGCTGCGGGTCGAAGCGATTTCCAAAGTTTGAAGAAGACCTCAAGCGTCTGGTGCGTGAACTGTTTCAGGGTGAGGCAAAGCTCGAACCACTAGAGAAAGAACATCCAATCTGGACTGCTTCGGGAGTCTTTGCCTCGTCGCCGCGGGATTTTCCTCTTCTAGGCATCAAGCAAGGCTGCAAAACCGTGATGATTTACTCTCCCGTCCCTTTGGCCGGCTACTGGGAAGCCAACGATCGCTCGACGCCCGAGGCCAAACGGGCCTTCGAGATGGGGGCCAACATCGTGGCCTATGCCACTGGGTTGGAAGCGCCCCGGCCGCGATTAGCCCGTGTTGAGATCCCCCGCAATGATCCTCGCGAACCGATCAAACGCGGCTATCTGCAAGTGGCGCAGTTGCGTCACGATGGTGAATGGCAATCAGCTCCCAAGGCCATGCGCAACCTAATGATAGAAGCCCGCAAGGCCGGTTTAGATGTGATTCTCAAGACCGAGCCTTTGTTCCCCTCGGATGCGGCCGTGCTGGATCATCGCTTCCTCTACATGCACGGCCGGGGTGATTTCAAAGCCAAGCGAGTCGATTTGAAGCATCTGCGTTTTTGTTTGCGTACCGGTGGCTTATTACTTGCCGATGCCTGTTGCGGTTCTGCGAAATTTGACGCAGCTTTTCGGGCCTTTGTCGAGGAATTGTTTGGCGATGAGAAGCTCAAGCTCGAACCGGTACCTCTGGAGGATCCGCTGTACAGTGCGGCCCTGAATGGGGTGGCGATCAAAAGCGTGAAACGTCGTGCAGCAACCGGAGGCAAGCGTGACTATGTGCTGAGTTCACCCGCATTGGAAGGAGTGCGTTACAAAGGTCGATGGGTCATTCTCTACAGCAAAGTTGACTTGGGATGTGCTCTCGAACGTCACACATCTCCGGAATGTTTAAGTCATGACTATGAAAGTGCAGTACGTCTTGGACGTGCCGCCATCCTGTATGCCCTGACACGCTAAGTGGGGGAAGACTCCTTGCTGGACGGCACCTTACGGCGATGGATCGATCCGCTGCTACATCGTGTCGCGGCGGTATTGGTAGCGTGCGGTTTACGGGCCGATGCCATCACCCTGTCGGGATTTGTGGTCGGAACGGGGGCCTGGGCGGCATTGGCATTGGCTCACTACCCGCTGGCGTTGGTGTTGATCGCGCTAAACCGTTTGATGGATGGGTTGGATGGCGCAGTTGCCCGACGCCTTGGTCCAACCGATGTTGGCGGTTACCTCGACATCGTGTTGGACTTCTTTTTCTATGCTGGTGTGCCGTTTTTCTTCGCCGTGGGTCGCCCCGAGCATGCATTGCCAGCCGCCTTTCTGGTCTTCTCTTTCGTCGGCAGCGGCAGTTCGTTCTTGGCTTATGCGATTTTTGCGGCCAAGCGAGGGCTCACAACCGCCCAACAGGGCCAAAAGTCTTTGTATTACCTAGGCGGATTGACAGAAGGAGCCGAAACCATCGCTGTCTTCCTGGCCATCTGCTTATTCCCGGATTGGTTTGCTATCCTGGCCTGGAGTTTTGGGGCGTTATGCTGGCTAACGGCCATTGGCCGTGTATCAGCGGCGATGACTGCATTTGCGGAGACGAAGCCATGAAGGTTACACGTCGGACGTTTTTGTATTTATCGGCAGTAGGATTAGCAGGTTGTAGTCCCGGACGAGATCGTTTGCGTATCTTTGTCTACGCAGGAAATCACGAGCGCATTATGCGTGAAGTGTTTGTACCGCTGTTTGAAGCAGCAACGGGGCAAACATGTGTGCTTGAATCGGGTTGGTGGGATGCACTGGCCAAGCTGAAATCCTCACCAGCGGGCCGGCCTGCTTTCGATCTGATGATCACTGATGCCACTCAGGGTTATCCAGCCATTCGAGAAGGATTGTTTGCCCGGTTGGACGAGGCCAACCTGCCCAACGTGCGTTTGCTGGCACCGAGTGCGTTGGATAATGCGGTGTGGCGGGATCGTATGGGCGTGCCCTATCCCGATAGTGTCATGACCCTGGCCTATCGGCCTCAGGAGGTCGAACCAGCTCCGACAACCTGGGGGGATCTGTTACGCGAATCACTGCGAGGAAAGATTTCGCTTTATTCTTCGTTTTACATGTCGTTGTATACTTTTGCGTGTATGCGTGCTGCTCAAGAGGGTAAGCCCGGCTCCGCTCAGGCCCTGATCGAAAACGATTTGCCCGGCATGCTCGACTATGCCCGACGTGAACGGCTACGCGTTAAGTTCTGGTGGAAAACGTCGGCCGAGATGATCCTCGATCTGGGCCGTGGAACAGCTGCTGCCTGCAACATGCACAGCCCCGAAATGATACAAGCGCTGCGCGAAGATCGTTCGCTCGCTGCCGTGGTCCCCCAAGCCGATCGGGCTATGGTGCAGGTCATGTGGTGTATCCCGGCCGATTCCCCGCGAAAGAAGTTGGCCGAGGCCGCGATCAATATCTTGTTTAGCGAAGAGGTGCAGTACGGGTTCGCGAAACGTGGCAGCGCGACCGCGTTGCCCCGCGTGGCCGCAGAGCTAGCGGCTGCCGACCCCTTGTGGGCGAGCATCTACCCCCACACACCCGAGCAACTGGCACAACTGCAGTATTACCCGTATGAAAAATATGCCAAAAACTGGGATGCGATTAGTGACGAATGGGAACGCCGAGTGTTACGGGCCGGATGAATCTCTTGTCCTGCAGAACATCTGTTTTTCGTACACTTCTGAACCGTTTCTGCAGTCGCTTAACCTCACTCTCCGAGCCTCGACCTTTACAGTGCTGCTGGGTATGTCGGGAAGTGGAAAAACCACCTTGTTAAAGCTGATTGCCGGTAGCCTAGCCCCGCAGGCAGGTAGCATCCGCCTGGCGGGTCGTGACATCACGACGCTACCGCCCGAACGTCGCCAGATCGGTATGGTCTATCAAAGCTATGCCTTGTTCCCACATCGGACCGTGCGCGCCAATGTAGCTTTCGGGTTGGAGATGCGAGGGCTACCCCCTCAGGAGATTCGCTCGCAGGTCGAGCAAATCCTGGATCGCGTCGGGTTGCCTGCCGAGGCACGCGGGCGCTTACCAGGCACGCTCTCCGGCGGGCAGCAACAACGCGTCGCCCTGGCTCGAGCCTTGGTGATTCGGCCGGAGTTGCTTCTACTCGACGAACCACTCGCACATTTGGATCGGCCCTTGCGTGACCAGATGCGTCAGGAGCTACGCACCGGCATGACAACGCTGATGGTTACCCACGATCCGGATGATGCCCTCGCACTCGCCGATCAGGTGGGCGTAATGGAGGCTGGTCGACTCGTGCAATTCGGTCCACCGAGAGAACTGTACGAACACCCTGTCAATGCCAACGTCGCCCGCTTGCTCGGCGAGGTCAATCTGTTGCCCGGCGGGGTGCTGGTGCGGCCCGAACGAGTGCGTCTGGTGCCGGGGACTCAACCGGTAACGCGTGTGCAGTATCGCGGTAGTCGTGCCTTGGTTCGTGTTGGAGAGATCTTGGCTGAAGTGGATGCACGCGAAGCTCCACAAATCGGCCAACAGGTGGGCGTTGTGATTCCCGACGAGGCCCGTTGGCATATGCCGCAGGAACAAACATGAAAACATTTCCTGTCTATGTGTATCTTTCCTTCCTTCTGATTGGGCCACTTGCTTTGCTGATCAGGGTGAGCTTGTATGAGCCGGGGCACGGCCGTGGCTTCTACACGCCAGGAACGTGGACGCTAGCAAATTACCTGGCTCTGTCGCGGGATGCCCTCCTGCCGGGGATCGTTGGCTTTACTATCGGGGCGGCCCTGGGTATGACGCTGCTGACGCTTAGCGTGGCCTATCCACTGGCCCTGTGGGTACAGGGCTTGCCTGCTGGTCAACGCCATGTCGCCTTGGGGCTGATCGTGTTGCCCAAGCTGTGCAATGTTTTGGCTGTGCTGTTTGGCCTGCGACTGCTGCTGCCCCGCGGGCTAATCGGAGTGCTCCTTGCGGAAGTTTATTTGCTCATCCCCTATGCTGTTATATTGATCGTCGCGGGTTTGGGCCGTATCGACCCAGTGTTGCACGAAGCGGCTCGAACCCTGGGAGCCTCCCCCTGGCAAACCTTCTGGCAGGTCACTTGGCCCCTGTCTCGGCCGGGTTTGTGGGCCGCCACTCAACTTACGCTGATCTGGTCTTTGGCCGCCTTACTGGGGCCGCTTTTGTTCGGTGATGCTGAGCAAACCACCTTGGCTATCGAAATCCAAAAGCAGGCCACTGAATATCACCGTTGGCCACGAGCAGCCGCGCTAGCCGTGCTGCTGTTGGGGTTGATCGCTTTACCCATCGTGCTCGTGCCGCGCTGTCAGGAAACAACAAGATGAGGATGTTAGGTCGGCCGGGAGTCGCGATGAGAGCGTTGGGCTGGTTGGTGGTCGTCGGCTTGCTGCAGCCGCTTGTTTGGGCTGTCTGGGTGTCGTTCGCCGCCGGAGAAATCGCACGCCCTGCCCTCGATGAATGGTCGCTTCGCTGGCATGTGCAGTTGTGGACGGATGCTCGTTGGCGCGGCGCTCTGGGCAACAGTGCCCTCGTCGCTTTGGGGGCGATGACCGTTGCCCTAAGTGTGGGGGTGCCCGCCGCCCTGGTCCAGCCGCGCTGGTTGGATCGCCTCATCCTGCTGCCTTTGGCCATGCCGCCGCTGATTCTGGGCGTGGGATTGCTACCGACAATGCATCTGCTGGGGCTGCATGGCACGCTACTGGGGCTGATGCTGGCACAAGCTCTGCTGGGGCTGCCGTTGGTCTATCTGGCAACGCGGGCGGCCCTGGCGGCAGTACCCGCGGAATTGCTCGAAGCGGCTCGCGGTCTAGGGGCGTCGCCCTGGCAGGTGTGGTCGCGGGTGACGCTGCCGCTGATGGCCCCAGGTGTGGCCGGTGGGGCCGCTTTGGCTTTTATTGTCTCCTTCAATGATTTCTTCATCTCTTTATTTGTAGCCGGACCCGACGCCGAGACGCTCCCTGTGCTGATCTGGCCGGCAATGCGCTACAGCCTTTCACCGTTAGTGGCCTCGGCTTCGCTGTGGGCAATGGCTCTGGCCGGTTGTGGCCTGCTAGTTGGGTCGCGACTTTTTGTCCGAAAAATGGATTTTTGATTTTACAAGATTTTATGTATATCTATATCATTTACTAATATTTACAAACATAATAAATAAGATTGATATTACAGTAAATAGATTAAATCCATGCTTCAATATGTGTGCGAACCATGCGGCCACACTCTACAGGCCGAGGAGCCCCAAGTAGGGCACAAGGCCCAGTGTCCCGCGTGTGGGCACGTCGGCATCGTGCCGGGCATGCCAACGTCGCAGCCGATCCGGTGCCCTGGACTAAACCCGAGGACATCGACGGCGACGACGCTCAACCGATCGAGCCAAAATTGGATAATCGCTTCAAGATGTATAACTTGTTGTTGGCCGATGGGTCGGTTCGCTTACAGCGACCGGGCATAAATCCAGCCGTGTGGAAGGCCCTGTTGACGGCCCAAGGTAGTGAAATCGTTCCGATCGATTGAGGCCCTGGCAAG
>JBDNDE010000050.1:0-18390 GCA_046719305.1 Gemmataceae bacterium | reverse complement strand
CCGTTTGCGGTCCATAGCCGCCCGCGCTGCCGCCCGTAGGACCGGTTAACAGCTTGAACGTCTGCCAGCCGGTTAGGTTGCCCTGTTGACCTCCCAGGGCTGCTTGCTCGAAGCCAGGGTTGGTAACCAGGTTCGTAATCACCTCGGTGCCACCCGTCTTGAAAGTCGTCAGCCGCAGCATAGGTGTCTCACCCAGGGCAACGAACGTATTGGAGGTCCCCGTAGGAAATTCACCCGTCAGGTAACCCGTAGCAGCAGTAAAGGTGCCATCTCCCTTGCCATACAGAGCAAAGACATTGTTGATCGAGTCATCGCCTGTTATCCGCGCTCCGACCACCACGTCCAACAGCCCGTCGGAGTTCAGGTCGCCTACAGCTAAGTTGTTCAACGCCACTCCGGGCTGGACAGCCGAGCGTATGCCGTTTCGCAACGTGGTGGCGTTGTCGTTGAGCAGCACCGAGACACCCCCCGTGGTTTGTCCGGTGGAACCGCTACTGACGATCAGATCGGGCAGACCATCGTTGTTCACATCACCCGCGACGAGGTCAGTCGGTGTACTCAGGCCCGTCTCGAACAGCCCTGCGGAACGGAATTGGCCATTACCCAAACCACGCAACAGCAACACTTGTCCCGGTGTGCTGTTGTCTACCACCGCCAGATCGAGCTTGCCATCGCCGTTGTAGTCGAATGCCACCAGCCCCACGGCCGCAAACCCTTGAGCGGCAGCGACTTGCACCCCGGGAGCGAAGTTGCCTGCGCCGGTGCCCTGCAAATAGGTCACCCCGCGACGTGTGGAGTTGGCCACGCCGCCGGGCAGATTGTGCGAGACCGCCAGATCGACAATCCCATCGCCGTTGAAATCTGCAGCAACCACATCCGTGGGCGCGTCGCCGGTGCGAATTACCGAACCCAGTAGGAACGAACTGGGCAGTAGTGTCAGCGTCGTGATGTTGTTTCGCAAGATCGCTACGCCGTCATTGCCCGCCGTAGCCCGTCCCGTGACCACAATATCGGGTCGCCCGTCCCCCGTCACATCCGCTACGATCACATTCGACAGCCGACTAAAAGTCGTTCCGGTTGCCGGGGCGTAATCTACCGCATCTTGAAAGCTACCATCGGCATTGCCCAGCATCACACTGACTCGGGAGGCTGCATTCGCCGCATTGGTCGAAATGGCCACGATGTCAAGAATGCCATCATTATTGAGATCAGCATAGGCTACGGCCGTGGTGTTAGCCTGGGTCAGATTTTTCTCATCGGGTGTCAGGAAGCCACGCTGGCCATCGCCGGGCAGCAGGGTGACGCTGTTGCTCTCGGTGTTGGCCGTGGCCACATCCAGATTGCCGTCCTGATTCACATCGAGCAAGGTCAGGCCGATCGGACCGTCTTGCGTAGTCGCAGTGGCGGTGACCCCCAGGGGACCGGCAACCACCCATGATCCGCCCGAAGTGTAATTCCCATTCGGCACCGAGCCGACCAACTCGAAGGTATTGGTACTCAACACGCGAACCGTCCAAGTGCCATTGGCTGCGGTGTTGCCACCAACTGCACTGACCGTCACACGAGTGCCATCGGTTAAACGATGGTTATTGGAAGTGATCACAATCGGGCCACCCGGAGTATTACTGGCCCCAGAGATCGTGCGGGTCAAGGCCCATACACCCGGTGTAGCGGCCGTACCATCGCCAATGTACGAATTCAGGGAAAATACATCATCGTTGATTCGAGTGATGGTAAATGCACCGTTGAGGCCGGCTTGCCCCGACACACCCGAGATCACCACCCGGTCGCCTGTTACTAACCCGTGGTTGAAGCTCTGCACTTGCACGACCCCTGAGAGCGTCAAGAAATTAGCCGCTCCAAAACGGGTAGTCGTACTGATCACACTAGCAGTGTCCGCGCTCGCCCCTCCCGTTACTACCAGTTCGTCACGGCCATCGCCATTGAGATCACCGACCTTCAATCGCCCAGCCGTAGACACTGTGCCGGTGGTGGTCGCTCGTTGGACAAAGCTGGGCGTAGGTGTGCTAAGGTTAAGAAAAGTTACCAGATTGCCATCGTCACGCACCGCGACAATATCAACCGAGTTGTTGCCGTCGACCCGCAACGCCGCCACACTCGTGAAGCTACTGTTGGAGAGTACTGGTCCAGCGTCGAAAGCGAGATTTCCCGGCGTGGAATTATTGAACAAAATGCGTAGCCCGTTACCTGCCACCACAAGATCCGGTTTGCCGTCGTTGTTAAAGTCGCCCACTGCCAGGCTCACGGGAACCTGCACCCCACTAAACAGGTTGCCCACGGAAAAGTCATTGAACGGCAGAAAATTGTTGACAATAGTATTCTGGTCGTTCTGGAAGATGGTCACATCATAGCTGCCCAAAAAGGGAAGCGCATTGACGACCGCAATATCCTTGAACCCGTCACCGTCAAAGTCGGCCACGGCCAGTTCACGTGGGTCGATAATACCAGAGAACGTATTGGGGGCCGAGAAAGCCGCCGAGCCAGTATTCTCACTGATATTAGTGAAAACAGTGATCGAGTCAAAGAAGTTGTTCATTACAACGATGTCATTTTTGCCATCATTATTGAAGTCGGCAATCTGAACATCTTTGATGGGATTAAGCGCTCCGATGGGCAACAATAATGTCAAATCGGGCGTGGTCGCAAAGCCAACCCCCTGGGAGCCGCTACGGCCATAGAAAATGTTGAGGGTATCGTTGCCGCCATTGACTACCACAAGATCGTCCAAGCCATCACCGTTCAAGTCACCACTGGCCAGGGCATACGGTTGAGCCTCGCGGTTGCCTTGCCCAGCGATCGGGATGTTGCCCGGCGAGGCCAAACTGCCATTTCCGTTCACATCGACCACGTTCACGTCTCGCAACAGCGAGTTACTGGCCACAATACGGCTCGGTTGCGCCAGCGGCGTCAGATCCACGGCATCGAGGATTTGATCACCGCGAACAAACAAGGTATAGGTCTCCAACGGCAGCGGTGCCCCGTTGTTGATGTCGGCAACGCTGAAGGTAGCTTGGAAGGTGATCGGACTGTACGTCACGCCCGTCAGAGCAATACGTTGGCCGGAAGAGTCACGTAGGATATAGTTGTTGGGATTGTCGGCCCCAATCACATTGTTGGAATAAGTCACAGTGATCGAGGTTGAATTGCTGCCTAGCACAGTGCCATCCAGCGGGCTGACACTCAGGATGGTAGCGGCCAGCACTTCACGAGCCTCCAAGGCTTCGAGTTGCGGCCGACGCAAGCGCGACTGCTGCCGCAGCCGGCTTAACTCCCAGTAGCGAAAGACCGAACGCACCATCGAGTTGTAATCCATGACGGTAAATCTCCAGCAGCAACGCGGTCAGCGAGCAGAGCGTCTAGAATACAGATGGCTCAAGACAGCGGCGTCGTTGGCACGATGCTTGATAAGCCATGTTTGAAGATCGAAATATAACTCCATCCCATTGGTGGGATCGAGCCCGCAGAGCGATATCCAACCCAGGTACCGCACGAAGGTTTCGGTTCGGCATAGAAATTTCAACGACCTTCTCACGGCGACGGGGTTCGTGCGACGATCACGCGCGATCCGATGCAGGGAAGGTCACTCGTAGCTAGCCTATCACCCAATTACGGTTGCGATCACAAAAGGAGGTTCGATTTGGAATAGAAAGCCAGCGGTTGATTTGCAGACTCGGCAGAGTTGGTGCGATAGGAGTAGGAGAGGAGAAAAGGCTCTCCGAATAAGGAAATCGATTCAAGTTGTCCACGAAGGGAGGGGTCGTGACAATTCCAGGAGCGAGCCAGGGCTAGGATTTCAGGAAAAATCAACCCTGACTCGCAGCAGGCACAATCCGCATCGGGGACTGGTCAGCCTAACAACAGGCTCGGCTCCCACCCAACACGTTCCGCAGAGACTTTCAGCTTCTCCAACGCACGGTTTTGAATCTGACGCACTCGCTCCTTACTGATACGCAAAAGATGTCCAATCTGCCGTAGGCTGTGGGTCCCGTTGCCTGTCAAGCCGAAACGCAGATCCAGAACACGGCGTTCCCTGGGGCGGAGGTTTTCCATTAGATAGTGCAACGCTTCTTGGCGTTCGCTGTTGGTCCGTTGGATGCTGGAGTCGTTGTCCGGCATAGCCTCGGTGAGCTTGAAATCGCTGTCATCGTCCAGAACGGCGTTGAGAGAAACGGGTGTGCGGGTGGCGGTCTGCAGATGCGTGAGGTGTTCTAGGCTACTTCCGGTACGACTGGCGAGTTCTTGCGGACTGGGCAGATGCTTGCCGCCGTGGGCCAGCGCTTCGGACTCCTGTTGCAACAGGCCTAGTTCCTGCAGGTGATGCGGGGAGAGACTGACAAGATGGCTTTGCCGAGCCACTGCAATCTGGAGCGTCTGGCGAATCCACCAAGTAGCATAGGTCGCCAACCGCGTGCCATGCGACACATCGAAACGATCAATCGCTTGCATCAAGCCGCAGACAGCCTCTTGGAGCAGATCGGCGTAACTCAAAGCGTGGTGACGAAAGCGTTTGGCGACGTGAGCAGCAAGGCGGATATTAGCTGAGGCCAGACGATGCTTGAGATGGACGTAACGATCGTGGAGACGGCGGACATGAACATTCACCCGGGTATCATCCGAAGCGTGGTCGCGGATAAATTGGGCCATCGGCCAAGGTTCGGGAGCCGGCTTGGAAGGACGCAGCCGGGCGAAGTGACGAAGCAAGACACGGACGAGTTCGGTTTTGGTTTCCCAGAAATCGGCGAGTAAGTTTTTCTCCTCCTCGGGAGTAAGAAGGTCGGAGGAGAAAATGGTCGTCGGATTCACCGACAACTGCTCCTCCAACTCTGGTGGATGTTGATCTTTGCGACGACGTGCTTTGACAGCCATTGGCATCCCCACTACAAGAGGCTTGGTCAGAACCCAGAGGCAACGACAAGTCTCTGAACGTCCCCCGCCGGCCCGAGGCATCGTTCACCCAGCCGTTCGCTTAACGTCCAGACAACATTCGCCGACTCAGGGCGAAGCTGGAGTGCTCTCATGGCATGCGAACGAAAACAAAAAACGCCCCCGTGCGTTCTCGACCTCGATCACGATCTCGCCTAGTAATGGGCTACCGCCGGGTCGGTAATAGCTGGTGGCGTTGTTGGCTGGTTCGTGGTCCCTTCGTTTTAGGGATGTGAAGTGATTCTTCCCTGATCGCTTCACGGCCAGCGTACTTCAACTCGTTCCTTCGAGTTACCTGATTGGCATTCTTGCCTGCAGGGTTGGAGCTTGCTGTGTTTCCGATCCCTCGAAACCCCAGTCTCTCAGTCCGGAACATCCGGTCTGTGCCCAACATGTGGTTGTATTGTAAAGACACGATTAAGCCGGATCAAGTTTTCTTAGCGAAAAGTTTGCCCGTTTCGTTGGTATCTTTTGTGCGACTTTTCCCGCGGCGGTAACCCATCCTATCTCGCTTGCCGTTGCCCTTCTTGGGTCTAACAGACATTAAACGTCTCATTTGCCAGGGCATCAATTGGCATTCGCGGGTTTCGTGACGTATACCTTGAGTAGTACCCTGATGAATCCCTCACGACCCGCAAGGATGGGTTTGGTCGGAAGGAACTGGATTGGATGAAACCCCACCTGTGTACCGTTCTCTTGGTGGATGATGAGCCTTACCTGCTCCTCACCCTCGAGACGTTGCTACGTAACGACTTCCACGTCCTGACTGCCACCAGCGCAGACGAGGCCGAGAAGTTTTTTGCGCAGCAGCCAATCCACATCCTGCTCACCGATCAACGCATGCCTCGACGAACCGGCATACAACTTCTTGAATGGGTCCGCCAGCACCATCCCCACACCATCCGCTTGCTTATGACCGGCTTCTCCGAAATTGAGGACGCTGTCTCGGCCATCAATCAGGGGCAAGTCTATCACTATCTGCACAAGCCGTGGCGGGCGGAGGAACTGCTACAGGTTATGCACAATGCCGCTGAGACATACTGGCTGCGGCAGAAACAAGAGGAATTGCTGGAGCAACTCAAGGCGCTGAACAATTCGCTGGAGTTGCTGGTTGAAGAACGCACCCGCGAATTGCAGCAGGCCAACGCTCAGCTGGAACAGCGTAATCGCGAATTGGAACGGCTCGCCCTAACCGATAGCCTGACGGGTCTGCTGAATCGCCGGGCCATTGAGGATCTCATCGACTTTGAACTTCGCCGCTTGGCCCGCTTCCCCAGTTCACTGGCCGTCGGCTATGTGGATCTGGATCATTTCAAACAGATCAACACAAACTACACCCACATCGGAGGGGACGAAGCGCTGCGGCAGGTTGCACGCATCCTCTCCCAGACCGTTCGCGAGGTCGATTCGGTTGCTCGCATCGGTGGCGAAGAGTTCCTCATCCTGGCACGCGAAACCCCTTTCGACGGTGCCGCCACTTTAGCTGAACGCATCCGCGAGGCGATCGAGCAACACTGCATCTCTTGCTCTTTTGGCGAAATTCGCCTCACCGTATCGATTGGCTTCGCCGTCGCCGATGGGCCTACTGAACGGCGACCGTTGATGCAGCTTGCCGCTCAGGCCTTAGCTGAAGCCAAACAGACCGGACGCAACCGGGCAGTTTTGCGGTTGCTTCGCCCCACGGCCGTGGGGGTCTAGCCTTCACGCTTTGTTGGCCGTGGGTAGTTCGACCTTGCGGCCTAAGAGTTGGCTAAAAGCCTCTTGGAGCATCGCCGGCAGCAACTTCGGTAAATAGGCAGACCCGAGAGCTTTCATGCCCACGAGGTAATAATGGGTTCGATTTTGACCCAGCGCCTCGGCCAAGCGGTCGTCGGCCCGGTAGCCGACGTTTGCCAAGATGCGGTCCACCTCCAACGGGGTTTTTTCTCCACGGAAGTGAACCAAATAGCCCGCATCCTTGCCTTTGCTCTCCAGCGCTTCCACGATTCGCCCTGGGCGAAATTCGATATTCCCCTCGCCACGCGTGGCCAAGTGGTTGGCTCGCGCTAAAATCTGATCGCGCTCTCGCAACGGGTCTTGCAGCTGCCGTTTCAATGGGGTGGTGGCGGGACTACGGGTCGCCCAGGTTACCCAGGTGCTGGGGTGCTCTTGAGCCAACTCCGCCAACGCGATAGCATTGCTGGCCGCTGTCAGGCCCGCGCCCAACAGCAGCACGTGCCGATCCTGATAATGCGGCCGGCGTTCTCCCAGCAGATCCTCTAGTCCCCAGGCGATTTGCTCTCGCAGTCCCAGTTCCCCGATCGCCGGTATTCCCCCTTCGCCCAGATAACGCGGATGGCCGAATATTCCGGTACAATCCAACACGGCGTCGGCCTCGTGGACCTGCTCGCAACCATCGCTCGAACGCAGTAACAAGCGAAAGCCCTGTTTGCCACGCCCAACCCGCAAAACGGTGGTTTGTAGTTGCAGATGCCCGCGTAGGGGCGGTTGTTCTGCGAGGGGCAGTAAATAACGCTCCCGGAACTCTCGGCCGGTGAGGATCTCGCAATCGGCGGGAAGGGGTAGTTTCGGCTGGTTAGCCCGCAGCGTGGCCAATCCCCAGGGGGTAACGCTGCTTCCCCAGGGGGTGAGCATGCGAGCATGGCCACGAACCTGAAGATGATGAGCCACGCCCCCGCGTTCGTAGAGGGTAAAAGGTAGGCCGAAATGAGCTGCGAGCAAGGCCGCCTCGATGCCGGCTGGACCGGCCCCTAGAACGGCTAAACGGGGTAAACGAGGACGCATCGTCGGCCCTCCTGGTACTGACCAAGCAGCAGGCGAACTCCTTTTTCCTTGGGCCGCATCTTTCCCTCTGGCCTTGTGGTGTGAATAATCTTCTGAAGTTGGCCGGTCGACGCGAGCGGATGCAAATCATTATGGTGAACAATTCTTATGATCGCTCGTTGTTACTCACTTTGGGCGAAATCACCCAGTTGGTCGTCGAATGTCATGACCCTGCCGAGACACTCGCCAACATCGTACGCCTCGTGCAGCAACGCTTCAACACCGCTGTTTGCTCGATGTATGTGCTGGACCCCGACTCGGGCGATTTGGTGTTGGCCGCCACGGTAGGCCTGAAACCCGAAGCGATCGGCCGCGTCCGCATGCCGCTTAGTGAAGGGTTGACCGGGCTGGTGGGGCAGCTGCTGACGCCGGTGAATGTCTCGGATGCATCGCAACATCCGCGGTTCAAATACTTTCCTGAGGCGGGTGAGGATCGCTACCACTCCTTCCTGGGGGTGCCGTTACTCGAAGCGGGTACCCTGGAGGGCGTATTGGTGCTGCAAACCATCGAGGCCCGTACCTTCTCCCCCAACGAAGTGCGTACCCTTACTACAGTAGCCGCCCAGTTAGCTCCTTTGGTGGGCGATGCCCAGTTGTTGGAGCGAATCACGGCAGCGGCCCATCACCCTGTACCAACTCCTCCGATGCAACCGCCCACGCCGGCCCAGCTGAGCGGCTCGCCGTTAAGTCCGGGCATGGGCATCGGTCAAGCCTATATTGTAGACCGCTTCGAGGAATGGCGGCGGACGGCGTGTCTGGTATCCGATCAGCCCGAACGCGAACGCGAGCGTTTGGCCCAAGCCTTCAGTCGTGCCCGCGAGGAGATCACGCGTCTCTCCAAACACATCAGCGAACTAGTAGGTGAGGATCATGGAGCGATTCTGCAAGCACAGCTCATGATCATGCAAGACCGTAACATCGAACAAGATCTGCAACGGGCCCTGGAACGCGGGGCCAGTGCCGAGGGAGCGCTGTTCAGCACCTTAGATCAGTATGTCGCAGCCTTTGCACGGATGACTGCCCCCATGTTTCGCGAACGGGTCTACGACATGAAAGATGTCTTCCACCGCTTGCTGTGGCAGCTACGCGATCGCCCCGATCAGGATCGTCTGGAAAAGGTTGTTCTGGTCTCCCGCGAAGCCTCCGTCATGGAACTCTTTGCCGTCGACCTGGACCAACTCGCCGGCGTCGTAGTCGAACAGGGCGGTCCTCAAAGTCATGCGGCCATTCTGGCTCGGAGCTTGAATATTCCGATGGTCGGCAAGATCAGCGATCCAGGCGGATTGCTTACTCCGGGCCGTCGCTTGTTGGTCGATGGCAGCAAGGGAACAGTCGTACTCGATCCGCCAACTGATCTGGAACTCCCGCCGATCCGCCCCAGTCCGCAGGTTCAGGTTCCCGCCGCAGTCAGTGGCATGCCCAAGGTGGAGGTCAACGTCAACCTGCTGTACGAGGCACAGACGGGTTACCATCTGGGGGCGGCCGGAGTAGGGCTGTACCGTAGCGAGTTTTTGTTCCTAGCCCGCCGCACGCTGCCGACCGAAGATGAACAGGTGACCATCTATCGCAAACTCATCGAATGGATGAAGGGACGCCCCGTCACCATTCGCACTTTTGACCTACGCCCCGATAAACTCGCCAATGTCTCTCACATGGGGCCTAGCGCCACCCGGCCGTTTGATTGGCGGATTGTGTTGCAATCGCCTCCATTGCAAAAGCTGTTTAGCGAGCAGATACGGGCCATCCTTCGGGCAGCAACAGCCGGGACGGTGCGAATTCTCATCCCGCTGGTGACGCGTAGCGAGGTTCTGGATTTCGTCTTCGAGACACTCGCACGGGCTCGGGAATCCCTAGCTCGTGAGGGACTGGACCATGTGCCGCATCTGCCCGTGGGTGTGATGATCGAGGTACCGGCCGCCGTACCCTTGGTGCCGATCTGGGCCGACCAGGTCGATTTCTTCGCCTTGGGGACCAACGACCTGACCGCCAGCGCCATGGGAGTGGACCGCGACGACCCGATCGGCGAGGGGCAACTCGACAGCCTGCATCCTGGCCTGTTGCGGCTGATCCATGCTACCGTTCGCGATGCTCACGCGGCCCGCCGAAGTGTCTCGGTCTGTGGCGAGTTGGCCGCCGACCCGATTGGGGCGATGGCGTTGGTGGCACTAGAGGTCGATTCCCTCTCGGTGCCCGTGCAGCAGTTTGCCGCTACTCGGGAGGCGCTAGCGCGAATCAAACCAGCCAGCATTAGCGAATTGAAGCCCCAGTTGTTACGGCAGCGTTCGTCCCGAGCAGTGCGAACGCTCATCGCCCATCTGCTGCAACGCGGCTCATCTCATTAAGCAAGTTAAGCAAGCGAGACTCTCTATCGCGGTTGTCGGGGTTCCAGTGGAATCAACTCTTGAGCCTTCTCCTGGCCCTGATCGCCCCAACTGCTACCGATGCGAATCTGTTGCGGCGGAGTCGGCTCAATCGCCGGAGGGGCATCGAGTCCCAGAGGAAGCGAACCCGACGAAGGGCGCATCAGCCGCTGGGAAGCAGCATGGGGCCAACGCTGCATCAGCAGGTCGCGGAGGCGCTCTTCGGCACAGGTAGCGAGATCAAGCTCTTGAAGATAGACGATCGCCCAACTCCGCAGCGGATCGCTCTGGGGAAAAGCCCGCTCGAAACGCCATAAGGCAAGCCGGGTGATTAGAGCGTCCCACAAAAAGCTCAGCAGTAGCACCAGGGCGAACATCCCCACCGACCAACCCAGCGACTGTTTGGCCCCCAGGTCTGTCAACAGCCACAGGGCCAAAAACGTGCCCGGCACTGCTACCACCATCGCTGTTGCCAACAACGTGTTGCCCCATTCGATCTGGCGGTCGAAAGGAACCAGCACGGGTTGTAAACGCAAACTGAGTTGTCGTTCGTTCGACTCGGGAGAGGGAAACACGGTTGACCCTCTTGCAGAGAAAGAAAGTTACCTCGATAGGTCTTATAGATCTTAACCGATCATCCCAACCAGACAACCCACTCAGTAGGCATTTTTATCTAGGAAGCCGCGGAACACGGTCAACCACAAAATCTGTAAATCAAACAACGGTGACCAGTGTGTGATGTAGTGCAAATCGAACTGCACTCGCTTGCGTAGGGAAGTATTGCCGCGCCAGCCGTTGACCTGTGCCCAACCGGTCATCCCCGCCTTCATACCGTGCCGGGCCATGTAAAACGGTATCGACTTCGTAAACCCTGCGATAAATTCCGGCCGCTCCGGACGCGGGCCGACCAAACTCATCTCCCCCCACAACACGTTGAACAGTTGCGGCAACTCGTCCAGGCTTGTTGGTCGAATGATCCGCCCAATCCAGGTACGCCGGTCGTCGTCTTTTTTGGCCCAAACGGCCCCCGTAGCTTTCTCGGCATCCACCCGCATCGAACGAAATTTGAGCATTTGAAACGGTTTGCCATTCAGGCCGCAGCGCGTCTGGCGAAACAGGATCGGCCCCGGACTGCTGAGCTTGATCGCCAGGGCGATAAACGCCATCACCGGTGCAAAGACCACCAAGGCAATGCTGGCGATGATTACATCCATAACCCGTTTGACAACGATGTTAATGCCGTAATGTTGACTCTCCCGCAGACCGATTACCGGTAAGCCGTCGAGCTGTGTGGTGGTCAGCGACAACCCCGCCATGCTGGGCACATCGGGCACCAGCCGCACCTCGGCCGTGGTCTGCGACAGGATGCCGAAGACCCGGCGGACATCCTCATAGCGCTTGAACGGCAACGCAATAAAAACATGCGAGACGGCTTTTTCTGTAATCAGCCGGGGCAACTCTTCGAAGCCGCCAAGGATGGCCAGATCATCACACAGAGGGCTACGGCGGTCTTCGACAAAGCCGACGTTGACGATGCCCAACCAGCGGAGTTTACGCAGGGTGCGATCGAGCCGCCGCGCCGCGCGACCGGTGCCGACGATCAACGCCTGAGTGCGATTGTAGCCGCGTGAACGCAACTGCTTCAGCACCCCCCAGCCGACCCGTCGCGCGATCAAGATGGCCAACAAGACCCCGATACCAAACAGAAGAAAATTGCCCCGGCTTTCGTAGGGATCGCGCAGAAAGAACAGCACTGTGAGCAAGAACAACCCTAGCAGCCCCACCCCTTTGCCGACGGCCAGCATCTCTTCCCGAAAACGCCGCAGCCGACCAATGTGGTACATCCCTGCGAGCTTATAGGCAAACGCTGCCAGGAGACACACCAAAGGAAGCTGTCGCCAGCACCAATAAAATGGCGGAACGTCCCCTTCCCAGACGAACCAGCCAGCCTGGAAGCGAACGTAATAGGCGGCCAACCACATCAACGCAGTCAGCACGAGATCGGAGACGAAGAAGGTGAAGGTCTGCACCTGACTACGACGATCGATCATATCTGCCATCCTGGCAAGTGGCCGTCTAAGCCGCTACGTCAACGCCTAACAGCTGAGACATTGGAGCTAAAGCAGGCCGGGGAAATCAAGGTCAATTGCAAGCCGAGAGCAACCACCTGAAGAGGTCAAAGCGTACTCAGCGTTCTCTCTAGCTGACAGTTCCTGGGCTTCCTACTGGTAGCAACGGCGGTAAACCATGACGGCGGCGGGCATCCTGACATTGCAACCCGCCTGCGGGCATCTCCCGGCACACAGTTGGTCGCGTAGCATAGATTGTGCAGCGGCGGTCTGTTCCCGCGAACGGGCACGAATCTAGAAACGGCAACGGGTACAGCCGATACGTCCAGCGGTCATCGACCATCTGCATCGGCAGACGACGACCCTCGCTGGCGACGCGCGGTTCCCGCTGGGCATCCGCCTGCGAGGCGAAGATGGGAAAACTCTTGCAGCACATGCCGCATTCGTCGCATTCGTAGCCTGCCTCATTCATGGCGCTGGTCGCTCCCGCCTTTGTCGCCTAGCATGCTCTGCACCTGTTTGCGGAGCCGATGCCGATGATCCTGCCAACCATGTACCGGGTACGTCAACACCTTGAGCGGCCCATTCTCTCGGATATTCCAGGAACCGTCCAGAGCGAATTAGAACGTCTCGATCTAGCCCAACGCATCAAGCCCGGTCAACGCGTTGCCCTCACCGCCGGCAGTCGCGGCATCGCTAACATCCCCGTCATTCTCAAAGCCGTGGCCGATCATCTCAAAAGCCTGGGAGCGCGACCCTTTCTCATTCCGACCATGGGCAGCCACGGCGGCGGGATCGCGGCCAAGCAACGTAGCATCCTCGAAAGCTACGGGATCACAGAAGAGTTCGTCGGGGTGCCGATCTTGGCAAGCATGGAGACCGTCGAAATCGGCACCACCCCGGAAGGCTGGCCGGTCCACCTCGACCGTCACGCCCACGAGGCCGACCACATCGCCGTCATTGCTCGCATCAAACCGCACACGGCTTTTCATGGGCCGATCGAAAGCGGGTTGTTAAAGATGATGCTTATTGGTTTGGGTAAACACGCCGGAGCCTTGTGGTATCATCGTTTGTTGATCGAGCAAGAGTACGATCGCGTCGTCCGCTCGGTCGCCCGAACCTTGCTCGCCTGCGCTCCCATCGCCTTCGGCCTGGCAATCGTCGAGAACGGCTATGACGAGACAGCTTTCATCGAAGCCATCGAGCCCGACGATTTTGAACGTCGTGAGGAAGCGTTGCTGATCCAGGCCCGGCGGTTGTTGCCCAAACTTCCAGTACGAACCGGCGATTTGCTGATTGTCGATCAGATTGGCAAAGAAATCAGCGGCAGCGGCATGGACACCAACGTCGTCGGTCGCAAACGCGCGTTTCGTGGACAGCCTGCACCACCAGAGATGCCGAACTATCGGCTGATTTTCGTGCGTGCTCTGTCTCCCAAAACCCAGGGCAACGCCAGCGGCATCGGCTTGGCCGACTTCACGACCAACCGCTTGATCCAAAGCATGAACTATGCCGATACCGTGACCAACTGTCTGACGGCGGGCTATCCCGAGGGAGCATTTCTGCCCGTTACGATGAACAGTGATCGGGAGGTGATCGAAGCTGCTTTGAAGATTATCGGATTGCGGCAACCGCACGAGGCCCGCGTGGTTCGCATCTTGGACACGCTCCACGTCGATGAAGTCGAGGTTAGCCAAGCGGTCCTGGACGATCCTTCCCCGCAAACCCGGTTCGAGGTGATCGCCCCACTTGGGCCGTACTGCTTCGATGACCAGGGCAATTTGGCACCGTTGTAAGCCCAGCCCGGGCATCGACCCGGTAGGACCGCTACGACCCGGCACATCGGGCGGAGGATCCCGTCCGGAGTTGCTTGCACTCGGCCAACAGAGCGGTACAATGAACTAGGCGGGCCATCTCTGTGGTGGTGGAGTTCCGCCTATCTCGCTTTGGAACCATTCTCCGCAGGTCGATCATGGCGCAGCAATACCTAACCCTTGAAGAGGCCGCCCAGAAACTCGGCATGTCGGCCGATGCTCTGCGAGAGATGGCCAAGAAGAAACAGATCCGGGCTTTCCAGGATCGGGGCAACTGGCGCTTCAAAGCCAGTGACATTGAGGAGGAAGCACGGCGTCGCGGGGCCGACAGCGAACCGGAGTTGACCTTGGGAGAAGCCAAGCAGGCGACGACCTCCAGTGACTCTGATGTCCGCCTCGTCTTCGATGATCATCTCTCACTGGGTTCTGATTCCGATGTGCGTCTCGATGAACCCAACCCACGCCGTCGGGCGGCCGATAGCGGTGTACGGCTGGATCGTGGTAGCGATAGCGATGTCAAACTCGTGGAGGAATCCAAATCTCCCTCCGATAGCGATATTCGCCTCCAGGATGCTGCCAAGGGCAACCCTGGCTCTTCAGCGAATATCATCACTGAAGAAATCGACTTGGATGCGGAGCAAGCCAAACTACAATCCAAGCAAGCGAAATCGGGCCAGCCACGTGCCGCCCAAACGCAGTACAACCCCAACATGCCAGTTTTGCCGACCACCTCGCCCTACGAGATTTCCGAGCCAGACCTTGATCTAGGTAACAAAAAATCCAAGAAGCTCAAGGATGGAAGCAGTGAACATGAGATGATTGCCTTTGACCCGGATAAGGCTCGCGATGATCTTGGCTCCGGCGAGATTCCTTTGTTAGCTGGCGACGACGAAGTCGATTTCGACGGTCTTCCCGCTCCTAATGCCGGCAACAGTGGCATCAATCTCAAGGATGCTGTCGATAGCGGCATTTCGTTAGAGGAGGGAGGCAGCGATGAGTTGGAGTTTGAGTTGAGCTTGGATGAGGAAACAACTCCCAAGCCAGCAGTTCGGTCGCCTAAGGCAGCTAAGGGTGGCAAGAAGGCTCCCCCTGCTGCGAATCCTGAAGATTCCTCTAGTGAGTTCGAGTTGTCACTCGACGAGGATTCCTCGGTCGATCCCTCCTCCTCCAGTGAGTTTGAACTCTCGTTGGACAGTGGACCGGATCTCGCCCTGGATAGCGGCCCCGAGTTGGCCTTGGAAGAAAACAGCGACAGCGAGTTTGAACTAACACTCGACGACGAGGCCGTCCTTAGGGACGATTCGGCCGATGGGAAGGACATCTTCGAGGAAACCAACCTCGAATTGGAACCTCTTGGTGAGGACGATTCGGCCTCGGAGGTCGTGTCGCTTGATCAGGACACCGACCTAGAGGAGAGTGAGTTCGACATTGACCTTGAACAGATCGACGATGAATCCGCCAGCCAGGTTGTCTCTCTCGATGAGGAAGAGGCCGATGAGGCCGCTGCCACCGTTGCCCGGAAGCGTTCCTCAGCCGCTGCCCAAGCCAGGGGGGCCAAGTCTAAGGCCTTGGCCGACGATGAGGAACTAGATTTCGGCGAATTCGAAGAAGACGAGCAACCCAAGAAGAAGCCGGCCAGGAAAAAGGGGGCAGTAGCGGTTGTCGACGACGACGAGGACGATCTGGACGACGAGGACGATCTGCGTTCAGAAGCGGCCCCTGCCCCGGTAGCCGACTGGGGTCCAATGCCGGCGATTTTTCTGTTTCCGACGTTTGTGGTGCTGTTTGTGGTGGGCATCATGACGTTTGAGTTGATTCAGGGGATGTGGGGCTACCATCGTTCGACCAAGGTAGGCAAGCCGATCATCGACAACATCGCTCGATTGTTTGACGACAAGATCCCCAAAGACTAATACAACCTCTCCGAGGAAGGCATGGTCGCTTGCTGATGGGGGAGCGACCCTCTGCCCCAACCGAAGTATTGGCTTGGTTGGTGTCCTTCTCTGAGGGTTGCGTCGTGGCTAAGAAAACCATCTGTTCTATCTCGCGTAAACAGTTTCACACCTGTGCCAAACCCGTCGAGATCAGCGTGAATGGCACCCGCTGGGTCGCTTCTCCTAAGGAGTTTTCTACCGGCTCACTGGGCTGGTATCTCAACGAGAAGGTCACTATCGAAATCGATGGTATCCCAGTGACCGTGCAAGTCGGCATGAATCTCACCATTGTTGGCAGTAAAGAGTTGTCCAACGACCCTCCGCCGGCTACGGATGGGTCCAATGAATGAAGACACAAATCATTGGGTGAGACTAACCAATGAAGATAGAAACGATAGCACAGTGGGGCTGGCCCGAGGTCCTTCGTATCTGGGACGATCGCTATGAACTACTCGTTCCCCTGAGCGTCGGTCCGCGTATCTTGAGCTTTCGTCGCCACGATGGGCCAAATGTCTTTCACCTCATCCCCGAACAGCTGGGCCGTGCCGGCGAGCCAACTTGGATGCCTCGCGGTGGGCATCGGCTCTGGACTGCTCCCGAGGATCTGACACGTACCTATGCCCCCGATAATTCACCGATCCAGTGGCAACGCACGCCGCAGGGCGTGATCCTTACCCAGGACGATCCTCACTACGCCTTGCGTAAGCAGTTCCACCTTTCCTTCGAGCAAGGAGCCGTGACGGTGGATCACCTGATCACGCCCACGGGGCCGCAAGTCTCGGGCTTCTCGCTGTGGGCATTGACGGTGCTGGCTCCGGGCGGTTTTGAGTGGCTGCCACTCCCCCCCAAGGCAGCGCACCCCGGACCGCCTGAAAACGCCCGCTCCGCCAACGACTATGCTCCCAACCAGAACCTGGTACTCTGGCCGTTCACCTATCTCAACGACCCGCGGTTTTACTGGGGCCAGCGAGCGATCCATCTGCGTCAAGACTCCTCGGCCACAACCCCGACAAAACTCGGCTTATTGCAGACGCAAGGCTGGTCGGCTTATGTGCTGGGCCAGGAGGTGTTTGTAAAGGAGTTCGCCTATGATCCGCTAGCCGAGTATCCCGATCGCAGCTGCAATTTTGAGACTTTTACGAATGCTGATATGTTGGAAATGGAGACACTCTCACCGTTGGTGGTTAGGACCGAGGTCGGACGTACCTACCATCATCGCGAACGCTGGCGTCTGTTTACGCAAAACGGACTCCACTTCGGCAGTGAAGAGGTCGTCCCACAGGTTATCGGCTGAACGAAAACGCTAACCGTGCGCGGAGGCCAGCTGGGGGCGTTCTCAGCCCAGCTTGCCAGACAAAGCGACTGACGGCTTCATCGCTCGATCGGCGTGAAATCTTCTTCCGGTTCGGCGGTCAGCAGCGGCTTGCGAAATTCGTATGGCTCGGGCAGTCGGATCGGCTCGAAGGGAAGGGCTGTCGTCCGCACGGGAATAGGAGCCAACAGAATAGCCTGTGTCGCAGCCGGCAAGGTCGGGTCATCGAGCGGCACACGATCAACCGGCGGCCCAACCAGATAGGGCAACTGCGGGGCCACCCGGGCATCTTCGCAGCTTTCGCGCGCTCGCTCACCAGGAGTGAAGGGGGGCCCAACCGGTTGCATCGGCACCGGGAAATCGTCTCCAAGTGTTTCCTCGGCGGCGGTTTGTGGCTGAATCGGCCGAACAGACTGGGAGAGGCGCGGCCTCGGTGCGGGCAAGGGCGTCAGCAGCGGGTCCAGAGCCGTTTCACGCGGTCGGGGAACCGACGGCAGGGTGGGGGAGGGGTTCTCCAAGACACCAGGGCGTTGCATGGGGGCCAGCACTTCGCCCAACAGTTTGCCCGCTGGCCCTGAAGGTAACACCAACGGCGGCAGGGCAGGGGGGGCTTGGTTGGCCACGACCAGGGCACCGCGATCGAGTACCGCTGGTAAGGTGAGCAGCGGAGCAGACGGAGTTTGCTTGGGCGATGATTGTTCGGGCGAGGACTGTTTGGCCGCGACGATTGCAGGGCCGTCGAACGAGTCGGGGGTCGTCTGTCTGGGCATGGGGGAGGTTTTTTCGGCACAGCCGAGCAGCAACAGCAGTGCAGGGAACGTAAGCCAACGCATACTAGCACCTCACTTTCCGACACTGATGATCAACTGAACAGGTGTGCCCACCTTGGGGAGTTTGTCCGACACCTCCAGCTTGACGAACTTCTCATCGGCTAGGCTCAGGCTTGATTGAAACACCGTGGCCCCTGTGACCGGAAAAATCGCGATCAGGGTGCCGGATTCGTCGGCCCCGTAGACTTCAGGCTTGTCCGGCGCGACCTTTTCCATCACCGAACCGGTGAACAGCCAGCGTACTTTGGGCATCGGTTTGCCGGTCTTGCGATCGACCAGGAAGCGTTCGACGGCAACATGCCTG
>JBDNDE010000005.1:0-38515 GCA_046719305.1 Gemmataceae bacterium | reverse complement strand
GCAAGGTAACTTGGTCGAGAGGCTGGTCATCTCTGGATCGATATCGACGAGAATAGCCTGGGAAACATCAGAATAACGCAATACTTCACGCAGAGCAAGGCCATCACCCCCGTCAAGAATGAGGACGCGCTCACGCTTGCCAGCAGTAAGGAGAGCAAGGTGGGCTAACGCCTCGTGATAGCGATATTCGTCGCCGCTGAAAAACTGATGATGTGCGTTGAGAAAACGACTGAAGCCGCCCTTGTGCTCGGTCACTGCGATACGCTGATAGGGCGTGGTTCTGGCGAACAAAATGCCGCCCTCCAGGGCGGCATTTTCGACAGAGTCAGCAAAGAGTTGAGCAAACCACAAGCTGAGGCTCAGCAGCAAGAGCAGCAACACGCCACGCAACCGCAAACCGACAACCCTGCCGCGGATCAGGTCGCGGAGCAACCAGGTGCCCCAAAGCGCGACGGCAGCGTTGAACAGGCCGACGAGCAGGCTAGTGCGAACCGTCCCGAGTACCGGCACCAGAAACAGCGGGAACAGCAACGCTACTGCTAGCGAGCCGAGCTAGTCGAAGCTCAGCACGCGTGAAACTAGATCCTTCAGGTCGAGCTTTTCGCTGGCGATCCGCATTAGCAGCGGTAGTTCAAGTCCTACCAGGGTGCCGACAGCCAGGACGCTGCCATAGAGCATCGAAACGAAGACTGACGTTTTCACATGGCACAGATACAGAAGCGGGACAGAGAAGCCACCCAGAAGAGCTACGCCCTACTCGATTTCGAGAAACCTCTGGGCCAACTGGTGTACCACAAAACCCGACAACCACGCCCCGATCCCCAAGGCCGACAGATACAGCCCGATGATCAGCGAATACTGGGTCACTGAATCGCCTAATAGATAGCTAGCCAGGGTAGCAGCCTGGAACTCATAAATCAGGCCACATGTTGCGATGATCAGGACGTTGGCAAAGAGGATTGGCGTTCGATTCACCGCGAGACACCCACCAAGAAACAGCGTTTTAGAAGATCGTATCGAAGCATTTGCTCAAGGCACAGTGGGCTTTGTCGGGCCGTTGGGCACGGGTCAATCTCGCAGTTCTACCTCTTCTCTTGACGTTCCCGGCGGGAGTTGGTTACGATGACGATACGCCGAGGTGGTGAAATGGCAGACACGCCAGACTTAGGATCTGGTGCCCTAAAGGCGTGCGGGTTCAAGTCCCGCCCTCGGCATTTAGAAGAGGAGAGAGTGTAAAGCATGTAGCTGATAGCACATGTGTCTCCTAAGCGCTGAACGAAACACCTACATGGTTACTGACTGTTCAGCATAGCGCATGTGTTTCTCACGATGCTCTGTTGCTAGCCGCCTGACGTGGCCGGCTGCATCGATACGTTCTCAAGTGGGATCTCGACGCTAGTTTTGCCGCATCAACCAGGGGCCGGTCACCCGTTCGACGGGGAGGAAAACCGGCGGAATGTCTTTCCACATCGCACGGGCCTCATCTTTTTGGCCCAGTGCCCACAAGGCCTCGCCTCGCAAGCGCCGAACCGCTGGTACGGTGGCTGCATTTGGGAACAGACTCAGTGATTCGCGCCACCAGCCCTCGGCCGCGCGATATGCCTCCTGGGCGCGACGTTCCTCATCGCTGAGCTTGACGCCGGTTTGGGCCGACAACGCGGCCCGGGCGGCATCGCGGATGGCGCGTTCCTGCATGCACAGGCCCAGTTGATAGGTCAATTCAATGGCTCGAGCAGTGCCGATGGAATGGCTCATCAACACGTCCATCGGATCACCGCTGCGAAAGCGAAAGAGTTTGTTGAGCAAATCGCGGCCTTGGGTTTCGGAGATTTCGCCCTGAAGCAGCTGAGCGCGCACGCGATTGGTATCTGCGATCCAGCGTTCGATACCGGCTCGCAACTGATCTTCAGGCAGAGTGCGTTGCCGGGCGATCTGCCACGTCTCGCGTTCCTTGACCAACCCCTCGCTGGTGCTGCTGCCCACTCGACCACGCAGAATCGCCTCACGCGGCGAGTTGGGATCCTCGAGGTAGCGTAGCGTTGCCCCCTGGAACATCGCCCGCAAGTCGCGGCCGGCTCCATCGTAGAGGCTGAACTCATCGGTGTTGGCAAAGCCCCGCGGGAAGTAGCGCCACGGGGTCGAAAGCAGTAGTAAAAGTTGTTGACGTGACACACTTGCTACCAAACCAGTGGTTCGCGTCGCAAACCCCGGTATGGTCGCCAAATCGAACGGCTGCGGCCGATCAGTGCCCCCCTCGTCACGCGAGAGCGAACGGCTTAGCAACACGCACAGGTCGGCGGCAAAACGAACCTTCTGCTCTTTGGCGGCCGATTGGATTATAGCTCGGACGATGGCAGGGTTTTCAGCGAGACGAACCCGAATAGGGGCAGGCAGCGACTTTTTCTGCCAGGTGCGTTCACGCAAGAGGGTGTTCTGCAGCAGCATCATTCGCGTCGAGATCGCCGAAAGCGGTACGACCAGTTCGATCTCGGCGGCCTTGGCGTCGGCAGCGGTCACATCATATTTCTGCTCGGGCGTGTCGAGTTGCGCGAGAACCTTGGGGTCGTTCTGCGCTTGGGCCAGCGTCGCAACCCCTTTGCCGTCTGGCCCAGGGATGGCTAGACCGATCCGCGGATCAAACAGATACAGGGCGTCCGGCTTGGTACCAAAGGCCACCCCACAAGCCCACAGACGTGGAGGTTCACGGTCCTTAGCTGGCAACAGTAACAGGCAGCCTTGTAGGCCGGCGTTGTCGTCCTCGCTGAGGCCGTATTGCTCCAGCAGAGCCAGGTAAACCAAGGCACGTTCCAGGGGACTGCCCCAACCCCGGCGCAAAGTGAAGGCCACTGGGGCCGGCTCCGGGGTGGGACCTTGCAAACGAATCTGACGATTGACCCAATCGAAAGCCACCTGGGCGCGTTGCAGAGGTGTCAAGCGAACGACGCCAACGCCCTTAGCGGCCGGAGCAGTAATTTCGAGCGAGCGAGCCGCATCGCGAAGCAGCAAGCAGGTCGCCAAATGATGGGCATCGAGCATGGTGAAGGTGGTGCTGGCAACCTCGGCCAAATCCTCCTCGTTGAGACGAAACTCAGCTTGGAAGCGAGCCCGATCGGCCGGCGAGAGTTCCGGGACGGAATGTTCGGGGGCTTGTCGCAAGTGCGCGTTGAGCTTGGTGATCACTGATTTACATGTGTTCACGTCATCTTGCTTGTTCAGTGTCGCTCGCACGGCGGCCAACTCGTTGGTTTGTCGATGGGTTGGGTCTTTGTCGTCGCTGGTGCGGCTGTAGCGGGGCGTCTGCCACAAAATGGCAAGCACCACTGCCAGGAGCAAGAACAAAGGCACGGCGACCCAGACCAAAAGAATCCAGCGGGTGCCGCTCGACGTACGAACCTCATCGGACATGTGTTACCTCGTGAGAGAACCGGAAGCGGGCTTCCGCGTATCTTGTAGGGCCTCGCGCAGACGAAGCAGGCAATCGATCAGGGCGGGCAACTGGTCCAACGCGATCATATTGGGACCGTCACTCAGGGCCGCTTCGGGATTGGGATGCGTCTCCAGGAACACCCCATCGCAGCCAGCTGCTACCGCTGCCCGGGCCAATACCGGCACCATCTCCCGATCGCCGCCACTGCGGTCTCCCGCTGCCCCTGGTTTCTGTACGCTGTGAGTCGCGTCAAAGATCACTGGCCGATCCAATTCCTGCATCCATGGAATACTACGCATGTCGGCCACCAGAGCGTTGTAGCCAAACGAGGAACCGCGTTCGGTGAGCAAGACCCGGGAGTTGCCGACCTCGGAGAGCTTGGCCACCACGTTCTTCATGTCCCAGGGAGCCATGAACTGCCCCTTCTTGACGTTGACGGTCTTACCGGTCTGCCCGGCGGCGAGTAATAGGTCGGTTTGGCGAGCAAGGAAGGCGGGGATTTGTAAGATGTCGCAGACTTGGCCTGCTGGAACACATTGAGTTGTCTCGTGAACATCGGTTAGGACGGGCAAGTCGGTCGTGGCGCGGACCTCTGCCAGGATGCGTAAACCTTCATCCAGGCCCGGACCGCGGAACGATCGGCCCGAGGAGCGGTTGGCTTTGTCGAAGGAAGACTTAAAGACGATCGGCACCCCCCGGCGTTGGCTCAACGAAGCGAGGTTGTCGGCAACCCGCAGGATTAGGTCACGCGATTCGATCACACAGGGGCCAAGGATAAACAATAGCGGACAACCTGGCCCAACGCGTAAGCTGGGCGTTATTTCCACAATCATGGTCTGATTCCTTCCCTGGTCGATTGCCAATACGGCCATTCTAGCGAGTCTCACTGACCAGGGACAGCGCCGCCCTCACTTAGCCCTGACCTGGTCGGCAGCTACTTGTTTTGCATTGGCCGAACCTCCACGGAGTTGTAACTGTACGTATCGATGAATCTCTGAAGGTCTTTAGGCCGCCCGGAGTACCAGGCATGCGTTGCTCCCCCCGAAGCCAAACGAATTGCTGACGGCCACCTTGACGCGGTGTTGCTGAGCCTCGTGCGGAACATGACGCAAATGACAAGTGGGGTCGGGATCGTCCAAATTTATGGTGGGTGGCACGGCGTGATGCTGGATGGCAGCGATACAGGCCAACGCCTCGATGGCCGCCGCCGCAGTGAGCAGATGGCCAGTCATGCTTTTGGTAGAAGAGACGGGGACATGGGGCAGATGGTTGCCCAGGACCGTGGCCAGGACGCGAGCCTCGGAGGTATCGCCCACAGGTGTGCTGGTGGCATGGGCGTTGACGTAATCGACTTGGTCGGGGTTCAGCCCCGCGTCGGTCAGCGCTAGAAGCACCGCCCGAGAGGCTGGCCCCGGCTCAGGATTGGGTATCACCATATGATACGCATCGGAAGTCGAGCCATATCCCGCTACTTCCGCATGAACGGTCGCCGTGCGTCGGGCCGCATCCGCGGCGCGTTCCAGGGTGAACACCACCCCTCCCTCGCCGACGACAAAGCCATCTCGGCTACGATCAAAGGGGCGTGAGGCAGCCTGGGGAGAGTCGTTGCGGCGCGACAGGGCACGCAGGTTTCCAAACGCTGCCAAGGAGAGTGGGGAAACGCCGGTATCACAGCCGCCCGCTAGAACGACATCGCACCAGCCCAACCGGAGCCACGAACGCGCCTGGGCCAAAGCGACATTGCTGCTGGCACAGGCCGCGGAGACTGTCGCTATCGGCCCGTTGAGTCCTAGATGCCGACGCGTGCGTTCGACCATGCCCTGCTCGGCGCAGTCCGGTTGCCACAGGCGGATATCCGGCGCGGCCAGTCCAGTTTGTTCCCAGGGCAACATCCACTCAGCCCCCAGTCCCAGCACGATGCCGATGCGTCGCTCATGGCGGAGTTCCCACAGGCCGGCATCGCGTAAAGCCTGGATGCAGCAAAACCGCACTAACTGTTCCAAGCGAGATAGTTGAGCAAACGAATGGAGTTCTTCCCCTGGCGGACAAGGCACCGGACCAATAGGACCCCCGATCCGGCAGGGGTGGCTCTCCTGTGTTAGCTCGTCTACCCGCCGAATAGCCGATTTGCCGGCCAGCAATGCGCCAGCTACTTCGGCCAGCGAATGTCCCAAGGGCGTGCAAGCTCCAACACCGGTGATATAAACAGCCATCGGCCGATCCATGTCGCGACTCCCGAATCAGGCGGCTTGAAGGAACCCCATGCGGGCCAGCGGAACCGTCCCGCCGTGTTGCAAAAAGGAGTGTAGGGCATCGAGATCTGCTGCCCCGTCGCTCCGAGACGAGGGGATCAGGCGCAACGGCTGCCCAGGTGCTTCTCGGGTTAACGCGAGTACCAAGGCTTCGACCAGTGAGCCATCACGCGGCCGACCCAGCGAGCAATCGCAGTCTTGCAGGGGTGTGACGCGGGACAAAGCTAACCAGACCCCCGGGACGGGACGTTCGGCCAGCATGGCCAGGGCGGCAAGCAGCCCCTCGGTTTCGCCATCGGGTCCGCCCCCTACACCGTGGTTGGGACCACTGCTACCCAGAACTAAAGTGATGGTGCCCGAGGTCGAATGCAACGAGCGATGCGGGATAATGTGCGGTGACACACTCCAAGGCCCTTCGCGTGTATATTCGGGGATCGCTTGACCGATGCAATCTCGGCCAATGAATCGCGGCGCGGCAAGGACCGCCCAATCCCGGTAAAACGTCAGAGGCTGGCCGAACCGCTCGACGGCTTGCATCAGTGCAGCGACGGCCACAACGGTCTGTTCGTCCGCGTTTTTGAGTAGCGAGATCGGAAAGGTATGGCCCGGCGCGGGGTTTTTGCGTAAGGGGGCGATCTCTTCGATGGCCACCCGACGAAACGCCCAGGCCGGAACGTGGAATATAGAAGGAAACGAGACACAGGAGGAGAGGGTCATCGGTTGGCACTCCTCGAAAAAGATCAAGAGAGTTGTCTATAGCCCCCAGCCCAAGCCCGAGTCAATGGCGAAGCCGGGGAGGATTACTGGGTGCGACGCACCAGACTACGCAACAGGAGGGGCTGATCGCTTCACAGTCTGAATAGGATGTTTCCCTCCCAACCAATGGCCTTGAACCAGGAACTGAAGTTGTCGGAGATGTCTGAATGAAGTTGTCAAGTTGTCTCATTGAGGGACTCGACCCGGTGATCGAATCTGCCATCCCGGAGCCAAGACGAAGCCGGCGATCCGGCGAAATTAGACTTGACCTGGGCTGTCCTTGACGCTATGGAACTGCCGCTTCAACCCATGGAGGCAAGGTTTGGAACCTGTCGGAGAGATCGCTCGGCTCTTCCGTTAGCAGGCCCTATGGGAAGATTTTGGTTCGGCGTTGCGGGTCGCGGCCGCCCCCTTCATCTGGGGTGGAGGAGCCGCGGCCGCTCTTTCCCGGCGAAGGGGGTTATTCGTCCGGGCATTGAGGTTCTCGACTCGCGAAGCCAGCGGCCGATGCCGCAAGGAGGGCAATGGTGTCCAGGGCAAATCAAGGCTACCGAAGTTGGCGGTCGTGCATGCTGGTCGCGGGGGTGTTGACCCAGTTGGGTCTGGGCTTCTCCGCCTCCTTGCAGGCTCAATCGCCAGGCGATTCGGCGATGTCGCCGATGGTCTCTACCGCATCGGATCCCAAGTCCGATGCCCGCGCTAAGTTGTTGCGTGGTCGCGCATTACTCAGTCAGGGCAATCTCGAAGCGGCCCAGCAGGTCGCCGAAGAAGTCGACAAAAGCAGCCTGACCTTCAGCTACAACGAAGACTCGCCGGCCAAGCTCAAGGCCGATATCGAAAAGACACGGAACGACCCGAAAGCGATGCTCAAGGCGGCTCGGGCGGCAATGGAACGCAAGGACTACGATCAGGCCGAACGCTACGCGCGTGCCGCAGAGAAGTCCTCCGGGTTGTTCAGTTTTACCGGCTTCAATGATACCCCGGCCAAAGTGCTCAAAGACATCGAGACGGCTCGCCGGTCGGCCGGAACGGGTTCAACAACGAGCCATTCCAAGACTTCCACAAGCCTGGTTGAGCGCGAGCAGGCCGCGCGCAATCTTATCAAGCAGGCACGCTCGGCGATGGTGGCCAAAAAGTGGGCCGAGGCCCGCTCGCATGCTAACAAGGCGGCGGCCCTGAATGTCAAGTTCGGCTGGTGGGACGACAGCCCGGAAAAAATTTTGGCTGATCTGGATCGCCTAGAAGGCGAAAAGGAACCGTCGAACTTGGGTTCTGCCAAGCTTAGTCCCAGCAGCAGCTATCCCGTGCCGCGTACCAAAACCGAAGCAGTTCAACTGCTCGCCGACGCCCGCAAGGCTTTGACCCAGGGACGCATCGACGAGGCAGCAGCCATGGCTCAACGCTGCAAGTCGGCAACCGGGCTTTCGTGGGGCTTGTTCGAGGACACCCCCGATAGCGTCAGCCGTGATGTCGCCAAGGCTCGTCAGAAACGCGACCGCCAAGAGGCTACGCGGCTGTTAGCCGAAGGTCGTCGGCTGCTGGCTCAGGGCGATCATGAAGGAGCTAGCCGCTGCGCCTACAAGTCGCAGACGCTGTTCAACGCCTACTCGGCCTGGGATCTGGGTGACCGCCCCAGCAAGCTATTGGCCGACTGCCAGATGGCCAAGTCGCGAGCCACTTCGGTGCCTAGCATGCCTGGGGCAGTGGTACGCACCGACAACAAACCTTCCCCGGCAACGCTTCCGGGTCCAATGCCGGGCACGCCCGCACCCAACACTACCGCCCTAACCACGCCGCCACCCAGCGTGCCGCGTCCCATGGTGCCTGAGGTTAACGAAAAGTTACGCGCTCAGCAACTGGTGGCCGAGGCGATGCGGCTCCAAAGTGAGGGCAAGCTGATCGAGGCCAAGAACAAAGTCAGCGAAGCGATGAAGTTACGGGCGGTCTTCGCTGCGGATGAAATGTCGCCTGCTCTGGTCTATCAGCAACTCGCCGCAGCGGCTCTGCATCGCGTCGAAACGATGACCCGCGAAAGCCGCGAGATGGTCGGACGGGGTGTCGACGCCAGCATAGCCACCGCTCGGTTGCAAGAGGCCCGAGCCTTGGCTGTCGCCTTCAAGCACGACACAGCCGGCATCGACGCAGCCATGGCACGACTTCAGGGCGGCCAAACCACAGCACTGCCCGGCTCGAGGCCTAGTGTGCTGCCGGGAAGCGGTGCGCCGATTACCACGGTTAGCCATCAACCGCAGGCGGGTTCAGGCAACCCCACTCTGGGCGCTCAGTTGCTCGATAAGGCTCGTATGGAACTCCGCAAGGGGGAACTGGCCACCGCTCGACGCATGGTCGAAGAAGCTCTGGCCGGCAACCACGGGGTGCAGGATCAGGCAATGGACCTGATGCGTACCATCGACGCCGAGGAGTTCAACCAGAAGCGCCTTACCGCCAAGCGAGCCTTCGATGCTGCCGAATCGGCCTATCGTCGCCGAGAGTATGCCCAGGCTCAGGCGATGTTCGGGGCCATCGATGTCAAGCTGCTCGATGCCGGTCGACTGGCGCGATTGCGGGAGATCAATCTGACCCCCGAAATGAGTCCCAGCGCGACACCGACCAGCAAGCCCGGCACGGCGATCGTCAGCGATCAGCAACCCGGCAGCGGTTTCAAACCGGTCAACAACGAGGAGCCGCTCCTGCCGCCGACCCTAGCCCAGGGCAACCAGCCCGGCAAGGCCACTGTCAGCGACTCCACGCCCGACCTGCAAGACGAATACAAGCAACGGCAGACGGCGTTGTTCCAAATGATGCGGGCTAAAAGCCTCGATGCCATGACCCAATCGGGTGAGAAATTCCGCACCGGGCAGATGGCTGCTGCTCTGGAGATCCTACAAGACTATCTGGCCGAAGTGGCTGAGAGCAAACTGGACGAGTCACAAGTGAAACTGCTGACGCGTGCAGTCGAGGCCCGGCTCAATCAGTACCGGCTAGTCAAAGCCCAGAAGGACATGCTCGCCAGCCAGACGGCGGCACGCAACGCTCCGATGGAGCGTGTCAAGGCCAGCAAGCAGGCCGAGGAAATCAAGCAGAAGAACATCGCCGAGTTGATGCGGCAGTACAACACCAAGTTCCAAGCGAACGATTTGGCCGGTGCAGTGGCGGTTGCTCAGCGGGCACGTGATCTGGACCCGGATAACCCAGTCATTACGGCGGCTTTGACCATCGCCCAGAACAAGCGTAACCTCGACGACTACAACAAGGTCAAGAATAGCCGCACCGAGATGGGTCGAGTGGCTCTCAACGATGCCGAGCATCAACCCGGCTCCGAGGCGGTCAAAACTGGCGTGGCCTTCGACAAGGAACGCTGGGAAGAGGTCCGCAAACGCGAGCCGTATGGCGCGCAGCGGATTGGCCGAGTTGGGTCCAAGGAGCGAGCCATCGAGAGCAAACTGCTTACGCCGGTCAATCTCAACTTTGAGAACACGCCGCTGAAGCAAGTGATCGATGACCTGCGTGAACTGCATGCCCTGAACATCTATATCGACACCCCGGCGTTGCAAGCGCAAGGCACGGCTCTCGAAAGCCCGATCACGATCCGGCTGGATCAGGTGTCGCTCAAGAGTGCCTTGAACCTGATCCTGCGTGAGGTGCGGCTGACCTATGTTATCAAGGATGAAGTGCTGCAGATCACAACCAAGGAAAACGCTCGCGGCAAACTGATCCCCGTCACCTACCAGATTGCCGACCTGGTGGTGCCGATGGAACAGCATGTGCCGATGATGAATCCAGCGAGCAGCAACAATAGCTCGATGCCGATTCAGTTCACGCCGACGCCGTCGATGACTGGACCATCGCTGACCAACGGTCAAGCGGTGGGATCCCCCAACGGACCGATCTCGGGCAGCCCGGGTGATCCGGTGGTGGTCAAGCAGCAGGTGGGCAACACCCAAGAGGCTCAGCTGATCAAACTGATCCAGGAAAGTATCGCGCCCGAATCGTGGGTCGATGTCGGCGGAGCAGGCACGATTGCTTACCATCCGGTGACCTTCGGCTTGGTGGTCAACCAGACGCCTGATATCCAGGAGCAGATTCAAGACCTGCTGCAAGCGCTGCGGCGGCTTCAGGATCAGTCGGTGTCCATCGAAGTGCGTCTGATTACCGTTACCGAAGATTTCTTCGAGCGGATCGGCGTCAACTTCGCCATGAACATTCTGACCGACAAGCAAAACCGCAGCTTTGAGCCACAACTGCTCCAGGGGGTCTTTGTCTCCGACCCCAACCGCTTCATCAACGCCTTTAACCCCAAGCGGTTTATCGCTGGTTTGACTCCGGCGGGCACCCTGACACCGACGCTGGACATTCCCATCACTCAGCAGTCGTTTTATCAGACGTTCCCGACGTTTGGTCGCTACACCGGCGGCGGCCTGAATGTGGGGCTAGCGTTTCTCAGCGACATTCAGGTGTTCTTAATGCTCGAAGCCTTGCAAGGCGACACCCGCTCCAACGTCATGCAGGCTCCCAAGATTACCTGTGCCAACGGGCAGTCGGCCTTGATCCAGATCGCTAGCCAACAGGTGTTGTTGACCGGCGTGCAAGTGGTCGGTCTGCCAGGTGGTCAGTTTGCCTTCCAACCGCAGTTCACGCCCTCGCCGGATGGTGGCAACGTGCTGTTGACGGTGCAACCGCTGATCACCGACGACCGACGCTTCGTGCGTATTAGCGCTCCGTTGCAGTTGTCCAGCGTGGCCCCGGGGCCGATTCCGGTCTTCCCGTTGGTGGTGCCGCTGTTCACCAGCTTGGATGGCTTGCAGTCGGGTCAACCGGTGGTGTTCACGCAGTACATCCAACAGCCGCGCGTCACCTTCCTCTCGGTGCAGACGGAAGTTCGCATCCCCGATGGGGGAACGGTGGTCTTGGGTGGGCTGAAACGGATGGCCGAGGCCCGCACCGAGTTTGGCCCGCCGGTGCTCTCGAAGATTCCTTACGTCAACCGACTGTTCCGCAACGTCGGCTACGGCAAGGAAACCGAAAGCCTACTCATCATGATTTCCGCCCGCATCATTGTGCTGGCTGAAGAACAAGAGCGAGCGACCGGCTTCCGGGATCAGGCGGCGATTCCCAACCCGTAATCGTTGTGGTCCGTAAAGCCACAAGGCGGCCCCTCTCTAGCCAAGTGCGAGAGCAGGGGCCGTCGTTCGTTGGGGGAGCCGTTGGGGGAGAATAGCCGCTGTCGCCCCTAACGACCTCGGTGATTGGTTCGTATTCATTTCTTAGCGAATCCTGCATCGGCAGGCAGGATGGTTTGGGAGTAATGCAATCGTTCGCGTTCGAAGACACCCAGTTTGAGTTGCCCGGCGAGGATGACATGATCGGGTTGACGGACATTAAACGCCTCGCTGATACGTCCACTCATATGAATTTGCGTTGCCAAAGCCAGACTACTCGCTTCCAGGGGCGTGGCAGCAGCTAGAGGGCTGGTGGCACTGGTCGGTGCCGTGGCAGTGGTCTGATATAGCAACCCCATGCGAGCAACGGGGGCCCAGCCTTCTTCAGCCCGACGGGCGTCGATGAGATCCCACCCAACATGGTCTAGTGCAACCGGATCGGTCGCGAACAATAAGCCCCGGTGTCGCCAAGTCGACCAGGTGCGGTTCCAGTTCCCCGGTCCCCCCTCATAGACGCCGATCAAGCCATCCAGCAGATGGAGCGTTGCCTTCTCACGCAGGCGCTGCTGCGCCACTGCCTGAGGAATGAAGGTGTTGCACTGGTTCGGCCCCAGCACGCGGTCGGCCTCGGCCTGCATCCCGTGGGCGATCCCGCTGAGATGACTGCGACAGACGTTGTTGTTCAGGCCGTGGCTCATATTTTTCAGCGCCAGGGTGACCCCGGCGGAGCGATGATCCTTGAGTACCGGCAGGGTGATCATTTTGCTGATCAGGCGGCTGACGATCAGGGTCAAGTGGGAACGGAAGCGGCGGTCGTCGCGCGGCGAATGCTGCGGCATGGCAAAACCCATACTGACGAAGCAATCCGGGTCGTAACCCACCACATGCCGTTCCACCTCAGGCGCGGCCGGCAGGCAATCAGGATCACGACCGCGGATGTCGAGTTGGTCGTTGGAGTAGCTCAGGGCGGCACACAGCCAGCGGACACCAGGCAGTTCGCGCTCCACGAGATCCTTGTAACCCGCCTCACAAAACTCGTTGGCGTAGCGATCGAAGATAATGATGTTGCGGGCTGGGATCCCTCGCGCTTGCAGGCTGCGGACTACCTTGACTACCAACTCGAACGACGAGATCGACCCTACGGCGTTAGCCACTCGACCCGGTTCGCCCTTCTTGGGTTTGCGCCCCACGGGATTGACCTTGATGCCCACCACATCATCCCGCTCAAATAGACTGGCCCAGGCTTGCAGATCGCCCACTTCGTACCCAGTCAGTTCGGCCATCCCACGATCGACCATGGCCGAGACTGCTGGGCGCTGGATGACGTTGGTCGGGGTGACGCTGCCGGGATGGCGGACCTCAATGACTCGCCCGGGGTAGCGTCCGGGCATGGTGTCGCGTGGTTGCAGACCGGCCCGGCGAGTGGACTCTTCCGGAGCCATCCACGGTTGCGGTAGCAGCAACGAAGCATATCGTTGGGCTAGGAGAGTGCCTGCTACACCAGCTGCTGCCCCACCGAACGTCGCGCCAAGCCAGGCACGCCGTGACCAAGCTGCAACTACTTGTTTGTGTTTCATTTTCTGCCCCCCGCCGCGACAACTATCATCCCAAATGATAACTCTACCTACAACCAGCGAGAAGAGGCCACGCGGTGTCTTGCACTGGATTGGCCAGGAGTATTCCCTATGACGGCGACGTTTCCCGATCTGATCACCGAGGCCCAGGCGAGCGAAGAACGCTTTTTGCGACATATCTTCATTCGCGATCAGATGGCCGAATGGTGCAAGTCGCCGCTACTGATGACGCGTGCCGATGATGTGTTTTACTGGGATACTTCGGGTAAGCGTTATCTCGATGCGCTCTCGGGCATCTATGTCGCCTCGGTGGGGCACAATAACCGCCGGGTGCTCGACGCCGTTCGGGCACAACTCGATCGGCTCACGTTCTCACCGCCGATGCACGGCTCCAATCCAGTGGCAGTGCAGCTGGCCAATCTGTTGGCCGAACTCTGTCCGGGCGACCTGGATACCGTGAAGTTTCAGTGCGGTGGCAGCGAGGTAACCGAGGCAGCGATTAAGCTGGCCCGGCAGTATCATCGCCTGCGCGGCGAGGGCAGCCGTTACAAGATCATCAGCCGTTACCTCAGTTGGCACGGGTCAACGCTTGGCTCGCTGTCGGCTAGCGGCCTGAAGAGTCGCAAGACGGTCAATGAGCCGCTTGCACCGGGGTTTGTGCATGTGTTTCCACCGACGTGTTATCGCTGTCCGTTCGGCAAAAGCTATCCTTCTTGCGAGATCACCTGTGCCCGTTTGATCGATCAGGTCATCGAGATGGAAGACCCCTGCACGGTCGCTGCCGTCATGGTCGAGCCGATCGGGCACACGGGTGGTATCATCGATCCCCCAGCGGAATATCTACCTCTGCTCCGCGAAATCTGCGATCGCCATGGTGTACTACTGATCTTTGACGAGATCATCACTGGAGTGGGACGCACGGGTCATTTGTTTGCCGCCGAAACATTCGGTGTCGTTCCCGATGTTCTCTGCACGGCTAAGGGGCTGTCGGGCGGCTATGCGCCGCTGTCGGCAATGATCACCCGACGTACGATTGCTGATGTCTTCTGGGGACCGATTGCTGAAAATCCGGGATTTGTGGAGGGGCACACCTTCGAGGGCAACCCGATTAGCTGCGCCGCGGGGTTGGCCGTGCTGCGGGAGATTATCGAACGCGATTTGTGCGGCAACGCGCGTAGACGGGGAGAGGAGCTTCGGGCCGGCTTCGAGCGTCTGGCTACTAAGTACGGCATCATCGGCGATATACGCGGTAAGGGACTTTTACAGGGAGTCGAGTGGGTGCAAGACCGAGCCAACAAGCAGCCATTCCCCCCCGAGAAGAATTGGGGCATACGTGTGGGGCGACGCTGCCTGGCCAACGGGTTATTGTGCCGATTTGACCCGAACTGGCTAGCGTTTGGACCACCCTTAACGACCACAGCGGAGCAACTCGGCGAGATGCTAGCCGTGCTTGACAAGAGTATCGGAGAATGCATGGAAGCAATCGGTTAAGCAAGCCGGAATGCTTAATTGAATTCGTGTCGCACCCGCAGCAAGCTAGACCAGCACGTCTGCTTCAGCGGCACTTTCGCAGCACGCCCACTAATACTCCCAGAATACGCGTGTCCGACTCCGGGCTGACCACGATTGGCTTCATGGTACCGTTGCAGGGGTGCAACGTTACTTGGCCGTTGTGATGGTAGAACTTTTTGAGAGTTACTTCATTATCGATCATGGCAACGACCCGAGTGCCGTTCTCAGCTGTCTGTTGCGGTTTGATGACGACATAATCACCATCGTCAATGTGGTCCTCGATCATCGATTGACCACGCACGGCCAAGACGTAGTGATCCGGGCCACCGAACATTTCTTGAAAGTTGAAGCGTTCGTTGGTGACCTCGGCAGCGATAGGGGTACCCGCAGCCACGGAGCCGACCAAAGGGAGTTCAGCTGAGGAAAATGAAGGCTGATGATCAACCAATTGGATAGCCCGAGCAGACTTGCCCTTACGAGTGATGACTCCTTTTTTTACCAAGGCGTTGAGGTGGCACATCACCCCGTTGGGAGACTCGATTTTGAAAGCCGTGCCGATATCCCGCACGGTAGGGGGATAACCCTGTTGCTCGATGTGGTGGCGGATATACTCGTAAATTTCGCGTTGTTTGTCGGTCAGGTTGCGAAGATCGGCCATGGTTCCCTCTCGCTATGGGATGAGCAGTTGAACAGGGGGTCTAGGACGTTCATCATGTAAGGCAGTATATTGGACGGTCGTACACAATGCTAGACTTTTTTCGTCCAAGACCGAGAATTTCCTTGTGGGAATCCCCTCCGCTGGCTTGGCGGGGCCCTTGCTGGAGAGTTTTCAAGGCATGGTGGCACCCCTTTCTTCACCGCCAGAATGGTTTACGCCGCTTTTGAATCATCTGCTGCATCAGCGGGATTTATCAGCTGCACAGATGACGCAGCTGCTGGAAGGGTTTCTCGGGGACGAACTCAATGACACTGACCGAGCCGCTGCCTTGATTGCCTTACGGCTAAAGGGGGAGACGGGCGACGAGTTGGCCGCCGCCGCCCGGGTGATCCGCTCGCGAGCGCGGTCGTTTGATCCGGGAGTGCCCGGCGTGTTAGACACCTGCGGCACAGGCGGAGATGGTTTACATACATTTAACATCAGCACAACGACAGCTTTTGTCGTTGCTGCTTTGGGAGTACCGGTGGTCAAGCACGGCAACCGGGCGGTCAGCAGCAGTAGCGGCAGCGCTGACGTTCTAGCTCAATTAGGACTCGCCGCGACACTTGATCCGTTGCAGAGCCTGCGTAGGGCCAATCTCGCGTTTTGTCTGGCCCCGCTATACCATCCAGCCGTGGGGGCCAAACTGGGACCAGTTCGGCGGCGGCTGGGAGTGGCAACCTTGTTCAACGCCCTGGGTCCGTTGTGTCATCCCACCGCCGCCCCCTATCAATTGTTAGGTGTGGGCCGACGACAGTGGCTGGAACCCATGGCCCAGGCGTTGGCGCAGCTGGGGGTAAAACGTGCTGCGTTGTTACATGCCGAGGATGGCTTGGATGAGGTGAGCTTGGGAGCAGCCACGTCGGTATGTTGGGTCGAAGGCACCCGAGTCACCCCAGTGCGTTGGACACCCGAGGCGTTTGGTCTGCCCCGCGTGCCGGTGGAGCAGCTGCGTGTACGCGACGCTGCTCATAGCGCAGAAGTGCTACGCGGCGTGCTGGCAGGCAAAGCCGGACCGCCCCGTGACATCGTGTTGGCCAACGCGGCGGCAGCGTTGTGGGTCGCCGGCCGAGTCGCATTCCTGACCGAGGGGGTGCAGCAGGCCGCTCAGGCGATCGACTCGGGAGCAGCGGCAGCGGGGTTGCATGCGCTGATCGAGCTATCGAAACAGGAGGCCCCGGCTGATGCGGGGTGAGGGGTGATGGCCCACAAAGTGATTGTGCTGACCGATTCGGGCATCGATGGAGCCTTTGCCTTGGCCTTGGCTCTGGCCGACCCGCTACTGGAAGTTCTTGGGGTGTTGGCTAGCGCGGGCAGTGTCGAAGCCGATCAAGCTACGCAAAACGTGTTTACACTTGTGGAATTGCTCGACCCACCACGCCGGCCTCGGGTCGGGGCAGCCCTGCCGATCGTCTACGATGCCCATCTCAAAGCGCTGCATGGCAACGATGGCCTGGGGGATAGCGGTCTGCCACGTGTTGGCTTGCACTCTCCGATGCCGGCCGATCGGTTGTTTTGTGAACTGGTGCGGCAACATCCTGAGCAGGTAACGCTGGTCATTTTGGGACCGGCCACGGTGGTGGCGCGAGCGATAGACCGTGACCCAGAATTGCCTCGATTGCTGGAGCAGATCGTTTTCGTGGGCGGTACCTGGCGTGAGCCGGGCGACATCGCTGCCCTGTCGGAGTTTCACTTTTGGTGCGATCCGGCCGCAGCGCGACAAGTGTTGTTTTGTGGTGCGCCGATCACCCTTATCCCGTTGGATGTGAGCAATCGCTTGGTCTATTCGCCGGCCGATCTGCGAACGCTGCCCGAGGAGAGTACGCCGACCGGCTCGTTGTTGCGGACGCTGCTACCCTTGGCGTTGGCCCCCACAGCGGGCTTACGCGGCACCGAGGGAGTGCATCTCAACGATGCCGTCGGCCTGGTCGCGGTCTGTCGGCCGGAGTTGTTCACGTTGCGAGCGGTGCCGGCCGAAGTCGAGTTGCGTGGGGACTGGACGCGCGGCACCTGCGTCATTGATACCCGATGGGCTTGTCCGCAACGGCCTAATGTTGAACTCGTGGTGGAGATGGACCTGCCGGCTGTGCGCGATCATATCCAACGCACGCTGCAGGCGGCCACTCGTAGAGAGTAACAGGAGCGACCGATGCCGTCGCTTTACGATCTGTACACCCAGCAGCGCGGACTGTCGGACCGTAAACAACGGCTCTTTGCGGTCGCCTGTTGTCGCCGCGTGTTCTCGTCGCCCGAGTTGCTCTCGTTGCTTGATCGCGCTGAACAACTGGCCGACGGCCAACTGGACCCGGTCGAATCCGAACAGGCGGCCCAAACGGCCTACTTGCTGTATCAAGAGGAACTGGACCGCCCCCGAGTCGAGTTTTCGCGGCAACGGTTGATGGCCAGACGAGCAGTGCTGCTGGCCCTGGGCAACGGTTTTTTTCACGCTCTGGATGCCGCCGACTATGCTCGCCAGAGTTTGATCGCACCGCACGGCCAGGCGGCCCTTGTGGAGGCCCGCGAAGAAGCCGAACAATGCCTGTTATTTCATGAGATTTTTGGCCCCCCCGTCGTCGTTAACCCGTTGTGGTGTCAGGCCAATGACCACGCCGCGGAGCATCTCGCACGCCTGATTGAGGCCGAGCGTTGTTGGCACCTGCTACCGATCCTGGCCGACGCCCTGGAAGACGGCGGTTGTACGCATCAACTGCTGCTGGAGCATTTGCGGAGTGTGGGGCCGCACGTTCGGGGCTGCTGGGCACTGGACGCGGTACTCGGCAGGGGGTAGGTCGTTACCCAGGCAGCGCGGAGCAGGGGACTAGTCCTCTGGTCCCTTGCTCCCTTCATACCAGTCAGGGCCGCGCTGGCTCCTCACTATTTCTGCTGCCGCAGCAGGTTCACCAGTGCCTCGGCTCCTTGTAACTCGGCGAGCTTCAACGCTGTAGTGCCCCGCTCGTCGGCCAAGCTGGCATCAGCCCCGGCGGCGAGCAGTTCCTTGGCCGCTTCTAGCCGATTGGTCATCGCCGCCAACATCAAGGCAGTGCGTCCACTGGGGCTCTGGGCGTTGACTTTGGCCCCGGCCTGGATCAATTGCTGGATCAGTTCAACATTGCCCTTGAAGGCGGCACCATCCAGAGCATTGAAGCCCATGCGGTTGCGGTAGCCCACTTCTAACCCTGGTTGCCTCAGGATCAGCGCGGCTGCTTCGGTCTGGCCGTGGTACACGGCAAGGATCAGCAAGCTATCGCCGCGTTCGTTAACGACGTTGACCGGCATGCCGAGCCGGAAGTATTCGCGGAGGGTTTTGGTATCGCCTTCGCGGGCCGCCTGAAAGGCGATCTGTTCGAGTTTGGCCCGTGTCTGAGCAGTCAACTCGATCGGGGCCGAGAAGGGCACTAGCATCAGGAGTAAGGAAACGGTCATGAGCTTTTCCCCCAATTAGTTGGTTAGTTGGTAGCCAGCAACTTTTGCACATCAGCCAGTTTGACCCCCACGGCCTCGGCCAAGCGCGAGCCATACTCCTTGTCGGCTTGGTAGAAAAAGCTGAGCATACGGAGTTTGACGGTTTGGTTTTTGACCTGACCCAGGGCGTCCGAGAGGTTCTTGATCAGGTTGGCCCTTTCGGCTTCGCTAAAGGAGCGATACCGTTCGCCGGCTTGCTTAAAGTTCAGCGTTTTAGTGATCGGCTGCTGTACGACTGGCCCAGTGGAGGGCAGCTTGCTGTATTCCGCCGAGCGGGTGTCGGTGCGGCCATTGGTGGTGATGCTGGGTTCATAGTTGACATCCGAGTCGCTGATGCCAAAGTTCATGGCCCCGTCGATGTTGTTGTTGCGGACTTCAACTTTGGGGCGATTGACCGGCAGCATGAGGTAATTGGTGCCCAGGCGATAGCGCTGGGTATCGGCGTAGCTGAACAACCGGCCCTGCAAGAGGCGGTCTTCGCTGGGTTCGATACCTGGAACAACCATGGCTGGGGAGAAGGCGACCTGCTCGCTGAATTGGAAGAAGTTGCTAGGCACCTTGTTGAGTGTCAGCTTGCCGACGACGATTTCTCGGACACCGGTCCAAACCTTCGTAGCATCCAGGGGGTTGAACTCAAACTTGTCCAAATCTTCGGGGTCGATCATCTGCACGCCCAGTTCCCACGATGGATAGTTGCCTTTGTCGATCTGGGTGTACAAATCCTCGGTGTGGTTGCTGTGGTTCCTCGCCGTCGCCTGGGCTGCTTCCTGGGCAGTATGGTTTTTGTGGCCTTGTAGACTACGCCAGTTGAACTTGACATACTTCACCTTGCCGGCTGCGTTGACCCATTTGAACGCATGCACGCCGAAGCCATCCATCTGGCGAAGATTGGCCGGGGTTCCCAGATCCGAGAACAAAAAGGTGAGCATATGGGTACTCTCGGGTACATGGCTGAAGAAATCAAAGAAGCGGTTGGGATCTTGTTGATTGGTGATCGGGCTTGGCTTCAGCGCGTGTACCATATCGGGAAACAGCATCGCATCGCGGATGAAGAACACCGGTAGGTTGTTGCCCACCAGATCCCAGTTGCCTTGCTCGGTGTAAAATTTCACGGCGAAGCCACGCGGGTCACGCAGCGACTCGGGTGAGCCGGACGGATGGATCACCGTGCTGAAACGCACGAAAGTTGGCGTCACCTTGCCCTTGGCCGAGAATAATGCCGCCTTGGTGTAGGCGGACCAATCACCATAACTGACAAACTCGCCGTGCGCACCTACTCCCCGGGCATGCACCACCCGCTCCGGGATGCGTTCGCGGTCAAAGCGTGCTAGCTTCTGCAGCAAATGGAAATTGTCCAGCAGCACCGGGCCATGCTCCCCTGCCGTGCGGCTGTTCTGGTTATTACCAACAGGTTGGCCGCCATCTTCGGTGATTGGCAAGGGCAGGCGTGGGGGACCGGAAAAGGCAGCACCAGCGACCAGCCCTGCAGAGACTGCGGCTCCGAGGGCGAAGGAGGTCAGGATCTTGTTCCACATGATCGGGTTCCTCTAACGGATCACGAGCGACACTCGAATCGTAAAGAGGAGGGTGCAATAGGTCCAAGACTTTGTTCCTATAATTTCGATAGGAAAATCCTATCACTAGGACTCTCTGTCATGGAAATGCACCAGCTTCGTTACTTCGTCCATCTGGCTCGAATCGGCAACTTCACTCAAGCTGCCGAGGAATGTTGTGTCTCGCAACCTTCGCTTAGCCAGGCCATCGCTAAACTCGAACGCCATCTAGGTTGTCCGCTACTGGAACGCCTGCCGCGCGGCCTGCGCCTGACCGAGGCGGGTCGTCGCTTTCTGCTTCGTGCCGAGCAAATCTTGCGCCTTGCTGATGAAGCTCAGCGTGTCGTGGCCGATCAATCGGAGGCCGGTCGCTTGGTAATTGGGGCCATTCCTACCGTCGCACCGTACTTTCTGCCAGCGGTGTTGGGCCGCTTTGCTCAGGCCCATCCTCGGGACCGGCTCGAAGTGATCGAGCGGCCCACGGAGCAACTGCTCGAACTGTTGGCCCTGGGCGAGTTGGATCTGGCCTTGTTGGCTCTGCCTGTCAGCGGCGAAAATCTCTGCGTCGAGATGCTCTTTAGCGAAGAACTGCTTGTCTGTTTGCCGGACAAGCATCCACTGGCCACGCACCGGGAAATCGCCCTAGAGACGCTGGCCAAAGAACCGTTTGTCTTGCTGCATGAGGCGCATTGCCTGACTAGCACCACCCGCAGCTTTTGTGCGCGACACGATATCGCTCCCTTGGTTACTGCCCGCATTCATCAGTTGGCCACCGTGCAAGAACTGGTGCGGCTTGGCCAAGGTGTCTCGCTAGTGCCGGCAATGGCGGCTACCCAAGACCACCATCCCCAGCGGGTCTATCGCCGAGTTAAAGGCGATCAACCCAAGCGTACTCTGGCTGCCGTGTGGAACCAACTGCGTTATCGCAGCCAGGTCTGGGACCGCTGGATGGAGGTTCTCCGTGCCGCATCGCGTGAACATATCTAAGTCGGCTAGCGATCAACCGGTGGGTCCAGCCCGGGTTTGCCTTGCCGTCTGCACTGGCTGGCTCTACTATTGCCTTATCGCACGTGCAGCAAAGGGGGAAGGACCGTGGAACGTGGGGGGAATGGGATTGCATGGCTTCTCGCTGTTTTCGCAGCCGGATTGACTGTCGTCTGTCGGCTGATTCCCTACTGTTACTATGACAACCCCTACGAGACGTCCGTCTGGCATTTCGTGCCTATTGGTGCTCTGTGCGTCTTTGCCGGTGCCCGGTTGCGGCATCCGGCCGCCTTTCTGCTGCCGCTCGCGGCGATGGTGGTTTCTGATCTGCTGCTAATTGCACCGATTGCCAAGCTAGGCTACTCGGCCTTTGGCTGGGGCACTCCGATTCGCTATGGGTTTTTGCTCGTGTATTTCGTGGGCGGTTGGTTGATCCCGAGTGGACGCTTGGCTGTGGGAGCCACGGCCACGGCTGCTGTGCTACTGCTGGGGGGGCTACCTTACTTCGTCGTCTCTAACTTTCTTGTCTGGCTTGGGGATAGCTCCGGCCAAATGTACAGCCGCGATCTAGCCGGGCTGATACACTGCTATGGTGCCGCTCTGCCCTTTTACCAGAACACACTCTTGGCAGATGCGTTCTATGGCATGGCGTTGTTTGGCCTACATGCGGTGCTGCTGCTTGCGATGCGACCACAGAGCCAGACACAAACGGAGTCTGGCCGATGAAAGTTGCCGCCCTGATCGAATACACCTCGGATAAGGACAAAATCGCTGCCATACGGCCGAGCCACCGTCAGTATCTGGGCGAGTTGTTGGCGGCGGGTAAACTGGCGATCAGCGGTCCGACACTAGATGACTGGGGGGCGATCATCGTCTACGAGGCCGACAGCCTCGAAGAGGCCGATAAGCTGCTGCGGGCCGACCCATTCTATGCCGCGGGAGTGTTCGTCCGGTGGACCTTTCGACCGTGGAATCCACTGTTTGGTAACAAGGGGCTGTTGCCCGGCTGAGCCAAGCCCGTCAAAGAGGGGTGAGCATGAGCGACCCGCATCTACCCAGACCGTTTCCTTTTAGCATGGAGCAACGAGAAGCATTCCTTCGCCAAGATCAACGCATTCTCAGTCAGGTTGTGGTTATCATGTCGGTGATCTTCCTGATCGGAGTTGGCTTGTATGCGTTTATCGCCTGGGTCACGGCTCACGCGGTGTGAGCGTCAGGGTGTAGCGCGGTGGACCGGGTAAGAGCGGCGACATCCGCCCGGTGGCCCAGTCGTCGTGACCGGCTCGATAAAAGGGGGAGAGAAAATGCCCGCTTTGGCCTGTGGGCATGTGAAAATAGCCCTCTGCCTCGCGTCCCGGCGAAACAGCCATGCGTTGCGAAGCCATGTGTACCGGTCCCTGGATGCGCGGTAGGGCAGTCTCGTCGCCAGGCATTGCCACCGGGGTCATGTCTAACCGCATCACCCCGGCCAGTGGTCCCAGAGCGGCCGAGAGCGGATGAGTGATGCGCGGTGTGGTTTGCTCGGCGAGTGTGTGCCGGGGCAGGTCGCGGATGTTTTTTTGCAGCGTCTTTAGGACGCCGGCAAACAAGCTGTCCCAGGATTCGTAACCGCTGGGCAGCAGATGCTCGGGGCGTTGCTCTAACACCTCCCAAATTGGCCCTTCGAGGTTGCGATTGAGTTGGCGGAAGTTGAAACGGCGATCGGCTCGCAAGGCACGAGCGCACCAACTAGAGAGCAACTCCTGACGTAGCCGAGCGCGAAACTCTTTCACCAGACGATAGCCAACCGATTCGGGCACCGCGCGACCGCGCCAGGCTTGGATGGCAGCGACGGTCTGAGCAGCTAAGGCGTGGGGGTGATTCGTCGCTTCGCGGAGCAACAGATCTCGCCAGCGTCGTAAAAATAAAGCACGATCATCCAGCTGGATCGCCAGGAGGTCCGCCTCGTCCATCACGGGGCGTTGCCGCAGATTGTCGCGTATTTGCATGGCCCGCGCGCCATGGTCGAAGTTCGGCTCACCGAGTTTGTCCAGCCAGTCGCCGCCGTACGTGCGGTTGTTGGCGGTCCAGAGGATGCCCTCTTCGGGTTCAAGCAAGCGTGGGCCCTGGGCCAACCAGCCGTCCCAACGCTCGCCGACTCGGTTAGGCAGCCGCCCCATCAACGCCCAGGCGATAGCTCCGTGCCGATCGGCCACGACAAAGTTTTGAGTCGGGATGCCAATTTTGGAGGCCAACGCGATTGCTTCCCGAACGGTATCGACCTCCTCCAGAGCCATCAAACGAAGGTTCATGCCGCCTGGCCGCAGGGGAACCCAACGCAGCACGCGACGGCGGCCGAGATGGTCCCGATCCCAGACAGTCCCCTGGGCGGTCTCTTCGATTTCCACCCAGACGGATGCTTGACCTTTGACCCGTATTTCTTCGGGGTAAATCGTGCCCGGTTCGTCACTGACGATCAGGTCGGCACTATCGACCTCCGAGTTGGTGAAGCCCCAAGCGAGGCGACCAGTGCTGCCGACGATCAAGGCCGGCGTGCCAGGTAGCGTCGCACCAACCAGTTGCCGTTCCCCCCAGCGCATCACGGCGCGATACCAGATAGTCGGCACCCGCGTCATCAAGTGCATGTCGCAGGCCACCATTGCCCCCCCGTGTCGGCTGCGTTTACCAGCCACCGCCCAATTATTACTTCCGGGGGAGACAGACTCGCTGTCGGCAGTAGCCTGGAGTTGGGAATGGTTAGCGGGACGATTCCAAGCGGCACGGGGCACGGCGACAGGGTCACGCGGTACGTCAGCGGGGCGGGGCAATGGCGGTAGCGGCAACGCTTCCCCCTCCAGCGGTGCATCCCACGAACTGCCACGCGGATTGAGAAAATCGGCCATTGCCGGCGAAAGCAGATCGCGGAGCAACAATCGAGCGCTCTCGATACCGGGCTGCAAGTTCTGCAATTGCACGAACATGCTGGCCAACACCAGCAAAGTATCCTCGCTCTGCCAGGGGGAAAAGTCAGCTTGGAGCAACAGATACTCCCAAGGGAGCCGAGCCAGCGTTTGTCGTCCCGCTTCGACACCTTGGGTGTAGGCGTCGAGCAGTTCGCGTTCAGCTAGCGACAGCTCAGCCAACAGCGCGGTACAGCGTGCCCGAAAGCGATAGCGGCGGTGGTCGCGATCAGCGGTTAAGGCGGCCGGTCCGAGCAATTCGCTAAGTTCCCCGGCTGCTAAACGCCGCAACAAATCCATTTGGAACAAACGGTCCTGGGCATGGGCGAACCCCAGGCCAAAGGCTACATCACGGCGGGTCTGGCCGTCGATGGTAACGATGCCCTGAGCGTCGCGGTGAATCTGCACTGGAGCGGACACCGCCGCTGCAAAGGTACCGTTCAAGGGCGGCAGGCTATCCGTTAGCACCCGAATGACGAAATAGGCCAGCAACATTCCCGCAGCAATCCCCTGCAAAGCAAGCGGCAGCAGGTAGCGTCGCAGACGCCGGCCCCAATAAGTCAGCGATCCTCCAACGCAAGGAACTGCTCCGGTTGATTGGCTCATATCAAACTATCTGCCGGCGCGGGGACGTGTTTGCCGAATGCGATGATGCACCGCTTGTTCCTCTGGGGCCGCTAGCACCTCACCGATCCAGCTGGCGATTTGCCGCATCTCGGTTTCACGCATGCCGCGCGTCGTCAGGGCCGGCGTGCCGATGCGTATACCCGAGGGGTCCAGTGGCGGTCGGGTATCAAACGGGATACCGTTGCGGTTGACGGTGATGCCGGCGTGATCCAGCGCCTTTTCTGCCTGCTTGCCAGTCAGTCCGCGCGAAGTGACATCGACCAGCACGAGATGGTTATCGGTGCCTCCGGAAACGAGCCGGAACTGCCGCCGCTGCAACTCGTATGCCAGCGTGCGAGCATTAGCCACCACCTGTGCCGCGTAGGCTTGGAAACTCGGCTTGAGCGCCTCGCCAAATGCGATGGCTTTGGCGGCAATTACATGCATGAGCGGCCCACCTTGCAAGCCGGGGAAGACCGCCTGATTAATCTTGGCGGCCCAATCTTTTTTGCACAGGATGAAGCCACTGCGCGGCCCGCGTAGCGTCTTGTGGGTCGTAGAGGTGACAAAGTCGGCCCAGGGCACCGGGCTAGGGTGTTGGTCGCCGGCCACTAGTCCAGCGATGTGGGCCATATCGACCAGGAGCAACGCGCCGACCTCGCCAGCGATTTCGGCGAAGCGCGGGAAATCGATAACTCGGGCGTAAGCACTCGCCCCAGCCACGATTAAACGCGGTTTGTACTCGCGCGCCAGCCGGGCCACCTGATCGTAGTCGATCCGTTCATCATCCGGACGCACGCCATAATGCACGCATGTGTAAAGCTTGCCGCTAAAGTTCAAATGCATCCCGTGGGTCAGATGCCCACCGTGGGCCAGATTCATCGCCAATAGCGTGTCGCCCGGCTGCAGACAGGCCAGATACACCGCCATATTGGCCGAAGCGCCACTATGCGGTTGGACGTTAGCCGCTTCGCCCCCGAAGAGTTGCATAGCGCGTTGCAATGCCAAACGCTCAACCACATCGACATATTCACACCCGCCGTAGTATCGCTTGCCGGGATAACCCTCAGCATATTTGTTGGTCATAATGCACCCCTGGGCCGCCAACACGGCTGGACTGGTGTAATTCTCGCTGGCGATCATCTCCAGCCCGGTTTGTTGCCGTCGCTTCTCCGCCGCGATGGCCTGCCAAACCTCGGGGTCTGCCTGTTCGATCGGGTTCATGGTCGCGCTATCCTATGCGGGCGAAAGCTCGCTGCCATCTCTATGCGGGCCAAAGCTCGACGCCGTGTCGCTGTAACTCCCACGCTAGATTGACATCCTTATCATATGGGATCGTCCGCCATCCGAGTTGACCGGCTGCTTCGAGATTGGCCGGCAGATCGTCCACGAAGATTACTTCCTGGGCTCCGCAGCCTGCCTGCTGTTGGACTAGCCGGTAGATCGCTGGGTCAGGCTTACGCAGCCCCACCAGATGCGAGGCGACTAGCTGATCGAAGCGATCCAACACCCAGGCAAACTCACGGCGAAAGTGTCGATAATGCATTTCATTGGTGTTGGAAAGCAACGCCAAATGATACCGCCCTGCCAGCTGGGGGATAAGAGAGCAAACGGCCTCATTGGGCGTGAACATATCTGCAAAAGCATGGGCAAGTTGTTCGTCACTTCCTTCCAGACCCAACTCCTGCCGCATCAAGGCGAGTATCTCAGCCGTCGAGATTTGGTTGGTCTCGTAGAGCCTTTCATATTCGGAGTGGGTTAGCAGGTGCATCGCGCGAGTCAGGTCGAAACGCTGAACTGCATAGACTGCCAGATTGGCTGCGGCTCGTGCCCGCTCGAAAAAGCCGACGACATTGCCAAAATCAAACACAATGGCTCGAATGGTCACAAATGCTCTCCCTAGATACTGAGTAATCTAGGGCCGCCAAAGCCAAGGGGAAAGGGCAAGGGGACAGACCAGATGAGTTGCTGGCGGAACCGCGAAAGCAGTAGCCCATAGGACAACAGAAGCAACACAAGACAGCTATCGGCTAAGAGTCGCGACACTTTTGACAGCCTGAGCGGGTTATGGCATGATGGGCTAAAGAGGCAGCTGGTTCCTCGATTAGAAACCTGCCCGGCAGATGGCCTCCACAGATGACCCGGAGAAAATCGCGTTCTCCAAGGAACCATTTCCCGCTTAGCATCGTCACAAGAAGTGTAAGGGCGATTCGTGGACGATCATCAACTGATCGCGGAGTGCCTACAGGGCCAGGAAGCGGCCTTTGGGGAGTTGGTACGTCGCTATCAGGATCGGCTGTACAATGCGGTGTATCGGATCGTTCACAACGCGGAAGATGCTCAGGATGTAGTCCAGGAGGCGTTCTTTCACGCATATCAAGCCCTGGACTCTTTCAAAGGCGATGCCCAGTTTTTTACCTGGTTATGTCGCATCGCTATAAATGCGGCCATCAGCTTTCGTCGACGGCGTAAGATAACTGTGCCCATCGAGTTCAGACCCGAAGGCGAGATGCTGATCAGTCCGGTGGATGAGTCCGAAGGAGCCGATCCGACGCATCAGATGGATCGTGCCGAACAGGGACAACGCCTTCACCTAGCCCTCGCTCAATTGTCGCAGGAACATCGCACCGTTCTGGTGTTGAAAGATATGGAGGGCATGAAGTACGAAGAGATGGCTGAAATGCTTCAAGTGCCCATCGGCACAATTCGTAGTCGGTTGCATCGTGCCCGATTGGAGCTGCGAGCCATTTTGGAAGAACTTGAGCCGGATTAAGTTGCTATGGCGTATCTCTTAACTAGTGGGATTCACCCCCTGATATAAAAGGGGGGATTCACCCCCCTGAACGCACCCTTGCCACGGATTATTCCAAGAGGAAAGGTACTCCGAGCCGATGCCCCTGACTCCGCGTGAATTGGAACTGTTGACGGCCTACGTCGATGGTACACTAAGCCGAAGCGACTATCGCTTGGTGAAGCGACTGGTCCGCGCGAAGTCGTCGGCGCGTCGGTTGTTGCGTTCGCTGTTACACGATTCGCGTGAATTGCAACGGCTGCCCGCTGTGCCTGCTCCGGTCGATTTTTCTGCTGTGGTGTTAGCGAAACTCCCACCGCGTGTTCCGGCAGGAACGGCCCGCTCTGGCGGTACAGGCCGGCAGGTGCCGGTGCAGCTTCCTCGCCGGGTGTCAGTCCCCACCGTCGGCTGGTTCTGGGGCTATGCCACGGCCGTGGCCGTTTTTCTCATCGTGGGGGGCACCTCCTTCTTATTGCATCGGTCCGGTCCAGTTCCTGCACCGATGCCATTGGCCGCGCGGCCTGAAGACAAGAACGACAAGACCCTGGCCAAAGAGACGCACGAAGCACCTGCTCCCGAGCAGACGGCCCCGCGCGAACCGGTACCAATCGTTCGCGACACCCCTAATCTGCCGCGTTGGCCAGATTTCCCGCCGACGGTCAAGGTCATCCCCGACGACGAGCCTGAGGAACTCCATGAACCGCTGCCCCAGCCGTTGCCGCTCCCGACTGAAACCCCCCGCACCCCAGTGTTAGCTTCGCCGCATCAGGAGGTACCCAATCAGTTAGAGCGGGTTGAGTTTGCCTTACCACGGGTGCATATCTTCCATGGGTTGGATGTGCCCGAACAATACCGCGGCTTGCGTGATCAACTTGCTCTGGGTAGCAGCTACCGCCTTGACATCCCCTCCCGCGATGCGACTCGTGGACTAGAACGGCTGCGACAGGCTCTTGCTCCCCTTCCCATCCACTGGACGCTTCCGGCCGATGTGCAGCTGCGGCTAAAGAAGTTGGTGCGAAGCGATTACGCGGTATTTCTCGAAAACATTGCGTCCGAGGACTTACTGACCGCACTGAAACAAGCTGGATTGGCAGATCGGAGCGCCGCTCAGAAACGTCCTGCCGAACTGTGCTTCGAGGGCCCGCTTATTGTCCGCGAGACAGCCCGAGTGGACCGACGCGAACTCAAAGACCTGTTCGGTCTCGACCCGATAAGTGTGCGACCGATGGCTCCGAAAACCAACTCCCCTAATGGTATTAGTATCGATATTCGCAAGCCACTAGAAGAATCGACGGGTATCGCCATCAACGAGTCGCTGGAAGGCCGAGGCGTACCCCGTCCCGGAACCTCACCGCGGAGTCCGATTGCTGCGATTGCCCTAGCCTTGCCGATCGGTCGAATCAAGCCGCCGGAGGTGAAAAAATTCTTGGAGAGCCGACCAGTGCCGCGAGCCGGCTCTTTGCAGGTGTTTATAGTACTGCGTAATGTGAACTGAACGGTGAGCGAGCGAGACTAATCGACAAACTGAATATCGACTGCGTGCGGGAGGATACCGGCTTTGTGCCCTTCTTGAATCAGCCGCCGCACCGCTTCGCGACCGCGTGGTCCATAATCCAATGTCCACTCGTTGACGTACATGCCGACAAACTTGTCTGCTAGGTCGCGTTCCATGTCGCGGGCATACTTCAGGGCGTAATCCAATGCCTCCTGGCGGTGGTCCAGCGAATACTGTATGCTCTGTTTGAGCAACCGGCTGATCAGCCGAATCTTCTCCTCGCCTAGGTCCCGGCGAACGACATTACCCCCCAAGGGCAGCGGCAACCCGGTTTTTTGTTGCCACCAAACGCCCAGATCGACCAGCAGTTTCAGCCCTTGGTTCTGGAATGTCAGTTGACCCTCGTGAATGATCAGGCCCGCATCGAATTTCTCGGCCACGACTGCACCGAGAATCTCGTCGAATGGCACCACCTCATACTTGGGCATGCCGGGATGTCCCAGATCGGCATACATCAGGCGCATAGCTAAAAAGGCGGTAGTTAGAGTGCCAGGCACAGCCACGGTCAACTCCGGTAAGCGTTCGAGAGGCAGTTGTTCGCGAGCCACGATCATGGGGCCGTAGTGATCGCCCATGGAACAGCCCGAGGGCAGCAAAGCGTACTTGTCCATCAGCGAAGCATACGCGTGGATGCTCACGGCACTGACTTCCAACTCGCCGTTGAGGGCTCGGCGATTGAGGGTTTCGATATCCTGAAGTTGATGCTCAAAGGTTAGCCCATGGGTGTCGAGTTTGTCGTGCGCCAACGCGTAAAACATGAACGCATCGTCAGGATCGGGGCTATGCCCCACGCGGATATGCTGCGTCATCGCTTCGTTTCCCCTCAAGTGGGCGTTGGAGTGGGCGACTCATGCATTCTCAACCGCCGGTCGCGGGCAGAGTTAACGCCGCCCCCAGGCTCACCGAAACTCCTCTCGCACCCAAGTGGTCAAGAGTACCATCAGCGCCCAGATGCCGACCGCCTGGCCAACCAGACAGCACAAGGTAGTACAAGGCAGTGTCAGGACAATTGCACTGATCAGACTCAGAACATATCCTTGTAGCCGCATCATCATAATTCCGCCCAGGAAAACCAGCAGTGTCGTAAAGCTGAGAAAAACAGTCAACACACCATAGGTGACCCGAATCTGCATCAAGGAACTAGCCGGATCTCTGAGCAGCTGATCGTTGTCGAAACCGATCCCCCGCATCACCGGCTTGACTTCTTGCTGATTGGCGACGAAATCATCGACGTTCATTCTCAAATGCCAAAAAAGCGTCCCGGCGCAAAACAAAATGGCTGGCACGTTCAGTACCGCACAAATCAGCATGACAATACCCGGTGGCCGAGTATAGCTAGATGCAATGTCGCGTCGCGAGGGGTGCCGGCGTGCATCCACGTCGTCGTGCAAGTTGGGGTCGAAGCTCATGATGGGTTCCTTATTTGAACGCCGCTTTCACCTCGCTGTTGAAGAGTACCACCAGGGCCCAGATACCCGCCAACTGCCCTAGACCACAGCAACAGCAGCCCGGCAATGAACAGGGCAAGAGCGAGTACAACGCCGCGATCAAAGCCAACGGATAGCTTTTCAGCTCGGCCATTCGCATTCCACCAAAGATCTGCAACAGGCTGGCCAGGCAGAGATAAGTCGCCGTTCCGCCGTACTGAAGAACTGCCTGCGACTTGAGGCTGGAGGCATCACGGGCCTGGAGATCGTCGAGTGCTTTCTGCGACGATTCGACAAGCAGTTTCTTGAACGTCCCGTCGCCTTCGAGCTTATTGGCTTTGTCGAGGGCATCGGTCAACGCTTTGACTTGGTCTTTTTTCATCTTATCGGCGTCCTGGACGCCTACATAACCGGCAAAACCAGCGAATGCCAGGGCAGCCAGCAGGTTAAGGAATCCGCACACCGCAAGGAGCGTGCCCGGGGTGCCGACCTTTGCCTTGGCGGCAGCAGAATCGATACCGCGTGGCTCGTCGAAATCGTTGAAACGCTGACGCGTTTCACGCGGGTCGTTGTCATTGGGGTCGAAGCTCATGATGGGTTCCGCCGAGAAAAGGAGGTGTGCCCGATGCTGTCACTGTGTAAGCCCACGCTGGGGAAGGTGCCCTGGACACATGCTCTTTCGGATTTTACAGTTAAATAGAAGAGTGGAAAGAGGCTCGCACCTTTTTTCTTCCCCGATTGGAGGTCTCCGCTTTTGTCCGCTTTGCCGCTTGATCCTGCCCAACCAACCACCGGCTTCGCTCAATTACCTCTGTCGCCGGAGGTCCTTCAAGCTGTGGAACGCTGTGGCTACTACCACCCCACGCCCATTCAAGCGGGATGTATTCCTCATGCAATAGCCGGTCGGGATGTGATCGGTCAGGCACAAACGGGTACCGGCAAGACAGCGGCCTTTCTGCTGCCGTTTCTCAGCACGTGGAAGCCCGAAGAAGCCGAGGGCGGCCCGTATGCTTTAGTGTTGGCCCCGACGCGTGAACTGGTAGTACAAGTAGCGGACGAGGTAGCCAAGCTCGCGCCCGATCCGGCTTGTCGAGCGGTGAGCATCATCGGTGGCCAACGGATGAAATCGCAACTCAACGCCCTAAAGCGGGGAGCGGCGATCGTGATTGGTACGCCGGGCCGAGTACTCGATCACCTAAAGCGTGGCACACTGTCGTTGCACCACATTCGCTATGTGGTCCTCGATGAGGCCGACCGCATGCTGGATATTGGTTTTCGACCGGACATCGAGCGGATTTTGAAGCGAACACCGGCGACGCGGCAAACAATGCTCTTTAGTGCGACGATGCCGCCGCCGGTGATGGCGTTGACTGAACGGTATATGATTGAACCGGTTCATGTGAACATGGCACCGGAGAAGCTGACGGTGGATAAGATCCGTCAGACCTATCTCACCGTGGACGAAGACCGCAAGTTTGATGCGTTGGTGCGCATCTTACAACGCGACAATCCCCGGCAGGCAATCATCTTCTGCGAACGCAAACGCTGGGTCGAGGAAGTGTACTTCATGCTCCGCCGGGTCGCCCAGCGTGCCGCCTGCATGCATGGCGACTTATCGCAATCGCTGCGTAACCGTATTATGCGGGGCTTCCGCGAGGGCAAAATCCGTTTTCTGGTGGCTACCGATGTGGTCGGCCGAGGTATCGACGTGAAAAATATCTCGCATGTCATCAATTATGACTTGCCTGAAGACCCTGAAAACTATGTTCATCGCATCGGCCGGACTGGACGCATTGGGGCCGATGGTATCGCGATCGCGTTTGTGACGCCCGAGCAAGGGGAATTGCTCACCCAGATTGAAAGCTACATCAACCGCGAGATTCCTCGGGAAGTGATCGAAGGCTTCCAAGGGGCTAGACCGCGAGTCAAGGCAACCGCTCCCGAAGTCAAACCGACCGTCCCGGTCTATGGTCGGCGACCCAAAAAATATAGCAATCGGCTGTGATGCGGATCACTACGGGAAGCCGGCTTCATTTTGGCCTGCTGGCGTTGGGGGGCCCGCGACGCTTCGGTGGGGTCGGCCTGATGATCGACTCGCCAGCCCTGCGGTTGTCGGCTCGACCGGCAGATCAGTGGCACGCCGAAGGGCCGCTTGCGGAGCGGGCCTTGACCTTGGCTCGTCGTTTCGAGGTCCAGCCCCATCATCTGTGCATCGAAACCGCTCCACCGGAACATTCCGGCTTCGGCACTGGGACGCAATTAGCTCTCGCGGTCGGTCGCTTACTCACCAGTTTGCCTGTAGAGGAAATCATCCGTCGTACCGGACGCGGACAGCGTTCGGCCATCGGCACACATGGATTCGTCCAAGGAGGCTTACTCGTCGATGGAGGCCGCAAAGACGATCTAGCCCCACTGCTGGTGCGGTATCCGTTTCCTGAGGAGTGGCGGATTGTCGTAGCGTTACCGATTACCCCGGCGGGGTTAAGCGGACCTGCCGAGATAGGAGCATTTGCCCGATTACGCGGCAACCGACATCATACGGATGATCTGTGCCGACTAACTCTGCTAGGGATGTTACCAGCAGTGCTGGAGCGTGATTTAGCTACATTTGCGGAAGCATTGGGCGAATACAATGCCAAGTCGGGTGAACTGTTCGCACCAGTACAAGGAGGACCGTATACCTCAGGGCCGGTCAGCGAGTTAATCGCCCACCTCCGCAGTCTCGGCCTCCGAGGGATTGGCCAAAGCAGTTGGGGACCAGCTGTATTTGCCATCACCGACGCGGAGCAGGCCCAGTGGCTCTGTGGGCAGCTGCGCGAGCGTGTCTCGGCCGTATGGATGACCCAGGGGCGCAATCAAGGGGCGTTGCTCGAAGGGTGTGCCATCCCGGGTTCGAGCGGATAACCGCGAGCGCGCCAGTCCCGTATCCCTCCATCCATCGAGATCACGCGGGTGTAGCCCATGTGTTGCAGGGCATCGGCCGCCAGAGCCGAGCGGAAGCCACCCCCACAATACAGGATGATTTCTGTATCGGGGTCGGGTACACGTGCTTCGATGTCACGCTCCAGAATACCTTTGCTAAGATGGATGGCTCCAGGCAGGTGATCAACTGCAAATTCGCTTTCCTCGCGAACATCAATCAGGAGCAGACGTTCACCCGCATCCATACGAGATCGAACGACATCTACCGTCGTTTCTCGGATGCGTGATTTAGCCGAATTCACCAGTGCGAGAAAACGTGGCGAGTGCTGCTTAGCCATCGGGGAAAACTCTGAAGCGAAAGAGTGGGCTAGCTCCACACCGAGGAAACAGGTAGTGACGGATCTTTGCAAAAATACTCGCGGCGCGCGAGAGGGCGAGAAAAAACTCGTGCGCACGGGCCAGATCACTTCTTCTGCTTGGCTCGCTTGGCCTCGAAGGCGCTGTACATCTTGTCGAACGACGCATGTTTGCTCTTGGCCTTCTTGTTGAGCATCTCTAGGAAGGCCCATTCGCTGTCGTCGATCTTACCATCAGCTAGCAGATGTTCGGTGAGGAACTTAACCTCGCGTTCGGAGATGTGGCCATCGCCCAGGACGTTGTCGCTCATGACCTTGAAGAAAAACTTCTCAAAGGCAGCAGTCAGAGAAGCGCCGGCAGCTTTAGCCTTTTTCTGAGCCGCTTCACGCAGTTCGATCAGAAAGCTCAGGGCGTCGTTGTCATACTTGCCATCCTCGCCTTTGAGACCCTTTTGCAGCAGCTTGACTTCGGCTTCATCGACCACACCATCGGCCAGCAGAGCAGCCATCGCGAGCTTCTTGTAGTCAGCCATGATTCGCAACCTCGATCAGGGGATTGGATAGGCACCATAGTCAAATGGGTGCCAGGAACTCACTTACCACCTTAATTTACAAGTCTAGACAAGTCAGCAGCATCTAGAGGAAAAAAGAGGAAAAAAAGCGAGAAAATGCGAAACGATTCGTGTAATCGTTGTGATTTCACGCTCGCGAACGGCGGGCAAACTCGAGATCACCAATCAAACAGGGATGCTTGTATTGTTCGAGGGTGCCACCGGTGCGTCGCAGGCGTTCGGCGTCCCAGTGGCTCCAGAAACCAGCGGGGACCAGCTGCAATTGGACCGGGCCAAGGCGGGCGCTTTGGCGTTTGGCATCGTACTCGATGTTGATCTGCCGTAGCTTGATTTCCAGGTGTTTGACGAGTTCCGAGGCAATGGATGCGTCTTGCGGTTCAACGAAAAGACCGTAGGCCGGCGTCGCTTCTTCTCGATCGGGCCAGAGCGGAGCCAACGAATAGGTTCCCAGCGAGGCGTTGAGTTCACGTAAGATCTGGGCCACGCAATGCGTCACTTGATACTCGCTGAGCTTTTCTCCGGTTAGATTGGAAAAATTGGCTCCCTTGCTGAGGAATTCAATTAGCGGCGTCTGGTTGTAAAAACCCGTGCAGCGTACCAAATCGTGGATGTGATAGCGATACAACCCATAGGCCGTAGTGAGCAGGATGAAATAGCGGCCGCCCTCGACCAATTCATGGGCAGCTAGCACCGTGGGGTTGGGGCTGTCCGCCTCGCTCTCGGGCAAAAACTCAAAATAGTGTGAGGTGATGTCCAGCACGCCTGAGGAGGTACCATCCTCAAGAGGAATGGTCATCCGCCCCTCGCTGGCAATCAGGCCAACATCGCGCACGGGATTGTCACCGAAGTAGCGTGGGTAATGTTGCAGATACGCTCCGACACTACCCCCGGTCCAGTTGCCCATCAAAAACCCGCGTGTCCAATAATCCTTGGGGTAGAGGTGGCCGGTGGCTTCGACGATAGCTTCCAGCTTGCGAGCTACAGCGCGGTCGGCCCGCAATCGCCCCTGCACTGCAGCCCGAAACTCTGGTGGATACTCATAGCCACTCAAAGTACCGTCATAAATATCACGAATAAGTCTCTCTTTGTGCATCTCGCCGGTCCGTGCCAGATTCAGCATCGTGCTGGGATTGGCCGCGATCAACAGCGACACCTCACGCGGTACACTGAGACGTAATGCGGCATAGTACTTCGCCTGAGGATCTTTCAGCCGCGCCATAGCCGCCGGGATGCAATACATGAACCGCACGATCCGCTTTTGCATCTTGGCCGTCAGTCCAGTGACGGCTCCGCAGGGCACGCCCGATTCGCTACGAAATTCGTCGGGATCGCCGGCCATCTGCACAATCGGGCGTAATCTCAGATCGGGGTGATCGAGGAAGACTTTCAGGCCCCAGATATTCCACGAGCGTTTATAGTCTTCTAAGTATCGATCAGTGACAGGAATGAATTTACGAGTGGATGTGGTTCCACTTGTCATCGCAAACATGTGCACGCGAGGATCGGCTAAGAGGGCGTTGGTTTCACCCTTGCGTACTCGTTGAATGTATGGCTCGATCGCCTCGTACCCACGCACCGGTAGGATGCGACGGAACTCCTCGACACTGCGTATCGTAGCAAACGCATGATCCTTGCCGAAGCCCGTGTTGGCTTGGTGACGCAAGATATCGAACAACACAGCCTGCTGGACGGCGAATGGATCCTGGGTGGCGGCCTCGAAGGCTAGCAAGTTGCGGCGGACCGAACGAGCTACCAGCCGCAGCACCACTTTGTCCAGGAGGAATTTGACGACGCTCCACAGCGATTCTCGGATCATGCTTTATTTACACGCCTGACCCCGAAGGAACGGCTTCCATGCGTTCGGCATCCGGGGAGGAACGCCGATCGCTTTGTGCCGCGGCTGACCGTCCCGAACTGATCGCACCGACGGGAAGATCAGCCAGATACCGATCAAAGAATTCTAACACCCGGCAGCGGTATTCGTCTTCAGCAATTAGCAAGGCTTGATTGTGGCGGGCACCGGGGACGATCCACAAATCGCGAGGACCGGCGAGTTGGGCATATAAGCTACGAGCCATCTCGGGACGGATGTAGCTGTCGTCCTCTCCATGGATCATCAACACCGCACGGGGAGCTAGTCGTGGCAGAGCCTTTTCCAGCGAGGCAAAACGGCAGCGGCGTTGACTTTCGATCTTGTGCATCGCCAAGTAGAAGACGTAACGCAAATAGGCGTCGGGGATCATCTCCAGGGGAAAAGTGGAGTTGTAGACCCGGAAAAACTTCCGCATATACGGAATCGTGGTTGTCTCGGCTCCGAATAGGCCATCGGTCACAAAACAACGCACATAAGGCTCATCCGCCGCCGCGATCAGACCGGCCCCGGCCCCTTTGCTAATCCCGAAAAAGCCAATACCTTCCGGGTCGGCATCGGAACGTGCCTTCAGATAGCCGATCGCTGCGCGGGTGTCCTGCACTTCGTACTCGGTCACCCAGTGGAGCGGTTCGTAGCCGGGTAGCGAGTCGCTTTCGCCTTGTCCTCGGGGCTCAAAAGAGAAGACATCATAGCCCGCTTCGATGAGATGCTGCACATAATGCCGGGCCGACCACCGGTCGCTTCCAAACTCCAGCCCGAACAGGATCACCCCCCGACGCGGCCGCTGAGCCTTGAAGTAGGCTCCGCGAAGGGTTCGGCCATCAGGAGCGGGAAAATCGACTGGTTCGCCCCCCTGGTTAGGCATACCGCGCGGCGCGCCAAAAGGCGGCGTCTCCTGAAAAATGCGGTTGACGATGGGCAAGTACGTCACCAACACGATGCGATGGAAATAGCCAAACAGGCCACCCACTACCACAGCAGGCAGAATCAGCAAAAGCAGGCCACACACAAACAGGATCACGGCCACCTCTCAGGAGTCGAACTTGCTGACGATCAGCGAGATATTTTGCCCGCCGAAGCCGAAACTATTGCTAAGGGCGTGACGAACGCGATGTTGGCGGGCTTGATTGGGCACATAGTCCAGATCGCATTCCGGGTCGGGCGTCTCGTAGTTGATGGTGGGCGGAATCCAGCCACGGTGAATTGCTTCGATGCAGGTGATCAGTTCCACCGCCCCGCCGGCGGCGATCAAATGCCCCAGCATGCTCTTGCTGGACGACATGGGCACCCGGTAGGCCCGCTCGCCGAAGACCGCCTTGGCGGCCAAGGTTTCGGCGCGGTCGTTGACCTTGGTGCTGGTGCCGTGGGCGTTGATATAGTCGATCTGGTCGGGACTCAGCCCGCTGTCTCGGATCGCGCCGCAGATGCAAGCAATCGCGCCGCGGCCGTCCTCGTGGCTGTCGGTAACGCGGAACGCGTCGGCGGTGCTGCCGTACCCAGAAAGTTCGGCGAGGATGACAGCCCCGCGTTTTTTGGCGTGTTCCAACTCCTCTAGGATCAGCATCCCTGCGCCTTCCCCAAGAACAAAGCCATCGCGGTGCAGGTCAAATGGCCGGCTAGCCTTGGTCGGGGCGTCGTTGCGTTGCGACAAGGCCGTCAACAAGTTAAACCCTGTCACACCGAACGGATGGATCATGCTATGGGCACCGCCGGCCAACATAACGTCGGCATCGCCGTGGCGAATCAGTTCGGTGGCCTCGCCGATGGCTTGACTGGAGGCGGCACAAGCGGTCAGGCAGCTAAGGTTGGGTCCGTCGAAGGCGAAGTAACGGGCTAGATGGGCGGCGGTGGTGTGGAGTTCTTGTTCGGCCTCGCGTTCAGGATGGAACAGTTCCAGCGCGTAACGGGTGAAAGCAGGAACATCATAATCATGTGAGGTAGGATTGTAAGTTTTTGATAACGCCCACATAATGGCATGAAAATCTTGAACGCCCTCGCCGGAGCCTAGGTAGACCCCCATGCGAGTTCGATCCGTCTTGCCATCGTCTAGCAGGCCGGCTTGACTTAGCGCTTGCTTAGCGGCTGCAAAGGCAAAAGA
>JBDNDE010000049.1:0-18498 GCA_046719305.1 Gemmataceae bacterium | reverse complement strand
CGCGTCCTCAAACCAGCCACGCAGACGCAGTTGTTCGGCGAGGATTACCAAGTCAACGGCCTGGCCGTTGATACTGTAGTGTTCGACGATGGTCTGATAAATTTTTTGATGGGCGTCGGAGTAAAAATCATCCTTCTTGAGCAGCGGAATGATGTCGCCGATTACGCTGTTGGCACGCAACATACTGCCCAGGACACTGCGTTCGGCGTCCTGGTTTTGGGGCGGTAAACGGTCGCGAAAGATGTCATCGCCTGAGGACATAACACCGCTCTCCTCGTTAGTATCTCCCTGCCGGTTTTCCGACGAAGGAGAGTTCGATCCGAGGTCATAGCGGATCGGCTCCGAACAAGGAAGGGCGGAAAACCGTCGGTTAGCGTTGCGACTTCAACACCCCTACACGCACTTCAGTTTCGATATCGAAACCGAGGTTGAGCTTGACGGCGTAGAGGCCCACTTCCTTGATATGGGAGTCCATACGGACCATATCGACATCTACGGGCAAATTCTTACTGCGTAGAGCCTTGGAGATCTCAGCGGGACCTACCGAGCCGTAGAGATGTCCTTCATCATTGGCCTGAGCTTCGACCGTGATCCCGTCCATCTTGGTAATTTGTTCGGCCAAGGCTTTGAGGTCAGCGATGCGGGCCTCGCGGGCTTGGCGTACCCGAATCTTGAAACGCTCTAGCAGTTGTAGATTGTGTGGCGTCGGAATCGTTGCCAGACCGCGGGGTAGCAAGTAGTTGCGGCCATAACCGGGACGAACTTCCACGAGATCGCCCTGTTTGCCCAAGTACATGACATCCTCGGTCAGAACGAGTTTGAGGTTGCCGTTCTTGCCATGGGGAACTTGTTGACGTTTCTTCATCTTAGCCACGGTAGGCCCCTTAGGAAATTAAAACGGAATATCATCATCGCTTCCGTTAATGGGTGGATTCGATTTACTTGATGGAGGAGGATAATCGCCATCGTCCTCGTAGTGACCACCGCCGTAAATGCTATCGCTCCCGTTACGGTTGTGGCCGGTGGCAGGGGAACTAGATCCCACGCGTGCCAACGGTGGTTGCTGCGAGCGAGAGGGGCCGAGGGAGCGGGTCTCCCCCTCTTGGCGAGCATCGAGATATTGGAAGTTCTCGACAACGACACCCAGTTTGCTCCGTTTGCCACCGCCGTTTTTATCCTCCCATTCATCGAGCTTGAGATGCCCCTCGATGTGGATCTGTGATCCCTTACGGAGGCTATTTAGCACCCGATCGGCTTGTTTCCCTTCGCCGCGATTCCAAATTTCGCAGTCGATCCAAACAGGCACATCTTCCCATTGGCCGGTCTGGCGATTTTGTTTACGGTTGTTAACCACGAAGCCAAACTTGGCTCCGGAGATCTGTCCACCAACGTTGATCGGTTCGGGATCACGAGTGAGGCGACCAATAAGTAGCACTTTATTGAGGTTTGCCATGATGGACACTCCTGGCTGGGCCAAGGGAAGAGGTTCAATCGACCTCCGTACTATACACTTGTTTGGATTAGGAAAGCAAGCACGGTAGGGTAGATTTTTTGCTTTCTCTCTGCCGGCTCTCCGATCTGCTTTGCGCCAGGGGTAACAACTCACCAGACGAAAACCTTTACTTAGCCTTCCTTGTCAGCATATTCACGGCGAGGTCGGCGACTGCGCCGGTCTTCCTCGCCGGTGCTTAGTAGGGTTTCTTCTAAGGGTGGTTCATTCACGGTGACCATAAACAGCGGGCCACCTTCGTTGCCGATCTCCAGCATTTTGGTGACGTGCTTGGGATCGATTCGCGTGATCATATACCGAAGGATATTTTCGTTAATGCGAAGATCCTGCTCCAATTCGCTCATATATTGTCCTTCCACGCGGAAGTACATGAGCAAATACAGACCACGCTTCTGGCCCTGCACCGGATAGGCCAACTTGCTGCTCTCCAGCCAACGTCGCGTCGCTAACAACTCAGCATGGTTGCGCTCCACCAGCCCTTGAATTTGCCTGATAACCCCCTCCTCGTCACCCGCTATCTTGTTGGTGTCGAGCAAAAACATACACTCATAGACGTTTGCCGGCATATTTCCTGCCTCACTTGGTTTCCGACTCTTTCGAGTCGGCATTAAAACGGTTCATGCACACATCCAGACCTTGCGTCACCCAGACCACTACCGCCTGTACAGCAATCAACAACGCCTCTTGGATCACCGGTTGCTCCGATGGCTTGAATCGACCCAGCACATGGCCGACCATCGCTTCCTTGTCGGCTCCACCGACGCCGATCCGCAACCGCGAATATTCTTGTGTGCCTAGCTGGGATTGAATATCCCGCAGGCCGTTGTGGCCGCCATGACTGCCTTTGGCCCGAATGCGGAGTTTACCCAGGGGGAGATTGACATCATCACAGACCACTAGGAGGTGGGGCAGTTCCAGGCGGTAGAAGTCGACTACTTGCCGCACACTTCGCCCCGAAAGATTCATGAAGGTTTCTGGCTTGACCAGCAACACCTTCTCGTCCCCCTCGTGGATTTCGGCCACCTGAGCCTCGAAGCGGTTCTGGAAACGACTGGCACCGGGAACCGCGGCCAAAGCATCGACGACGGCAAAACCGACGTTGTGCCGGGTGCCATCATACTGTTTGCCGGGGTTACCCAGACCAACGACCACCCGCATCGGCTATTTCTCCGCGTCCTCGCCTTCAGCTTTCGGCTTACGGATCAGTTCCGGTTCAGCGGTGGTGGCTTCCGCAGCCGGTTCGACCTCTTTCTCGGGTTCGACGACGTGGACGACAATCGCCTCGGGATCGTCGAAAACCTTGACTCCCGGAGGGAGAGGGATCTCCTTGACGTGAATCGCCTGACCCAGTTGCAACTCGTTGATCGAAACCTTGATACTTTCGGGCACATTGGTAGCCGAGCATTCCACATCCAGGGTGTGTAACGGCAATTCCACCACACCGCGTGCGGCTCCAGGAGCTACCCCCCGTAATTCGACCCGAACCCGAACCCGAATCCGTTCATCAGCCGAGACTCGCTTCAGATCGACATGTAGGACATCTTTGCCGAGGTAATCGTATTGAAGCTCCATGATTTGAGCTTTCTCGACGCCTGCTCCCGCATTAATGTCGATCACCCGTGCGCCTGTTTTCACCACCTGCATCAACAGGTCATGGTCGACACTAATGGAGACCGTCTCTTGTTTATGACCGTACAGCACCCCGGGCACTTTGCCGGTGCGGCGAAGTTTATCGGCCTTGCGGGAGCCTTTGCCTTCGCGCTTCTCGGTTTGAAGAACCACAGGCTCGCTCATCAATCGTCGCCCCTATATCCAAAATAATCCAAACGAAAGAACACCCACCAACCTCGGGGGTGTTCCGGAATCACACTGAAGAACTGGCATTGTGTCAGAAAAAGACTCGCTTGACAAGGGGGGGCAAATTGATTTTAGCCACGGTTCTGGAGCCTGCGAGCAAGCCTCGAAATAGGTTAGGCAAAGAGTGCTGGGTGCCCGCGGATCGTCCCCCTGACGCTTGCGTTTCTGATACTTCACAGGTACAATACGCTTTCAGTTTTTTTCTGTTCAGAATCGGTCCCTACTCCGTCCACCAGGGTGCCTGTATGGCCGCATTACAGATTCTCAAAGGTCATCATGAGGGAAACATTCTCTCACTAGATGGTGATAAATTTGTCATCGGTCGCAATGCTGACTGCGGTATCGTGATACCCGTAACCTCGGTGAGCCGTGAGCATGCCCAGATTCTTCGTATCGGCGGGAAATACTACATCGAAGACAAGCAAAGCCGCAACGGTACCTTTGTCAATAATCAGGCGATCACGACGCGCACTCCGTTGAAGAACAACGATCGTATTCGCATTTGTGATTTTATCGCGTGCTTTCTCGAGCATGTTCCCTCAGCGAGCCTCGAGGACGACCAAGACGGCGGCGAGGATGTCCCCTCGACGGTCGAGGCCACCTTCAACAACTCCAGCGGCATGTTGCTTGAGGCTCAGCCGGCCGAGAAACTGCGGCACTTGATTGAGATCACGAATAACTTGTCGCGGACGTTGGAGTTACAAACTCTGTTCCCACGGATCGCTGATAGTCTTTTCAGCCTATTTCGCCAGGCCGACCGCTGTTTCCTGATCCAGATGAGCGAGGGGGATAAACTCATGCCGCGTCTGGTGAAAACCCGTCGTATCGCGGACGAGACCAATGCCCGCTTCAGCCGTAGCATTGTCCGCAAGGCCCTTGAGACCGGGCAAGCCTTTTTGAGCGACGATGCCAGCCGGGACGATCGCATCCAACTGAGTCAGTCGGTCGTCGATTTCCGGATCCGCTCGGTGATGTGCGCCCCGCTGTGCAAGGCAGATGGCAAAGCGTTTGGTGTCATTCAACTCGACACCCAGGACCGCAGTAAAAAGTTCAGTGAGGAGGATCTTCGACTGCTGTGTGCCGTTGCCAACCAGGCGGCCATCTCACTGGAAAATGCCCGAATGCTCGAAGAAACCGTCCAGCAAGAGAAGCTCAAACGCGACCTGGAACTGGCTAAAAAGGTGCAAAAGAGCTTCCTTCCCAGCCAGATGCCTAGCATCGAGGGCTACGACTTCTACGGATTTTCCGAACCGGCCAAGGAGGTCGGCGGCGACTACTACGGTTTTATCCCCTTACCTGACGGTCGTATCGTTATTGCCGTGGGGGATGTGGCGGGCAAGGGGGTGCCGGCCTCGTTGATCATGGCCAAGCTCTCAAGCGACATTCGCTTTTGCATGCTGTCCGAATCGTCGCCGGAAACGGCTCTTGCACGGCTCAATAATTTACTTTATGAGTTTACCACCGGCCTGGACAAATTTGTTACGCTGGTGGCTGTGGTCCTTGATCCGCGTACCCATCGGGCGGTGGTGGTCAGTGGGGGACACTCGCCGCCGTATCTGTATCGGCCGAACACGCGAGAAGTGATTTGTTCGACGGGAGATTCGGATTTCGCCGGGCCGCCGCTAGGAATTTTGGAAGATCTGCCGTATGATTCCAGTGAAATTAGCCTGGAGCCGGGTGATTTTCTAGTGATGTACACCGACGGGGTGGATGAATCGGAGAACATCCGCGGAGAAAGCTTCGGCAACAACCGGGCGAAGGCGGCTGTGTTGTCCGCGACACCAACCAGCGCTCAAGCGGTGGGAGAGAAACTGGTTGCGGCCGTGAAGCAGCATGCCACCGGGCGAGATCCCCACGACGATTTGACGGTTGTGGTAGTGCGGCGTAATCCTTGATTGAGGAGTATGCACCGATGAGCGATACTATCACTCTGCCTGCCCCGCCCGAGGTCGAGCGTGACCAACGCACGCGACGGCAACCGCCTTACCACGTCATTCTTCACAATGATGACGATCACACGTTTGAATATGTTATCATCATGCTGCATCAACTGTTTGGGCATCCGCCTGAGCGGGGCTATGAGATGGCGATGGAGGTCCATACTAAAGGACGTGTCATTGTTCTGACCACGACCAAGGAACACGCCGAACTCAAACGCGACCAAATTCACGCGTTCGGCCCCGATCCGTTTAGCAGCAAGGATTGCAAAGGCTCCATGTCTGCCTCAATCGAACCAGCGTATTGAGACAATTGGAGGATCTCGGTTGCTGCATCTGGGTGTGGGCGTCCGGATTGGAAGTCCAGGCAGGGCCGCCTGCTTTAGTTGCTTGGGGTCTTGACGCGTGGTGGACCTGGTGAAGTGACCACCCGCAAAGCCCCGCGGATGAGCCAACCGAAAAACCCCGCCATCCGTGATGGCAGATCGTCTTCACGTGGCTCTGGGGGGATTTTGTCTTCCAAGTTCGGCCGAAATACCATCAACAACAACAAGGGCAGATACCACAGAATGTACACTCCGCCGCGGTCGGCATACCAGAATTGCAGCGTGAGCAGCGACGCCACCGATAAAGCTAGCACATGCGCCAGCGTCTTGGGTCGCGGCCAAAACGCGCTAAGCAATACCAAAGCCATCGACGCCACAAAGACCGGAATACGATAGGCAGCCATCCCGCGCGACGACAACGCCATCGCTTGCCAGAAGCCAGAACTCCCCTCGGCGGGCTTCTTCCACGGCTCCCAATCAAAACTGCGCCAAGGGGACTGCAAACTACTGGGCCATTCCCCATTGAGCCAGAAGATGCCGGCCAAGAGAGCCAATCCCAGGCCACCAGACAGAAGGACAGCAAACAAGAATCGTGTGGCGCCACGCGGTCCATAAAAGCTCAACCATGCGGGCAACACCACAACCAAGAAAATGCTAGTGCCCACGGCTGCCCCGAGGAACATTCCCGACAGCAACGGCCGGCGGTAACACAGTACCGCCCAGACGGTCAGGGCCATTGCCCAGGGATGATCCCAGCGGCCCATTCCCAATGCTGAGTCGGGCACCAGGAAAAAGGTGTAGGGCAACAGCAAGTAAAAGGTTGCGGCCGACATCCCCGCCGCCACACTCTCGAAGATCAATCCACCGATCAGCACCAGTCCGATCACCACGCTGAGATGGCACACCAGAGACATGACCCGCTCGGCGACAGGCCGTTCGACGACCCGTGTACCGACCTCGGGTAGATCGGCGATCGGAGCAGCGGGAGGCTTGAATTCCGTCGGGTGAACACTCGACATTGGTTGTCGCAACGTCACCGCTACCAAACTGATGTACAACGCCCCTGCCAGCCAAGCCAACCCGGCGAAATCCAAATTCGGTCCCAGGGCTGGCCGCCGGGTCAGGGCCAGGTCCAGCAGGCATCGCAGCAGAAAGTAGCCGCTTGCCAGCATCAGGGCCAAATAACCCAGAAAGGTGTAATCGGGATCGCTGACCAGCATCAAGCCCGGTGCAAACAGATACAACGTCAACACATCGAGATTGCGGAGACTAAACAGCCGGCCAAACTTGAAAAACAAGGCGACCGCCAACAGGCCGGAAAAATAAAACCATGTCGTGGCATTGGGCAAGCTAATATCGGTGAAAATCGAGGCAATCACACCCTGCATAGAATCGCCCCCTGGATGGGAGCCATTATACGCAGCCAGAGGCAGCAAGCTACCCTGCTGCCTTAGCTGCTCCATGGCTCGCTAGCCAGTCTGCCGGTTTATCGCTTGGGAGTAACCGGCAAGGGTGGTATCTTCTTCGCTTTAGTTTTCATCTCGACCATGAGGTGTTTAATCGCCGCGTCGAGTTGTTGATCTTCGCCGGCAAACTCTTTGGCTGGGTCATTATCGACGATGATGTCCGGTGTGACCCCCACGCCCTCAATGATCCACTCTTTCCCTTCGAGGTCATAGCGGCTGAATTCCGGTCGGTTCAGTGTTCCGCCATCGAGTAGCGGCAGCGAACCACGTATGCCAACGACTCCGCCCCAGCTGCGTTTGCCGATCAGCTTGCCCAGACCATGTGCCCGAAAGCGAAACGGGAACAAATCGCCATCGGAGGCCGAAAACTCGTTCATCAGGCAGCACATCGGCCCCATGACATTGGGGGGATCGAAACGCGGCTGAGAATTGCGAGCCACCGTGATCATGATCGGTTCGCGACGAAGCCGTTCGATGAGCATCGGCGAGACGTTACCACCGCCGTTGCCGCGCACATCGACGATGAGCGCCTTTTTGGTCAGTTGCGGATAATAATACTTGGCAAACTGATTCAGGCCAGTCTGAAGCATATCGGGCACATGCAGATAACCGACCTGGCCGTTGGTCGCCTTGCTCACCTTGGCGAGGTTGCCCTCGACCCAATCGTAATAATACAGATCGGCCTCGCTAGCGATCGGCGTGACGGTGATGGTCCGAGTTTCTTCGGCCTGAGGCGTTGCACTGAGTGTCAGTTTTACTTCTTTGCCGACCTTATTAATGAGCAATTCTGCAAAGTTGTTCACATCAGCAAGAGAGACACCATCGATAGCACGAATCCATTCGCCCTCCTTAACATTCAAGCCGATCTCGGCCAGGGGCGACTTGAGGGCCGGGTCCCAACTGTTACCGCGTAGCACTTTCTGAATCTGCACGAACTTGGTGCCCGGAGCCGAACCTAGCTTGGCCCCTAACAGGCCTAATGGCAGTCGCTGCGGACGCGGCATATCGCCGCCCCCGACGTAGGCATGGCCGGCGTTGAGTTCGCTGATCAGTTCACCGATAACGTAACTCAGGTCGGCCCGGTGGGCGACATGCTCGACCAGCGGCTCATAGCGGTCGCGCATTGCTTTCCAATCTACTCCGTGCATGTTGGGGTCGTAGAAGAAATCCCGCATTTGCCGCCAGCATTCGTGATAAATCTGCTTCCACTCAGCTTTGCGATTCAGCTTGACTTCCATGCCCGAGAGGTTCAGTCCCTCGCCGATCGTCACAGAAGTGCGTGGCAGATCGAGAATTGCGTACTTCCCCTGAGCCGACACAATCATCTTCTTGCCGTCGGCGCTGATCTCGTAGCCGTTGATTTGGCCGAGGTTGGATTCCCGCTTGGCAGCCAGGTCGTACACTGCAAGACCACCCGGACCGATGTAGTAGACGCTGCTGCCGACCGATTGGAGGTTGCGGTAATTGCCCGGCTTGACGGGTAGCTGAATGATCCGCTCAGTAAGATTGGCAGTGTCGATCTTCACCGTCACACCGGCGGGTTTGGAAGGCGTTTTGTCGTCCTTGTTTTGCTCTTTTTTGTCGTCGGGTTTGGTCGCAGCCTTATCCTTACCTTTTGGAGGGGGGATCGGCGACGCCTTCTTGGGTTCATCCTGTGGTGTACCAAACGGCGAGCGGGTGTCCTTGCTCAGCAGCACGGCATAGATGCGATTCATGTTGGTATAGGCATGATTCCATTCCGTCGCGCTATAGATCGGGTTGAAATCACGCGCCGAGACGAAAAACAGATATTTCCCATCGCCCGAGAAACAGGGTTGGGAATTAGCATGCCGGCCATCTGTAACTGCGAATGATTTCGCTTGCTCTAGCGAATAAAGGTGTACGTCGGACATGCCGTTGAGTTCCTGCTGGCTCCAGGCAATCCATTTGCTATCGGGCGACCAGACCACATCACGCACCTCCCAGACGGGTGACTGAATCACGAGAGTCTGCTCTTTGGTCTTAATATCTACATAGGCCACGCGCAACTTTTTGTCGGTCCAGGCAATCTTGGTACTGTCGGGCGACCACACGATCTCGTATTTGTAGGTATCGCCGTTGCGGGTCAGTTGCGTGTGTGTCTTGCCATCGGCGGTTACCATCCAGATTTCATCTTCGCCGGACTTGTCCGAGACGTAGGCAATATATTTGCCATCGGGCGACCATTTGGAATTGCGATCGTGAACACCAGGGGTGCCGGTCAGGTTGCGGGTCGCCCCCTTGGTGGGCACCACGAAAACATCGCCCCGCGCACCGAACAACGCTGCCGATCCATCGGGCGCAATCTCGTAGTTAGTGACCTCCTTAGCGACGTTGTGCAGCGTGGTGCGGGCGGTGGTCTTGTCATCAATCACGTGTATCTTCAGCTTCTCGACCTGATCCGTGGACAACTCAAGCTTCCAAATCCAGCCGCCCTGCTCAAAGACGATACACTTATCCCCCCGAGTAGGAAACTTGACATCGTAATCCTGAAAATCGGTCAACTTCTTCGCCTCGCCCCCCTTGGCCGGCATCTTGTACAGATTCAGACGGCCGCTCTTCTCCCGGTCGCTAACGAAATAAATCCAGTCGCCCACCCACATCGGCTGGATATCCTGGGCTGGATCGTTGGTCAGCTGAATCGTCGTCTTAGTCTTGAAGTCATAAACCCACACCTCATCGGCCATGCCGCCGCGATAGCGTTTCCAAGTGCGAAACTCGCGAAAAACCCGATTGTAAGCCAGCTTCGAGCCGTCGGGAGAGTAGGAGCAAAAACCGCCACGCGGCAGGGGAAGTTGTTCAGCCAGGCCGCCCTCGATGCTCACGGTGTACAACCCGCCCAGAAAGTCGTTGAAACTGTGTTGCCGAGAGCGAAAGATAATCCGCTTGCCATCAGGCGTCCAGCCCATGCAGATATTGTTCGGCCCCATGCGATCGCTAACATCGTCTCGGCCCAGGGTGGCGGTGTAGGTCAACCGTTTCGGTTCGCCCCCCTCGGCCGGTATGACGTAAATCTCGGTGTTGCCATCGTATTGGCCGGTAAAGGCGATCTGCTTGCCATCGGGGGAAAAACGCGCAAACATCTCGAAGCCTTCATGGCTGGTCAGCCGTCGGGCAATGCCTCCCTTGATCGGCGCGGTATACAGATCGCCGGCATAAGTGAAGACAACATTGTCGCCGTGGGCCGTCGGAAAACGCAACAAACGCGTCTGCCCCTGCGCGACCAGCGGAGCCACAAACACAGCCAGAACAAGCAAACGAATCATAAGCGAAACTCTCCAAATTGAAAGGATCGAGATGAGATAGCTAAAACCGAGGCAAACGGCAGCGCGAAAGGTGGAGACGCTCCGAGTGGTTGACTTTACGCAGAAGCCGCTTAGAGTGGAAATGGATGGTCGCCCGTTCTCAACCCTAAGGAGTCCTCCACGATGAGTATCATTCGCGTTGGTCTGTCCGAAACCAAGGATTTCTCCGAAGGCTGGGACCGCATTTTCGGCAAGAAGGATTCACAAGCCACCTCCGAGACCTCGGAAAACAAGCCTGAAACGCCTTCGGACCCACACGCTCCACAGGCTACCACCTCCAACCAAGCCAAATAACCTCTCCCCTGTCGTCAGGCCGGGCGAAAAGATTACCCGGCCGTTACGCTCAACTCCTTAGAAGAAGACAACTGGGCAAGGAATCGACGCTTTGTTCGCTGCCTTGCCCCGACTCAGCCGATAATGCCTTTCGATGTAGCTGGGATCGACTAGCTTGCCTATCTGCCGAATGACGATCTTCGAGACGACACCATGAACATTCCCCGATGCTTAGTGGGGATGCTGTTCCTGCTAGGGACAACATCGGTAGGTTTGGTCGCGCCGCCCCTCCTGGGCGGAGCGGAGGCCTCGCTGCGCAACCGTGTGCGTTGCTGGCATCATCTCAGCCAGCGGGGTCAAGGGATCACCGTCGCCATTCTTGATTCAGGCTGGAAAGGCTGGCGCGAGGCACGCGGCAAAGTACTGCCTGCAACTGTAGAAGCTCGCTCCTTTCGAGCAGATGGCGACTTGGAAGCCCGCGAGAGTGTCCATGGTATCCTGTGTGCCGAGGTCGTGCATGCTCTCGCCCCCGAGGCCCGCTTACTCCTCGCTAACTGGGAGCCGGATGTTCCGCGTTCGTTCTTGGCGGCGGTACGCTGGGCACGCGAGCAAGGCGCTCAGATCCTCTCCTGTTCGATGATCATGCCGGGTTGGAGTGATGGCGAGGGCAACGGGCCGGTGCATGAGCAACTCGCACGGTTGCTAGGTGACGATGCCCTGTTTATCGCTAGTGCGGGCAACACTGCCTGCCGTCATTGGGGTGGTCCGTTTAATCCTGATCGGCTCGGTCTGCACCAATGGAAGCCCGGCTGCATCGAGAATGAATTGCTTCCTTATGGAGCAAGCCTGAGCGTCGAACTGGTCCATGGCGAGGAGGCGGTCTTTGATCTCGTAGTGGTCAATCTGCTCAGCAGAGACATCGTTGGTAGGACCCGCTCCTCGGGCATCGGCTGGCGACACGCTGCGGTACGCTTCGAGGTAGAGCAAAGCCAACGCTACGCGGTGCGGGTCGAGCGGGTTCGAGGTACCGGCCGTTTCCATCTCACGATCTTGGGCGGCGGCCTGACGCACTGCACCTCGGCCGGCAGCATTCCTTTCCCCGGCGATGGAGCCAAGGTGCTAACAGTGGCCGCCACCGATGAACAGGGTCAGCGGTTGCCCTTTAGCTCGTGCGGGCCCGCGGGACGATTCCCCAAGCCGGACTTGGCCGCTCGTGTGCCGGTGAGTGTCAAATGGCGACCCGAGGCTCCTTTTAGTGGAACCTCGGCTGCTGCCCCCCAAGTAGCGGGGATTGCGGCCTTGCTTTGGTCGGCTGAGCCGCATCTAGATGCCAAAGCGATGCGAGCGCGTCTCACGAAGGCAACCTCCAGCGGGGGCAAACGACACGACCCAAAGGTCGGTTACGGGGTGATCCAATTCAGGACCACGACCGAAAAGAAATAACAACCCTCTGGACACGTCTTGGAGCATGCGTTAGGTTTGTTCATTGAGATGCGATAGACCAAACCTTCGCGTCTTCCTACCATGAAGGCCGACGATCGGCCAACTTGGCCTCAAAGATCGGCTTCCGCACTACCTCTTCTGGGTGGTACCAGAAGAGCGACTCGTTCGTCCGCTACTTTTAGGGGGGTCCTGCCTATGTTGACACTTTGGGGCAGCCATCAGCCGTTTTGCGATGGCGTGAGCCGCCGGAATTTTCTGCAAATCGGAGCGTTCGGTGCGGGCTTGAGCCTGGCCGGTCTGCTCAAAGCCCAGGAGTCGAGCGGTTCGTCGCCCAAGGCGGCGATCATGATCTACCTGCCGGGTGGACCGTCGCACTTGGATATGTACGACCTCAAGCCCGAAGCTCCCAAGGAGTATAAGGGGGAGTTCAACCCCATCAAAACCAAGGTGCCCGGCATCGACATCTGCGAACTGTTCCCTCTGCAAGCCAAGATGATGGACAAGTTGGCCATCATCCGTTCCATTGTCAGCGTCGATGAACACTCCGATTCGTTGGTGACCACCGGTTATCCCGAACGGGTCAACATGACCGCCAACCATCCCTCTTTTGGGGCTGTGATCTCCAAGCTACGCGGCGAAAGCGGTGGCAACGACATTCCTCCTTTCGTCAGTCTGCGGGGTATGAGCCGAGGTACCGAGCCAGGCTTCCTGGGCATCGCGCATCGACCCTTCACGCCGGATGGTCCGGGCCTGCGTAACCTGAAGCTGGCCTCAGGCGTGGATGGCTCGCGCTTGGATGACCGCAAGGCTCTTCTGGCCAGCTTCGACACCATCCGTCGCGAGATTGACGCTAGCGGCACCATGAAGGGGAGTGATGCCTTCACTGGCCGGGCCTTCGATATGGTCACCTCCGGTGCGGTCAGCAAGGCGTTGGACCTCAGCCGTGAAGACCCTCGCACCCGCGACCGCTATAAGGGCGTCGAACAGTTCCTCCGCGCTCGTCGCCTCATTGAGGCCGGGGTCGGCTGTGTCACTCTCTCCATCGGCGGTTGGGACACGCACAGCGGCAACTTCAAGACCCTACGCAAGCAACTGCCCCAGGTGGACCGCGCGGTCAGCGCTTTGATCCAGGATCTATGCGACCGCGGCATGGATAAAGATGTCGTTACCGTTATGTGGGGCGAATTCGGCCGTACCCCGCGAATCAACAACTCCGACGGGGGTCGCGACCACTGGGCACCGGTGATGTCGGCTCTGGTGGCGGGCGGCGGTCTGAAGATGGGCCAGGTGATTGGTTCCTCGTCGGCCCGTGGCGAATATCCCAAGGACCGTAAGGTCACGGTGTCACAGGTGCTTAGCACTTTGTACCGCGCCATAGGGATCGATCCAGCCCGAACCTTCCCCAATGGAACCGGCCGGCCGATGCACATTCTGGATGATCGCGAACCGATCAAGGAACTGCTCTAATGCTGGGCCTCGACTCACTGCGTTTAGTATGACACTCAATAACGCAACAAATCGTTGCCCTTAACCATTACACCCCAATCGGGATTACACCCGGCAGGCGGAGTATAGCCGGTCTGTTCACCAGGCCGGCTTCCCTTGCAGGATTTGACTTTGTATAAATGCGTACATTTGCTTCGGTGCTCCGATAGGTGTACCTGTCTCTTTCTCGTAACCTCTCCCGTACCGTACCTCCCTCAAGCGGCCTTGTTTTTTCTTGCCAGCCAGTCTAGCTCGGCAAAATGGTTGCTCCGTGGCCTTACTCTGTGGGCTTACCAGGTGGAGGTAGCGAGTCCCGGCCGTAAACAGACTTCTCCAGCGTCTCAGAACAGCGACTCACGCGGTCCGGCGTGGGGGTGACATCGTTGGGCAAGGCCGGATGTCCCCAGGAGAGGGTCGCCCTATAATGAAACGCAGCAAGGACAAGTAACGGAGTAACGTCAACGATGACTGCCCAGACGATGAAATTTCAGACCGAGCTAGAGCAACTGTTATCGCTGATCACCCACTCGCTCTACTCTAATCCGGAAATCTTTCTGCGGGAACTGATTTCCAACGCTAGCGATGCCATCAACAAAATCCGCTTCGATGCCTTGTCACATGAACATCTCCTAGAAGGCGACACGGACTGGAAAATCAAACTCTCCGTTGACAAAGCCAACGGCACCCTTACGGTCTCGGACAACGGAATCGGTCTGTCTGCGGAGTCGGCCATCGAGAACTTGGGTACTATTGCTCGCAGTGGCACCAAGGCGTTTCTGGAATCGCTCAAACAACGCCAGCAGGGCGTGCCACCGGATCTCATCGGCCAGTTCGGCGTCGGCTTTTATTCCGCCTTTATGGTGGCCGATCGGGTCACGGTGCTATCACGTCCCGCCGGAGATCCAAAAGGCGGTGTGCGTTGGGAGTCTGACGGCAAAGGGGAGTTTACCGTTGAACCCTACGAGAAGGCCCGGCGTGGTACGGATGTGATTTTGCACCTCAAGCCGGAGTATAAAGAATTTTTGGAACCCTACCGTCTGCGTGAAGTGGTCCGCAAATTCTCCAACTTTATCGAACATCCTGTGGTCATGGATGTCGAGAAGCAAGCCGAAGGCGGCACCAAACAAACCGTCGAGGAAACCCTCAACTCGCGCAAGGCCATCTGGTTACGCAGCAAGAGCGAAAACACGGCAGCAGATTATGCCGAGTTTTACAAGCAGATCAGCAACGACTTTCGCGATCCGCTGGAAACCATCCACTACGCCGTGGAAGGCGGGCAGGAGTTCAAAGCATTGTTGTTTCTGCCGGCCGAGCAACCGTTTGAAATGCGGTTCGGCGAATATCGCTGGGGGCTGCGGCTGTACATTCAACGGGTACAGATCATGGACCACTGCGAGGCGCTCCTGCCCGCCTATCTGCGTTTCGTCAAGGGGGTGATCGACTCCAGCGATTTGCCGTTGAACATTTCACGCGAGATCTTGCAGACCAACCCCAAGCTCGAACAGATCAAAAACAACGTCACGCGCACCATCCTGCGTACCCTCGCCGACCTACGCGATAACGCCCGTGATAAGTACGTCGGCTTTTTCAAAGAGTTTGGCCACATCCTAAAAGAGGGCCCCTCCCGGGATTATGCCAATCGCGAGCAGATCGCCGAGCTGATGTTGTTTGAGTCACTCAAGACGCCCGCTGGGCAATACCTGACGCTGTCGCAATACGTTGAGGCGATGCCCGAGGGGCAGAAGGAGATCTTCTACCTCATCGGCGAGACCCGCCAACAATTGGAAAATTCGCCCTACCTGGAGGCCGCCCGTGCTGCCGGCCACGATGTACTGCTGCTGACCGATCCGGTCGATGAATTTTTTGTTCAAACTCTCAACCGTTACAAGGACAAGCCGCTCACCGCTGTCGATCGTGCCAGCCCTCCGGGGGATGTTGACTCCGCCCAAAAGGAACGCTTCGCCAAACTGTTGGAATCGCTCAAGGCCAAACTCCCCGAGGTGGCCGAGGTCCGCCTGAGTACACGCCTGAAAGATTCCGCCGTCTGCTTGGTCGCACCCGAGTATGGCATGTCCGCTCATCTGGAACGCCTGATGGCCCGGCACGGTCGCGAGGTCGGCGAAAACAAACGCGTGCTTGAAATCAATGGCTCGCATCCTCTGCTGGAGAAAATGCTCGCTTTGCAAGCCGATGATCCGCGCCTGGACACCTGCGCTCGTCTCCTGTACGACCAGGCGGTTATTGCCGAGGGTTCGCAGGTGAAAGACCCCGTGGCCTTGGCCCGTCGCATCAACGACCTTTTACTCAAGGATCTGCCATGATCGACGGTTCGCAACTGGTGTCGCTGTTGCGAACTGCTGGCATCACCCATGTGCCCTGGATCCCCGACAGTGATCTCGGGCGTTGGGAACCAGCCTTAGCTGCCTGCGATCGTCCACAACTGATCCGTGTGTGTCGGGAGGGCGAGGCGTTGGCTATCGCCGCCGGGTTGTTATTAGGCGGCGCCTCCCCCTTGGTGATGATCCAATGCACTGGTCTATTTGAAGCTGGCGATGCGCTGCGCAATGTTGTCCATGATCTTCAACTGCCGCTCCGTATCCTGGTCGGCGTGCGCAGCTGGAAGGCCAGCCTGCAACGGCCGGTTACCGACACCTGCCCGCGTTTCATTCAACCGTATGTCGATGCCTGGCAGCTTCACTCACGTTGGTTGACCGGTAGTGCCGACGACCTCGCCGACGCCTTATGCCTACCGGGACCGCTGGTTCTGTTGTGGCCGGAGTAACGCCGATGATGACGCTTTACGAAGCTCTAAAGGTGATTGCCCAGCACCGCGGTGACCACTTGGTCCTCAGCACCATGGCGGCGGTCGAGGTCTGGCCAAGCCTGTCCGATGGCCCACTCGATTTTGCTTACATGCCTTCGGCTATGGGCCATGCCCCTGGTCTGGCTCATGGTTGGGCCTTAGCCACCGGCCGAGGGGTCATCGTTCTCAATGGCGATGGCAGCACCTTAATGAACTTGGGCTGCCTGGTAACGCTGGCGCAGACCCCCGCCGATGTCAAGCTGATCATCCTGGACAATGGGTTGTACGAGGTAACGGGCGGCCAACCCATCTGCCGAGCCGGCCAAATAGATTTCGCGGCCATGGCCCGAGCGACGGGAGTAACTGGATTTTTGTATGAAGAATTGTCCGCCTGGCAGGCGGAGTGCGAGGAGAGATTGCAGACACCCGGCCCATGTGTCGTGCAACTGCGAATTGAAGGACGGAGGGGACAAACCACACCCCAGCCGCCTCGTCCGCTAGTGGAACAGATTCGTCGATTAAGACTGCTGTCGAACCATTTGGAAGCAACTTAGCAAAAATGAGGAAATTTTTTTCAGAAGGTAGTTGACGAACGGAATTGAACTCGTCATAGTATATTCAGTTCGTTCGAACGAGACTCTCCCTCAAATAGAAATTCTGGGTTGCACGCGAATCTCCTCGAAGAAACCCTACGTTGTATTCTTTCGCAAAGAACACACCGTTATTTCATGAACGAACAATTGCCAACTTCCTACAATTAGTTGTGCAATGTTCAAAGACCAGTTGAGCAATGCTCAAATAGAAGGCAGACATTCTTGTCTGATGCCTCGCAAAACAATCTACCGTTTCCTCTGTACCTCTAGGAGTTGACATGCGTCGAATTCGTACCGGTTTCACTCTAATTGAATTGCTTGTCGTGATCGCCATCATCGCCATCCTCATCGGCCTCTTGCTGCCCGCTGTGCAGAAGGTCCGCGAAGCTGCGGCCCGTATGCAATCGAGCAACAACATCAAGCAAATCGTTCTGGGCCTGCATTCCGCTGCTAGCAACTACAACGACCAGATGCCCCCCTCGGAAGGTGGTTATCCCACTCCTACTGCACAACCGATTACCACCCTGTTCGTGCATGTGTTGCCGTACATTGAACAAGAAAACCTGTATCGTCAGGGCTTGGCATCCTTGGCATCTTGGCAGTCCACGCCAGTGAAGACCTTCCAGGGCCCTGGTGATGTCACCATGGTCCCAACTTCGGCCAACACCAGCTATGCGAGCAACTTCCGAGCCTTCGGCACGACAGGTGCTAACTTGAAGTCGACCTTCACGGACGGCACCTCGAACACCATTGCTCTGTTTGAACGTTACGCTCGTTCGACCACACAGACCCACGCATACGCTACCACTGGCACCACTCTCGCGCAGAATATCGCCACGACCCCTTTCACCCCGGCTGCCGGCTTCACCTGGATCAGTGCGTTGCCGACGACGCCGCTGACTGCGCCTCCTGCTAGCAGCGGTGGTCCCCCGTTCGTGTTGCGTCCGCCGGTCAATGCTGCTCTGGAATGGCAAGCCCAGAGCTTTGCTGCGGGCACCCTGTTGGTCGGATTGGCTGACGGCAGCGTCCGTGGGGTCAACCAGTCGGTCACTCCCCTGACCTGGGCTTTGGCCATGGATCCGCAAGACGGACAAGTGTTGCCTAGCAACTGGTAAGCCAACTTCGCTCCTTGCTAGGTACGTTCCAAGGAATTGCTACCACCTCCCCCGATGGATCGTCCTCGATCAATCGGGGTTTTCGTTTTGGCTACCCTTCGAAAATTGGTTGCCTCTGAGCCTTTTCTTCTTGTCTTTGGGACTCTTTTCCCACATTTTGCTCTTGCCGCCGAACCGCCAACGTGCGATTCTAGAAGATGTAGAGGGGAGGTGGAATCATCCTCCCAGAATCGTACACCCTAACGACCTGTTGGATTGCTTACAACGTCCTGGTTCGGTTGACCTTGTTCTCGGTTGCCGAACACGGTTCACCGATAAACGGCTCCTGCCCGTTCTGTCTCCTTCAGCCGGCATTGGGGCAGCGCCT
>JBDNDE010000048.1:0-18590 GCA_046719305.1 Gemmataceae bacterium | reverse complement strand
TTCATGAGTTCGATGACCCTTACCGAAAAAATCCTAGCCCGCCACGCTGGCGCTACAGCCGTCCGTCCGGGCGAAACCGTCTGGTGCCACGTCGATATCCTCATGACTCACGATGTCTGCGGGCCGGGCACTATCGGGGTCTTCTACAAAGAGTTTGGCCGCCATGCTAAAGTGTGGGATCCCGAAAAGCTGGTCATCATTCCCGACCATTACATCTTCACTGCCGACCCGATGGCCAATCGCAACGTGGACATTCTTCGGCAATTCGTGCAAGAGCAACAGTTGCCGCACTTCTACGATGTCGGCACCCAGCGGTATAAAGGTGTGTGTCACATCGCGTTGCCCGAAGAGGGCCACACACGCCCCGGCGAAATCCTGCTGGGCACCGATAGCCATACCTGCACCGCTGGAGCGTTCGGCGAATTTGCCACGGGCATCGGCAACACCGAGGCTGGCTTTGTGATGGGCACCGGCCAATTATGGCTAAGTGTGCCGCCCACGATGCGATTCATTTTCGAGGGCACCCTGCCGCGTTATCTGATGGCCAAGGATCTGATTTTAGCGGTCATTGGTGACATTGGTTGTGATGGCGCGACGTATCGCGCGATGGAGTTCGACGGCGAGGGAGTCTACGCCCTGGACATGGAAGAACGCATGACCCTGTGCAACATGGCCATCGAGGCCGGGGGCAAAAATGGCATCATCGCCCCGGACGCTGTCACTCTGGCTTATGTCGATGCCCGCAACAAGAGCAAAAAGCTGTACGAGGTGATGAAAAGCGACCCCGGTGCGAGTTTTTGTTATGAAAAGGTGTACGACGTTCGCAAACTCCAACCGATCGTTGCCAAACCCCACAGTCCCGACAACAAGGCCACTGTCCGTGAGGTGGCCGGCACCCGGTTGGATCGGGCCTATATCGGCAGTTGCACGGGCGGCAAATTAGGGGATTTCCGGGCCGCGGCCCAGATTCTGGCCGGCAAACAAGTTCGCATTGATACCTTCGTGGTCCCGGCCACCTCCGAGATTGCCAGCCAACTCAAGACCGAACGAATCGGCTCGCAAACACTGGAAGAAATCTTCCTGGCCGCCGGGGCCAAGCTGGGCGAGCCGTCGTGTGCCGCGTGCCTGGGCGGTCCGGCCGACACCTTTGGCCGACTCAACTCCGCGATGGCTTGCATCAGCACCACCAACCGCAATTTCCCCGGTCGCATGGGCCACAAACAAGCCCAGGTGTACTTGGCCAGTCCGCTGACCGTGGCAGCCAGTGCGTTGACGGGCACCATCACCGATCCGCGGGAGTTTCTGGAGTGAGCCGATTGATCCAGGACAAGGGAGCAAGACTCTTCACGAGCTTGGCCTGCTAATTGATCGACTGAATGATTCAACATCAGACAACAGAACGACAGAACAGGACAACAGAACTACACGCTTTGCTCGTCGATTGATTCATGGCGAGTGAACAAAGACAAACAAGGCAAACAGACCTCCTTTGCATGGAGTGATTTTATGGACATGTTTTTTCGTGGTCGGGCCTATGTGTTGGGCGACAATGTCGATACCGACCAGATCATCCCTGCCCAATACCTCACCTTCAACCCTGCAATCCCCGAAGAGTATAAACAGTTCGGCAAATATGCCCTCAGCAGCGTGCCCCCCTCGCAGGCTGGCTTGCCCAAAGGCCATGTGCCCCTACACTCGGCCGACGAATTCGTCAGCGATTTCCAGATTCTGATAGCCGGCAAAAACTTCGGCTGCGGCTCCTCGCGGGAGCATGCCCCCATCGCACTAGATGCGGCCGGCTTCCAGGCCGTCGTTGCCGAGTTTTACGCCCGCATCTTCTTCCGCAATGCGGTCAACGGCGGCTATTTAGTGCCGTTTCGCTGCCAGGAACGGCTCTGTGAGACGATCTGCACGGGCGATGAGGTGGAGATCGATGGTACTGCTTCGCTGCTCCGCAATCTCACCACCCAGCAAGAATGGAAGCTCGAACCTCTGGGCGAGGTCGGGCCGATTATTGCTGCAGGAGGGCTGTTCCCCTACGCCCGGCAGCGGGGGATGATCGCCTCGTGAGTGATCAATGGATGTTGCCGCTTCGCTTCCCGCTGTCTCGGGATCTCTTTGCTCTATTGCCGCGAAACCCGGCCTACAAATATGAATACCTCGATGGTCAAGCTGTCCTAAGTCCACGGCCACGCTACTACCATGCCCTGCTGGATCTGGAATCGGCTGAACTACCTTACCCGTCTGAGATGCCAGTTCGGCCTCTGCGTGAGGATGATTGGCACGCGTTGCCCCTGTTGTTTCAAAGCGCCTTTGCTCGGCACCTGCCCTTCGCCACCGTGCCGGAGAGCGAACGCCTTGCCACGGCCGAGGCTGCCTTGGCTACCACTCGCAGCGGTGGCGATGGGCCATTGATACTGCCTGCCTGTTTTGTGGCCGCTCAGGGGGCCACGATTTTCGGCGCGATTCTCATTACGTTGTTGCCTCCAGGCGACCCGGAAGAGTTTAGCACCTACGCCTGGGGAGGCCCGTTGCCCGACGATGCCCTGCAGCGCGCCGAGGGCTGGCCGCATCTGACCTGGATTTTCGTCGATGGGTGGCAGACCGGCCAGGGCATCGGCACGGCCCTACTAGCCGCCGCCGTCGCCGCTTTGCGACAGTTGGGCTACAATGATCTTTTAAGCACTTTTTTGCTCGGCAACGAGATCAGCGCCATGTGGCACTGGCGGTGTGGCTTTCGGTTGCTGTCCTATCCCGGGTCTTTTCGCCGGCGAGTTCCCCCATCCGACGCGGCGGATGGACGCTGATCGAGTTGTTGGTCGTCATGGCGATTCTGGCCGTGTTGGTTGGGCTACTGTTGCTTGCAGTGCAAAAGCGCCGCCGGTTCCCCGTCTCTCCTTCGCTAACAACCTGAAGCAGTAAGCGTTGGCCTTGCACTCCTATCAAGACACCCGCGAGCGGCTGCCCTACACAGCCAAGCCCGACCAGTGCAACGGCCGACCCGACCCCTGGACGCGCCAGACAGTGCCCTTCGTCAAGGTGCTGGCTGTAGCGGTCTGGCCGGCAATCCGCGCTGACACCTGGAAGGGCCAGATAAGTGCGTGCCATTTGTCGAGTCTGAGGCGCGGTATTGGGGCTAAATCATGTTGCAGGGTGCAGGTCAGGCTGGCCCCTGGGGTGAATGATCCCCACACTTGATCGCCGCTCCACCGGTAAGCCCGCGCGTCTTCTCTTGCTCGGCTGATGATCTTCTGGTTCTCGCTAGGTGCGGCGACCCCAGCCCAGTACGGGGCTACGCGGCGGCAAGCATCGCGACAGTGTTGGCGATGGCAAGGCAATGTCTTGGGTCCAAGCGTTAGGGTCGCTAAGCCAATATCACGCGGAGCGTTCAGAACCAACCGCCCGTGATGGGCAGCACCTGCCCGGTGATGTAGCTCGATTCTTCGCACGCTAAAAACAAAATAGCATGACTGACATCCTCGGGCCGACCAAGACGACCGACAGGAATCTGTTGAACATAGCTTTGCAACACTTCGGGTTTCAAGCCCTCTAACATCGGCGTATCTATCACTCCGGGGGCCACCGCGTTGGCGGTGATACCACGCCGGGCTAATTCGCGAGCCACCACCTTGGTCAGAGCAATTACCCCTGCCTTGGCTGCGGCATAATTGGCCTGGCCATGAAACGGGAACAGTCCGGCAATCGAGGCGACGTTGATGATTCGTCCGCCGTCGCGCAGAAGCTCGGCCCCCGCCTTGCAAACATGAAAGACGCCATCCAAATTAGTCTTCTGCACCGCGTGCCAGTCCTCCAGCGTCATTTTGCGTAGGGTCCGATCACGCAGGATGCCCGCGTTGTTGACCATCACATCCAGGCCACCTAGCCGTTCGCGGATCTGAGCCATCATGGCCTCAACCGCCGCGTAATCGCTGACATCGGCGGCGAGAGGGTGGACCTGGCCGCCCTGGGCCGTGAGACGTTCAGTCAGCAGGTGCGCATCGGTTTGATTTTGGCCGGCGGAATCGGCGAAATAATTCAGCACGCCAATCGCCCCAGCGCGGACGAAGGCTTCCAGGGTAACGGCCCCCATGCCACGAGAGGCTCCAGTGACCAGAACGACTTTGTTGGTGAAATCATAACGAACCATCTTTTCGCCTCCCGAACGGGCCATCGTTGAGGGCAGCCCCTTGGCCAAACCCCTAGAGGTTTGCTATTGTACGGGCATGGGGAACGATCACCGAGGCTTTCCATGCCGTGTATTGGGCGCGTGTTGTGTGGGCTGGGTCTGCTCCTATCCTCCGGGTGTGGTCTAGCCGTCTATGAAGCGAAGATGAAAGAGGCTCAAGAACGGCTGCGTCAATATGAAGAAGAGACGAAGATCCTCGATCCCGCCGAGCGACTTCTTCCGCCTACCAAATCGATCGAGCCTCAGATGCCGCCCATGGCGGTGGTGGAATTCCACCTGCGAGCGCCGCGGGGCATTGCCTCGGCTCAAGGTCCCATGACGGCTCGACTCGACCTGTTTTACGATTACGATCCGCTCAAGCCCAATGCCGCTGCTCCGTTTGAACGTTTGAGTATTGCTTTTGCTCCGCTGAACCAAACCAGCTTTGCCGATCAACTGCTCAGTCGTTTACGCGCTACGAGCCAGCCTAAGCAGAGTACCGGCATGACGCGGTTGGGGTTGAATTATCGTCGGCTGGAGTTTGACACCGAATCTTCATCTGTAGCGATGTTTTTGTTCCAGGGCACGAAGCATTGGTTCGCAATCGTTTATTTTGTGACCAAAGGACAGCTAGCCCGAGCAGCTAGGGCAATCGAGATGAGCCTCAATACGTTCGGTTTTGATGGCACCCTAGAGGCAGCTCGTCAGGCGGTGCGTCCCGGTGGCCCTCTTGAGTATGTGCCCCGATGAACCCAACTGTTTCGCCGCTGCTGTCTGCTGCGTCGTCCGTGCGGTTGGCCCACTTTAGCGACCTACACCTGACTTCGCGGCGTTTCCCCTCGTGGCGGCGAGAAGACTGGCTCAATAAACGCCTGGCCGCTTGGCTCAATCTGCGGGTGGCCGGACGCGGCTTTCGCTTTCGTCACGGCGAGACAGTGGCTCAGGCTCTTGTGGCTGATCTGCGACAGTATGCACCGGACTTGCTGTTGTTTAGTGGCGATGCCACGGTCATGGGCTTCCGCGAGGAGGTAGAACACGCAGCGGGATTTTTACCCTTGAGCGACTGGCCCGGGCTAGCCGTGCCGGGCAATCACGACTACTGCACGCGCACGGCCATGCGTGAAGCGCATTTCGAGCAGATCTTCGCCCGCTGGCAACAGGGGCTTCGAATTGGTGAACACACCTACCCCTTTGCAGTTCGCGCCGGTCATGCTTGGCTTATCGGCTTGAATTCCGCCACAGCCAACCGTTGGCCCTGGGATGCCACAGGCTTAGTGGGAAGCGAGCAACTGGCCCGATTAGAAGCTCTCCTGGCCCAATTGGCCGAGTTGGAGGACAACGGGCCACGGATCATCTTGACGCATTATCCTATAGCCCGAGCCAGTGGCAAACCGGACTATTTCGTGCGTCATCTGCGGGATTTGCGCCAGGTGATCAAGACCTGTGAGGCCGGCAAAGTGAGCCTGTGGTTGCATGGGCATTGTCACGACGCCTACCACTTTCCGCGTGGCGCGGTCGCGGCTTTCCCGGTTATCTGTGCCGGCAGCGCTACACAAACTGGGTTGTGGTCCTACGGCCAATATGAACTCAGCGGCCGACAGTTACACGCGACGGTTCGGCTGTACGATGCGAAACAAAAGAGCTTCCAGACGCACCGGAGCTTCGAGTTAGAATTGGCCTGAGGCCGGGCAGGTCGCGACTCGGTGGACCACCAAACGATTCAATCACTGTGGGCCTCCGATGCAAACAGATTTTGGATCAATTGAGCCTCTGTGAATTTTTGGTTGTGTGCTTCAATGAGTCGTTCTCGCCGGATGGGATCTGCCCAGATGCGAACGATACTAACTTTCTCTTCGTTGGAGTAGTCGGGGGCAATCAGTGTCCAATACGCCTCCTGTCGCACCAGTTTTAACAGGATTCCAGTGTCCCGTTCACGGCGGACTCGGTCAATCTCCTCTTGATCGGTGTATCGACACTTCATTTCTAACCCACTATTGGAGGTTGCTCCCATCGTCGCTTGGTTGCATTCTTGGTAATCCGATACAGCTCGATGGAGATACTCCAACACTTCCCGATCCTCGGGATTGTCTCGTCTTGCCAAAACAACCCATTGGATCTTTGCCCCTCGCAACGCTGCACGTATCAGCATGGCCGACAAGCGACCATAAGGGCCAAAGTTGCCTTTCTTCCAAAACAGAGTACTGGTAACGGCAAAGAGTTCATCCCCGCTCTGTAGGGTCGAGACACAATCCAGCAAGCCGTTGACGTGAGCCTCCCGATCCCCTTCGACATTAAACACCCGTTTTTCCAGCGGAGCCAAGTCTTCTCTCAGAGCGCGTAAACGACGTAGCACCACGTTCTGTACCACGGGATTATTCGCCAACGACTGGGAGCCTAATTCCTTGAGTTTATCTCGAAGACGATTGAACTCGATTTCGATTTCCCTGATCGGGTCGGTGCTCGGCTGGCAATCGTCATCGAATGCGTTGATGGTCTGGAGAACGATTCCAGCATACTTGGCCCGGTAGTCCAAATTCGGACATAGGCAGGACATGATGATATCCACCACTCCCAAGTTCGCCTCAAACAATGGGCGATTTCGTTCCTTAATCGCCGCAGCCACTTCCTGTTTGAGTACACGATTCGACTTAATTGTTCCGCCCTCACGATCTTGCCACGGCTGAGGGGGTGCTTGGCCCGTGGCCAAATAAAACAATACTCCGCCCATCGAGTAGATGTCTGCTGAAGCAAACCAACGTGTCTTTCGTTCGCTGCATTTATATCGTTCGGGAGCTAAATACGGATGCGAGGTACTCACATCGGAACGGCGACCGAAAGACTGTTCTAGACTCCAAGCCTGTCCAAAATCGATCAGGATCGGTTTCCCCTCAGATGTCATCCGAATGTTCGGTGGCCAAATATCACCATGAACAATTCGCTGATAGTGAACACGATCGAGAATCTCAAAGAGTTGTCGTGCCAAGGAGAACCATAGGCGAACGTCGGAGAGTCCTGTAAAAGTATCACCGTTCTTGCAGAGACGTTCACACCACGATGCCCCGGAAGAAGCACTGGGGGAAGGGCCAAGATCAAACCCTTCAATATAAGGATAAACGGTGTGGAAGAGCATGATGGGTTTATCTCTCCCGTCTTTTTGAAAGAGCCAAGGCTGTCCCGCCACATCGAGGATCGGGGCAATCCCGTCCTCCGCTTTGAGTTCAAGGAAGGCTATCATCTCATTTTGTAGATCTCGTTGGCTCTGCTGTATGTACTGATTGATTTCGCTCAAGCTATAGTCAGTGAATGCTATCTTGGGGATTTTTACTGCACAAACTTGGCCGTCTCGATTACCTCCGTTTTGAGTCGCTTTGTAGGTGATGCCCTTGCCGCCTTCGCCCAATCGTTCGACGATCGTGTAAAACACTCCAGCATCATTTGAATTGAGGCAGTCCTGAGGTTTAGGTGGATAGTTAAGGTAACCCATCGGGACGATCTCCAAGGTGGGTGTTGGAATAGTTATCTCGATTCGGATACAATGGACGCTTAGTTCAAAGACTGTGTATTGAGCGAAACCAACGTTCGCATAATCCGAATCGGTGCCCTTCCTACACAACGACAGAAGTTTCGACATTTTGCATTTTTTCTTGCGGATGCCAAACTACTCGATTGGTTGACGGCGAATGGTCAGGCATCGGGCGCATGGATGAAGTAGTCGTCAATCGCCTTGGCGCGGGTTGGCTTGTGGCATAAGCTATAGAGAGAGTTTGATCTTCCCCTCAATCGCGGAGCATATCTCTCATGTCTACCATCGCCGCCGAGAAACAACCGCTGGCTCCCAAGAAGCCCCAGCCGCCGGAAGATGCGTTCTGGACCCGCTACTCGCCCCATGGCGAAGCTCCGTTGTCGTTTGCTGGGTCGATGGGCCTGCATCTATTGATGTTCGGCCTACTGATTCTTTTGGGGATGTACGCGCTTGCTTCACAGTTCAAGGAAGAGATCAAACTACCCGTCGAACCGGTTCGCATCCTGCCGGGGGGCGGCGGCTCGCCGGGGGGTGATCCCAAGGCCGCTAAAGGTGGCACTGGGACGACCGCTCAGGAGGATGTGCCGGACAACATCCCGAAATTGCCCGAGTTGAATCTGCCGCCCAAACCCGAACTGACGGAAGTGCAACGGCAGAACCTCGCGCAGGAACTCAACGCCGAGGACCTGAAACCGGTGATCGAATCGCGGGCGGCTCCGGCCCTTGCCGCGCTGGAAAAAAGCATCCGAGAGAAGTTGGCTAACGGCATCCGGGCTGCGGAGGGGAAAACGGGGCCTGGCAGTGGGGGTGGCTCCGGCAGCGGCAGCGGAAAAGGGATTGGCGATCAGACAGGCGACCAAACGGTGCGACCCAAAGATCTGACCAAGCGAGAAAAACGTATGCTCCGCTGGCACATGATCTTCACCGCCAACAGCGGACCGGAATATGTGGCCCAGATGCGAGCCTTGGGTGCGGTGTTGGCTTTCCCCGTGGGGCCAGACCGCTACCAGACAGTGCGTGATCTCAAACCGGGAGCCAAGTTGTTAGATGAAGATCTCAACGCCATCCAGCGGATTTACTGGATCGACGACAAGCCGGCCTCGGTGCGAGATGTCCTAGCGGCATTAGGGTTGAGCCTGTCTCCGCCTCCACCACGTTTTATTGCTTTCATGCCCGAGGAGTTGGAGAAGAAGCTCTTTGAAATGGAGAAGGCCTACATCACCCGCGTGCTGCGAGTACCATTCAACGAAGATAAGATTGACGAGACGATCTTCCGTGTCACCAACATACGCGGCAAGTATGTGCCGCAACTCGAACGAGTGACCCTACGCCGCTGAGGGAGAGGGGCTGTCCCACAAGCAACTGGCTCAGCCTGCGGCTAGGTCGGCTAGTGTTGTTGTGATGATCTGTAATTGTGTCTCCAGTTCAGCTACCTGATCTTTGGTCGCCTGGACGACCTCAGGTTGGGCACGGGCCAGGAAGCCTGGATTGTTGAGTTTACCACGGGCGGCTTCAAGAGCTTTGGTTTTCTCGGTCTGTTGCTTCTGGAGGCGGGCCAGTTCCTTGGCCACGTCAATCAGCCCCTCTAGCGAGACGTACAATTCGAACTCGGCGTGTACTTGCGTAGCGGCCTGGCGGGGTTTGGCCGTGTCGGGACCGGCTGTCAGGGTGCCGACGCCGCCTAGGCGTTGGATGAAAGGGGAGAGGGTCTGGAAGTCAGCGGCCCGTTCAGGTGAGCAACGAATGAACACATCGAGGGGTGTTTTAGTATCTACCATGTAACGGTTGCGTATCTCTCGCACTAGCCGCACCAAGTCTTGCATCCACGCTAACCGCTGTTCCATCGCCGCATCCGCAAACGCCGTTGGATAGCTCGGCCACGCAGCAATGCAGACACTCGCAGCGGCCGGGCTAGGGCTAGGCAGGCCGCGATGTGGGGCCGCCTCGTTGAGCGCTTGCCAGATGCTCTCGGTCACGAAGGGCATGATCGGCTGCGCTAGCCGCAGGATCCCATCAAGCACACCGACCAAGACACGCTGTACCAGAGGGCGAGCGGCCTCGTCACGCAGGCGGTTTTTGCTCATTTCGACGTACCAATCGCAGAACTCGCTCCAGGTGAAATCGTAAAGCGTCCGTGCAACCTCAGCGAAGCGGAAGTTCTCCAGCTGCTCCGTGATGGTCCGCGTCGCCGTGTGTAGTCGGCTGAGAATCCAGCGATCCTCGATGGGCAGCGCGACGAGATCCACCGAAGCGGGGCAGTAGCCGTCTAGATTCAGGAGCAAGAACCGGGCGGCATTCCACAGTTTGTTGGCGAAGTTACGACCTTGGTCGAATTTGTCGCTGCCTTGGCGCGCAGTCGGGCGGTCGGGATCCGGTTCGGGCCAGGGGCCGCCGGGGCGGAACTCGCCCTTGCATTTAGGGCAAGTGAGCTTTTTCGTCCGCATGTACATATGCTCTTGCTTGACCGGTATCGACTCGCCGCAGTGCGGGCAGACGTTCGTGACCGGCATCCGGCTATCTTGCGTCTCGGTCGCGGTGATGGCCATGCCAAAGCGCAGCGCGTCGGTGCCGTACAAGTCGATGATGTCCAGCGGATCCAGGCCGTTGCCTTTGGTCTTGGACATGGTCTCGCCGAATCCATCGAGAATCTTGGGATGAATGTAGACGGTGTGGAATGGGATGTCGCCGACGTTGTACAACCCGGTCATGACCATGCGGGCCACCCACAGCGTGATGATATCGCGGCTGGTCACTAGCACGCTCGTGGGGTAGTAGTAGGCTAGTTCCGGCGTCTGCTCTGGCCAGCCAAGCGTCGAGTGCGGCCACAGGGCCGACGAAAACCAGGTATCGAGTACATCGGGGTCTTGCTCGAAGTGGTAGCCGGCCAGTTTTGTCGCATCAGGATCCGTAACCCCGCAAACGAGGAATTGGCCGCGTTCTTCGTCGCGTTGCCAGGTGATAGTCGGATCGTCACCGAAAGCGGCTTGTAAAGCCTCCTCGGGCGCGTCGGTATACCAGATGGGAATGCGGTGGCCCCACCAGAGCTGGCGGCTGATGCACCAGTCGCGTTTCTCGCTCAGCCAATCGAGATACGTTCGGGCGTATCGCTGGGGCACAAACTTGACTCGGCCATCGTTCACGGCGTCAATAGCGAGTTGGGCCAAGCCTGGTTTGCCATCGTCGCGGTCCCCCATCTTAACGAACCACTGGTCGCTCAGAAGCGGCTCAATAGGCGTTTTGCTACGGTCGGAGTACGGCAGCGGGATGTCGCGTTCGGTCTTCTCGACAAACAGGCCCCATTCTTCCATCTTGGCGACAACCAGATCGCGGGCCTTGAGCCGATCCAGGCCACTAAACTCACCGAACCCCTCGGGAATCGTGCCGTCGGGGTTCATCATGCTCAGCATGCCAATCTGCGGATTACGCTGCCAGCAAGCGTAGTCGTTGGGGTCGTGGGCCGGCGTCACCTTCACGCAGCCGGTCCCCAACGTCGGGTCGGCTAGGAGACCATCGGCGATGATGGGGATCTCTCGGCCGGTGTGCGGCTGGCGGACTTTTTTGCCGATGAGGTGCTTGTAGCGTTCGTCGTCGGGATGTACGCACAAGGCGGTATCGGCGAGCATGGTTTCCGGGCGAGTCGTTGAAAAGGCAATAAAGGTGCCGGGCTGCTCGATTAGTTCGTATTGAAATGTCCAGAAGGCGCCCTTGGTGGTGAGTGTGTAGGTTTCATCATCGGCGACGCTGGTTTGAAGCTGAGTATCCCAGTTGACCAAGCGTTTGCCACGGTAGATATAGCCATCGCGGAACATGCGGAAGAAGGTTTCGCGGACAGCGCGGGTGCAGATGGCATCGAGGGTAAAGCGGGTGCGGCTCCAATCGCACGATGCACCCAGCGAGCGGAGTTGGCCCAGAATCCGGGCCTCGTACTGATCCTTCCAGGCCCAGATGCGCCGCACCAATTCGTCGCGGCCCAGATCGTGGCGGCTTTTTTTTTCCGTTTCGCGGAGGCGTTTTTCTACCATTGCCTGGGTGGCGATCCCGGCGTGATCAGTACCGGGTATCCACAACACGTTGTCCCCCTGGGCACGATGCCAACGAACTAAAATGTCCTGAATCGTATTATTCAGAGCATGCCCTAGGTGCAACGCCCCGGTGACATTCGGCGGCGGTATGACAATCGTGAAAGGCTTCTTGCGATCATCAGGTTGCGAGGCAAAATAGCCATGCTCGTTCCAGAAAGCCAGCCAGCGTTCTTGGGCGGCTTTGGGGTCATATTGCGGAGGTAGTTCCGTCGCCATCGTCGGTTGAATCCTTTTTCTTGCCCAGTCGATGGATTGCTTGTCGTGTATGATAGCGTTCAGGCTCCCATGATTCACTCACTCCCCTCGTCGGGTAACTCTTTCGGGGCTGGTAACAGCGTCCCCTTGGGCACCTCCGTCGCATCAAACCATACCGACACAATACGACGCGGTGGGAACAACCGATACCCATACGCCGTGCGTCCTACCAGTCCAATAAGGCTGGCGTCTTGATCATGGATGCGGCCAGTGGTCAAAAGGGTCAGATCGGCCGTTTCGTTGTCGGTGGCGGTGACCTTCCAAACGATGTCGTCGCCCTCGGCATCGGTCTGGGCCAAGCCGGCGATTTTGCTTACGTCCAGACGCAGCGTCTTTTTGAACAGCAGTGTGGGCACCAAAACCTCGCGGCCATCGGCTAGTCGATACAGCGGTTGAAGGTCGATGACCTTGTCTTCGCGTTTCACCGTTTTGTCGGCGGAGAGAACGACCGCAGCGCGTCCAGGCTTGGGTGACTCGACTTGGGGCGTAGGAAAGCGTAACTCGCGGAAGCCACCTTTTGGAATGCCGCCTTGGTAGGTAACGGCGGCCACCCCCAGAGCGCCTTTGTTGACCTCGGCTTCGAGGGTGAGTTTGTTGTTCCCTTTGTAAAGGGTGGTGCCCGTGAACGTCACGTCGTCGGCCGGTTGATCGCTGGTGGCGGCCCGGAGTGTCATCGTGCGTTTCTCAGGATCAAACGAAACCGAGCGAACCTGCTTCAGCGGCACCAGGGCCACCACGCCTTCGGCAAAGGTGAACTTGGCCGCATCGCGAATCACGATCGCCACAGGGTCGAAGGCGCTTGCGGTGGGACGTTTGCCCTTGGTCTTGGGTGAGGACGGCGGCTTATCTTTTCCTGGGGGGGATTGCTCCGGTTTAGCCAGCCATCCCAGCCGTCGCACCCCCTCGGTGAAGGTAGGGTTGCTCAGTTTCACTTCTTTGCCCGTGGAATCCACCAGAACATAGCCCGAAGCCGCCGTGGCAGTTCCGGCAGGTTCGTCGACGGCCCAGGCCAGGGTGAGGCCAGCCAAGCCGAGCAGGACCAAAAGAATCAAGCGCATAAGCGAGCCACCTCCGAGCAGCGAGTAGGGGCGGGCAGATCTTCTTGCTTATCATGGTGCAGAACGCTGTCCTGGCAAGCAAGGACGACACGCATGGACGATTCGGGGCCTTGGTTGCGCTTCGGTGCCCGTCTGGGGAAAATGCCCCTCTTGCCGAGAGGAAGTGCTTGCCTCGGCTTGACGCCTGGGGCATAATCGTGTCAAAGATGTTAGACGCGTCTTGCTCAGGAATGACGTTCATGGCCAAGCCAGACGATTCGACCGATCCAATTTTTCTGCCCGGTGGCTGGTTGCGTGCCGATCGAATTCATCCCATGGCGATGGAGGCTCTACGCGAGTCGACCCGCCTAGCCCGAGAAACTCGCTGGGATAGTGTTCGTTCGCCCCATGTCTTTATGGGTATTCTGTCACACCCGGATGCCCCCGTGCGTCTGTGGGGTAAACGCCTCCAAGCGGATCTGCCCTGCTTGTTACGTCAATTTCAAGATCTGTTTTGTCAGGAACCAGGCACCGAACAAGCGGTATTGTCGCTCAACCGCGAGTTTCTTTCAGACAACGTGATTCGACTGCTACGCGATGCGATGAACCGCGCCCTGGAGAATGACCGCAACCAAATCACCTCCATGGATCTGCTCGTCTGCATGCTGACTGCTCAGCGAAGTATTGTCGCCGAGTGCTTCGAGCGTCTAGGAGTGACGGCCGCGAAGCTCACCGAACAAGCTGTGATTGCCGAATTGTCCGGGCAAACTGGCAGCCAGAAGTCGGGCAACAGTTAGGCACCTCTTGGTGGGAGGTGTTCGCAAGGGTCTGCACGGCTGCGCCAGTTGTGGCGAGGCGTTTTTCCGCTTTTGGGCCGCTTCGCAGTAGGAAACCCTTGCCCTGTAAGGATACAATAAGGGTATGAATGCCCTGAATTCGATCACGACCTCCCCCCACGTTCATTTTCTTGGTGCCACACGCTCCGTCAGTGGCTCGATGCACCTGGTCGAATGTGGTCCGCATCGGCTGCTGCTCGATTGCGGTTTAGCCCGCGGTCCGCGGGAAGAGGCTCGCGCCAAGAATCGTTCCTTTCCTTTTGACCCTGCCACCATCGACGCCGTCATCCTTAGTCACGCCCACGTCGATCATTGCGGCAACCTGCCTAATCTGGTGCGTCAAGGCTTCGCTGGACCGATTTATTGCACGCCGGCCACCAAGGATCTTCTGGTCGTCATGCTGCATGATTCGGCCAAGTTGCAGGCGGACGACACCCATGCCACCAGCCAATTTGGCCAGGGAGCGCGGCGCGGCGAAGAAAGCCGACCGCTCTACACCATGCGGCACGTCAACGAGACGGTGCGACGCTGCATTCCAGTCGATTATGAGCAACCCATCACGATTCATCCCGAGGTGCAACTTCGCTTCACTGATGCTGGCCATATTCTCGGCTCGGCCATCGTGACGCTGGATTTGCAACACATCGGTAAAGATTTTCGCCTTGTCTTTACAGGAGATGTCGGCCGACGCGGCTTGCCATACCTGAAGGAGCCGCCGCCCATTCCAGCGGGGGATCTGGTGATCTGTGAATCGACCTACGGCGGTAAAGTTCACGACTCTCTGGACACCATGGCCCAGCGGATGAGCGAAATTGTGCGACGAGTGGTAGCCCGCAATGGTAAAGTGTTCATTCCGGCTTTCAGCCTTGGTCGCACGCAGATCGTCGTCCATTTCCTGCGCGAGTGGATGGCCCAAAACCGCATGCCGATGCTACCGATCTACATCGATAGCCCATTGGCGGCCGAGATCGCTTATGTCCACGAGGAGCATCCCGAGCACCTTCCCTATCCCGATCGCCAAGAGGTTCCTGTCGAGTTTATGCTCTCGGCCGAAGAAGCGCGCTACCGCAGTCTGCAACCCGAGCCATGCATTATCGTGGCCTCGGGGGGCATGTGCGAGGGGGGACGAATTATTCCCCACCTGCGCAACCACCTCGATGACCCGCGCTCGGCCGTCGTCCTGGTCAGTTATCAGGCTCCTTTGTCGCTGGGGGCGCAACTCATGCAAAAAGGCCCGACCGTTCGCTTCCACGGCCGAACCTGGAATAAATGGGTGGATGTGGAACAAATCAACGGCTTTAGCGGCCATGCCGACACGGTGGATTTCCAGGCCTTGTTCGCTCCGAGTGTAGGACAAACGGGCCGGATCCGTCTGGTCCATGGTGAATCGGAAGCTTGTGACGCCCTGACAACTACGTTACGCAACATGGGCTTCCCCGACGTGGCCCCCGCCGAATATGAAGAGGTCGCCCGTGTGGCGTGAGCGGAACTCAACGAGCCAGAGAGCGTTTCGCGAAGCGATACTCCAGATGCTAGTTGATGTCGATTGCTCAATCCCCCCCTGGCTCACCCATCGGGTACGCTCGCCTCGCCGCCTGCCGGGACGATAGCCGACCAGAATAGAACCCCGTAGCACTGACGCCGGCCCGCCCCCTCCGCACGCTGCCCTCACCCCTGGCCACCTGCAAGCGATTGCCGCTGGCCGGGTTGGGCAGACGCGGGTCAACCTGTGTCCGGATGGGTCGAAGCTGAATCGTGCGAGCGACCATGCTTCGAGGTCGTGCTTTTTCGCTCCAGCGATGATTCTGCAGACCTGTCGCCCATTTTATTCGCCCGATTCTTGTGACAGACCAATAAACCCAAGCCTCGTCCACCTCTTGGCCCGCCCTTTTCTCCAAGCATATAGCCGCGCTTGCTTCTGCCCGGTAGTCCCTTTACTTAACGAGGTCACTCCTGAGACATTTAGGGCACCGCAAGAACGGGAGTAAATTCCAAAATAGCCCATAGCCGGCCGCCCTCGCAATTTTTCACTCCGCTCGATCTTCTGAAACCTGAGCGCGGTCGGCCGTGTAATATTCGGCATGAGGAAGATGATGCTGCTGAGCCTAGTACTGAGTCTTGGCTGTGCCCGTTCGCCACAGGTCGAAACGCCGCCCACGGTGTACTACTTCGTGGGCATCGATTGCCCGATCGCTAATGCCTACGCGCCGGAGATCGCTCGTATCCAGGCCGACTATCCCGCGTTTCGGCATGTGGTCGTCTACCCGCTGCCCGATGCCACCGCTGACCAGATCGCGCGTCATGCCAAAGAGTTTGGCTTGGGCAGCGACGCGCGACATGATCGCGATTTGCATGAGGCCAGACGCTTGGGAGTGACACGCACGCCCGAGGTGGTAGTCGTCGATTCACAGGGCAAGACCGTCTACCAGGGACGCATCGACGACCGTTACCCCAGACCGGGTGGCCGTCGCCGCGAGCATCCCACCCGCCACGATCTGCGTCAAGCGCTTGATGACCTACTCAACGGCCAGGCCGTCCGCGTACCGCGTACCGAGGCGGTTGGGTGTGATATCGACTTCGATTCTAAGGTGCTGCCATGATTGCCGTTTTCTGGCTGCTCTGTGCAACGGAAGTGCCCACCTATTCCCAAGAGGTGGCCCCGATTCTGTACACACACTGCGCGTCATGCCATCGCGAAGGCGAGGCTGGGCCGTTTCCGCTTTTAAGCTATGCTGATGCGCGCAAGCGGGCTAAACTGATCGCTCGGGTGGTCGGGGAAAAGTCCATGCCGCCCTGGATGCCCGAAGCCCCCGCTGGCACCTTCCACGACGAACGCAAACTGACTGCGGCTCAAATCGATACGCTGCAACGCTGGGCCAAGGCCGGCGCTCCCGAAGGCGACCCCAAGAACGCCCCCGCTGTGCCACACTTCAAGACCGGCTGGCAGTTGAGTACGCCCGATTTGGTGGTCAAGATGGCCAAGCCCTTTGAGATTCCTGCCGAGGGACGCGACATTTACTGGCACTTTGTCTTTCCTCTGAATCTCACCAAGGAAAAGTACCTGTGTGGAGTCGAGATCCGTCCCAGCAACCGCCGGGTGGCCCATCACGCTGTCGGCATCCTGGACACTTCCGGCACTGCGCGGAAGCTTAATGCCAACAACAAAGGCAACGGCTACCCAGGCTACAGTCCCGGTTTTTTGCCCGCTGGGTTCATTCCCAGCTACGCCCCCGGCATGACGCCGCGTTTCTTCGACAAGGATACAACGATCGTTCTCAAGCCGGGCACCGATCTAGTCTTGCAAATGCATTATCACCCCACCGGCAAAGTTGAAACCGATCAAACCGAGATCGGCCTCTACTTCACCGAGCGCAAGCCGGCCAAGGGTCCAGTGATTATCGCCATGGCTTCCGAAGAGATCGATATACCGGCAGGTGAGAGGAAGTATCGGGCGACCGATCGGTTCAAGTTACCCGTGGATATGCAGGTGCGGAACATCTGGGCTCACATGCACACCATCGGCAAGACGGTCAGGGTGACTGCCACCCTGCCCAACGGCACGAAGCGGCAACTGCTCCACATTCCCGATTGGGATTTCAACTGGCAAGACACCTACCTCTATCGCGAGCCTTTTGTTTTGCCCAAGGGGACTATCGTCGATGCCGAATGGACTTGGGACAACTCGGCGGACAATCCGCGCAATCCGTTTTCGCCGCCACGTCGTATCCGCCTGGGCGAAGATAGCACCGATGAGATGTCCGGCCTGATCATCGGCGGTATCGCGAATCACTGGGTGGACGAACTGGCCCATTGGGGCGCGGTCATTGGCCACTATTTCGAGGTCACCAAGAAAGGTCAAAAATACAAGCGCAAGAGTTAAATACAAGCGCAACAATTAGAGACGACTATTCATCCTAGGATGCGAGCGGTGACGCTGGGCCAATCCGTAAAGGCGATGCCAACGCAACCTGCGGCAATGCCTGCCTGGACATCGCTGGGCTTGTCGCCGATCATATACGAGCGCGGCAGATCCCAGCCGTAGGTAGCCGTACTTTGAAGGATCATCCCCGGTGCGGGTTTGCGACAAGCGCAACCCACCTCGGGAGCATGGAAGCAGTAGCGCACGTCGTCGAAGTGAATGCCTTTTTCGCCGAACAGAGCGATGAATCGTAAGTGGACTGCTCGTGCCTGTTTGGGGGTGATGATTCCTCGACCAACGCCGGCCTGATTGCTGATCACCACCAAGGCAAAGCCGGCATCGCCAAAGCGCATCAGCGCCTCGACGACACCGGGTAACGGTTGCACTACCTCTGGATCTTTGGGGTACCCCGGATCGACAATCAGCGTGCCATCACGATCCAGAAAGATGGCTGGTTTCATCCCGTCAACTCCCTACCCCACGGCGAGGATCTCCCCTGGATTCTCTCGTCTTTGCTCTTGTGGGCCTCATCGTAGGGACGTTCGCCAGTTGCCTTACTTGCCCTTGGGAGGGTTACTTGTTCCCTCATTTGCCTTGTAGGGCAGCCTGGGCGGCGGCCAAACGGGCGATCGGCACCCGGAACGGTGAGCAGCTGACATAGTCTAGACCGATCTTGTGGCAAAACTTCACGCTGTCGGGTTCGCCGCCGTGTTCGCCACAGATGCCGATCTTTAGATTCGGACGGGTTTTGCGGCCCCACCCCGACGATTGCA
>JBDNDE010000047.1:0-18594 GCA_046719305.1 Gemmataceae bacterium | reverse complement strand
GAAGCACGCCATCTGCCTCAGTTCAAACAACGGCTCAGTAAACTCACGGCCGGGCTGCCGCCGGTCGACACGCAAGTGGCCCAACTGATTGCCACTCGCCGTGACGAGTTTCTAAAGCAGCGTGGCGACGTGAAGCAGGGAGCAATCGTTTTCGAGAAACATTGTGCTACCTGTCATCAAGTGGCCGGCAAAGGCGCGAAGATCGGTCCGCAGCTCGATGGCATCGGCCTGCGCGGCCTAGAACGGTTGTTGGAAGACACGCTCGACCCGAGTCGAAACGTCGATCAGGCGTTCCGTACGACGACGATCCGCACGACGCGCGGCGTGCTGGTGCAAGGGTTGCTTTTGCGTCAGGACGGCGCGGTGCTGGTCCTGGCTGACGCCCAGGGCAAGGAGGTGCGCGTGAAGGAGAGCGACATCGAAGAGCGTAGCGTGAGCAACCTGTCTCCGATGCCCGCCAACTTCGCCGAAGCGATCAAGCCCCAAGAGTTCCGCGACCTGATGGCTTATCTGTTATCGCAACGCCCCGAGACACGCTGAGCAATGCTGTATGGATCGGTTTGCTCCTACCGGTGCTTCAAAAGCACCTGAGGCCGTCGGAGACCCACAGCGCCTAAACACCCGCGGCAGATGGAGATCTCGACGCGGCTGGAGGACACCTGGGTAATTCGGGTTGCTCCCCCGTGGCCAGAACGCCCAACGCGAGGATCCGCAACGCGGGCTTGGCCAGTCGTAACCAGCTGATGGCCAACGCGGGCTTCCGAAGTCGTTCCTGGGGTGATAGAATAGTTGGTGCCTCTTATCGAGTGTCCTCCGCAAGAGGAACGGGCTATAGTTCGCTCCCAGGAATGCGCATCCATGCAGCCAACGCAACCGCAACAACCCGCGCCGGCGGGCAACCTCTTGGTCTTCTTTCTGCTTGTCTTGCTGATCATGCTCAGCTACTCGCAGTTTCAAGCATGGATGTACCCCAACGCCAACAAACGCCCCGACAGCCCCGAAGATGTCAAGAGTGTCAAGGAGCGGCAGAATTATCAACTGCCTGTCTCGCTGCCGCCAACGGCCGAGCCAGACCTCATTACGCTGGGTGACGAGGGGTGTACGCTGCGAGTCGTGCTGGATCCGCGTGGCGCGGGGGTCCGACAAGTCACCCTCAACCGCTTCAAGGCCTCCGATGTTGATGGCCGACCGACCGATCAACCGCTGGACCTGGTGCCGGCCGAAGCCAACCGGGACGAGCCGTCGAATCTGCTGTATCATTGCGAACCGGGCACCGATCGCCCCGTGGACGTGCTGGGCAGAACGCGATGGAAGGCCCACGTAGACGAACGCGGTCGCAAGGTCACCTTTACGGCGACGGCCTCGGGGTTGCGCTTCACCAAAATTTACACCCTGGAGCCGAACCAATATCACGTCGGTCTGGAGGTGAAGATCGAACGGCCCGAGGAAGAGAAGACGGCCGCCCGAGTGCGGTATCAGTTAACCGGAGCTAAAGGGCTGCCGGTCGAGGGCAAGTGGTTCACCCACAAGTTCCGTAATGCCATCATCGGCCTGGAGGATGAGTACGGCACGCCGACGCGTGATTTTCAGGATCTAGCGCACATTTCGCTATGGGGCAACGGAAGCGAGATTCGCCACACCCCGACTTCGTTTCTGCGGTACGCGGCCACAGAGACGCAGTATTTCGCGCATGCGATCGTCGTCGATGAGAACCAGGACCGGACGTTCTTGGCCAGCGCACGCCCGACGCTGGAGCGGGCGGTATTCCATGGTCAACTGGTTTCGCGACCGAGTGGTAATTTTGACCGCTTCCAGGTGATCAGCAAAGACGGGCGAAGCACGCAGACGTTTTTTGTTCGCGAAGAAGATCGGGAGCGGTTTCGCGAGGAGATGGACAAACCCGGACCGGTGGCGGTGGTTTACCGTTTTCTGGGCTACGACCCAGAGTTGAAGGCGGCTCCACGCTTGGCCCTCGATCTGCGGGTCGGTGATGCTGCCTTGGGGACGCACGCCCTGTGGGAGGATGACATTGTTCTGCGGGTCAACACCAAGCCAGTCGATTTGGAACCTGGCTCGTCGCTGACCCACCGCTACTTACTCTACAACGGCCCGGTCAAGCCGAAACTGCTGGCCTATTTGCGAGGTGAAAACAAGGTTGATCCCGAGTTGGTGTCGTTGTATGTGGATAAGTTACACCTCTACACGCTTACCGACTATCAATCTCCCGGTTTTTTCGGCAATCTGTTTTATTACACCGGTTTGACTTGGCTGATTATCACAATCACCAACTGGATCCACATCTTGCTCGGGTTGCTGTACTACTGGATACCCAATCTAGGCGTGTGTATCCTTTTGCTCACAGTGGTGGTGCGTGGCCTGATGTATCCGCTGAGCCGAAAACAGGCCGTCATGGCTATTAAGATGCAGGCGCTGGCCCCGCAGATGAAAGAATTGCAAGAAAAACACAAAGACGACCGAATGGCGATGCAGCAGGCCCAGTGGGAATTGTTCCGCAAGCACGGTGTCAATCCCCTGGGCACCTGCTGGGTGCTGCTGTTGCAGATGCCGATCTTCATGGGCCTGTGGTTCGCCCTGCAAGAAAGCATCACCTTCCGCTTAACCGACTTCTGGCCAACCTGGATCGTCAACCTCGCTGCCCCTGACATGCTCTGGCACTGGGGCCGTGGCATCCCGTTCATCAGCCGAGATATGGATTACGGCAGCTTGTTGTACCTGGGGCCTTACCTGAACGTGTTGCCGATCATCGCGGTGGTGTTCATGGTGATCCAACAGCAGATGATGACGCCACCACCCGCGGATGAACAACAAGAAATGCAGCAGAAGATGATGAAATATATGATGATCATCTTCGGTGTGCTGTTTTACAAAGTAGCGGCCGGCTTGTGTGTCTACTACATCGCCACGACCTTATGGGGCTTCGCCGAACGTGCCATGTTGCCCAAAGCCAAGCTCCACCCCGATGCTTCGCCCGCTGCATCTGCACAATTAGCCGCTTCTGCCGGTCCGCTGCCCGAAACCGCCGTGGCCGTCACCAATAGCAGCAAGAAGAAGGCCAAGAAGCGTGCTAAGGCCGACGCCAAACCGCAGCCCGAAGCCCCCCCTACGGGATTAGCCAAATGGCGCGAAGATTGGTCACGCTGGTGGAACGACATCCTCGAACAGGCTCGCAAAAAATAATCTTCTGGTCGCTTCTGGGGAGCGAATCATGCGTTTGGCAGTGGTACTGATGCTAGCCGGGCTGATATCCCCTGCTTGGGCTCAATCCGACACAGTCGATTACACCCTCACCGTCGATCGTGCCTCGCTGGTCTCGGCAGTGCGCGACCGCGACGGTAAGCAGGCCCGCTACGTCTCCTTCCAGTTCACCTTGAAGAGTAACCGCGACGGCTCGCTAGTCCTCAATATCCCCAAAGAGGAGATCGTCGTCGAGGAAGACGGCCGCAAGGTGCTGGAATTGGACCTCTTTCCACCCCAAGGGCAGATGCTCAGTGTGGTGCTGGCTTTGGACATCAGCGGCAGCATGGCCCGCGGCAACAAGATGGAAGAAGCCAAACGGGCCGCCCTGGCCTTTCTGGATCGCATGGATGAACGCGCCGATGTGGGGCTGGTCCTTTTCGATCATGAGGTCAAAAAAGATGTACCCCCTTTGCTCGATCGGGATGTGGACCGACTACGCCAGCACCGCGAGCAGATTCGCACACTGATTCGCGACGCCCAGCCTACCGGCGGCACGGCCTACCACGACGCCACCCTCCGCGCCGCCGAACTGCTCAAACGCTCACGCGGCCGCAAGGTGATCGTGCTGCTGACCGATGGCATGGACACCAACAGCCGCGCCTCGCTGCAAGACGCCATCACAGCAGCACAGGCAGGCGAATTGCCGGTCTACACCGTGGGGATCGGCCAACCGGGCAAGAACGAGCCGGTGACTACCGTGTTGGTGCTGGACCGCTCCGGCAGTATGCTGCAACGTGCTGATGATGAAGACATAGTTTTGCGCATTGATGCGATGAAGATGGCGGCCCGGCGTTTTGTCGAACTGATGCGTAAAGGAGCCAAAACAACTCTCTTGCCCTTCTCCGATACCATCGACATCCCCGAAGCCTTCACCAACGACCACATCATCCTGAAAGACCGCATCGACCGACTCAAAGCCTTTGGCGGCACCCTGCTGTACGACGCTACCTTCCACGGCATCGAAACCCTTTTGGCCGCCGACCCGCCCGGCAAACGCGCTGTCATTGTGCTGACCGACGGCCAGGACGAGGCACCCGGCAGCCGGCGTTCCGAGGAGGCGGTCATCACCCGGGCCAAGGAGGCGGGCATTCCCCTATACATGCTCGGCCTGGGGCCTCGGGACGAGATCAACGAAGAAGTCATGATGCATATGGCCCGCGAGACGGGCGGCAAGTATTTTCATGCCGGCAGCCAACGCAAACTGATCGAGTTATTTGAAAATCTTTCGATCGACCTACATGATGATGGCATCGACGAAGAATCCCTCGGTCGTCTAGCACGCGAAACAGGCGGCAAATATACACATGTCACAGATCTCAGTCAGTTGTCGATTCTGTATCAGCAACTCGCTGAAGAGTTGCAATCAACGTACAAAGTTACGTTCATCAGCCGACGTGCTACCTTTGACGGCACCGCACGCGGTATCGATGTCCGCGTGGTGCGTGGTGGCCGCACCGTCAGCACCATCGGCCAGGCTGACGACGTTGTCCGTGGCATCGTGGTGCCGCAGATGAGTTATGGCGTCTATCTGAGCTTTTTGCTAGTGCTGGTGCTACTGCTGGGCGTCCCCGGCTTGCTGCTGCGGCTGTACCGAGCCTTTGGTGGTACCTGAACGTGGACACCCGTCAGACCATCGTCGCCTTGGCCACCCCGGCCGGTCCTGCCGCACGTGCTATCATCCGTCTCTCGGGTCAACAAGTGCGACCGTTCCTGGCCGAGCTTTTCGACGCTGAACTCCGCCCTGGTTTCGCAGTGAGCGGCTCAGTACGTTTGCCCGATCTACCTGCCCTGCCCGCCTCGGTCCTCTTTGCCGCTGAGCCACATAGCTACACCGGCCAGGATGTTGCCGAGATCCATCTACCCGGCTGCGGACCGATCGTCGATCGCCTCCTTGCGCGACTCATCGAAGCGGGGTGCCGACCGGCCCAACCGGGCGAATTCACCCAACGGGCGTTCTTGGCCGGCAAGCTTGATCTACCGCGTGCCGAAGCGGTGCATGCTATCATCGCTGCCCAGACACGCGGCGAGCTGCGGGCCGCTCTCAGCCAATTAGCCGGTGGTTTGTCCATTCCCTTGCGCGACCTGCGCGAGTCGCTCCTAGATCTGTTGGCTGATCTGGAAGCCGGCCTCGACTTCGCCGACGAAGATATTTCCTTCCTCAGCACCGAGCAGTTATTGCAACGATTAACTGCCGCCCTAGCTCGCGTCACCTTGCTGGGCAAACAACTCGATAGCCGGTCGCTGCACCCTTCGGCATTTCGGGTAGCACTCGTAGGCTATCCCAATGCAGGCAAGTCGAGCTTATTCAATGCCTTGGTCGGTGGGGCCGCCCTGGTTAGCGAACTCCCTGGAACGACGCGTGATTATCTCACTGCCCGCCTAGAACTGGGTGAACTGGTTCTCGAACTGATTGACACGCCTGGGCTGATGGCCGACCCTGCTGGGGTGGATGCCCAGGCGTTGGCCCTGGCCCGCACTCAATACGAACAAGCCGACTTGCTGCTGGTCTGTATCGAGTCCGGCCGATCCCCTGACCCGGTGGAAGCCCGACTCTTGCAGAGGATGGCGTTGTGGGTCGCCACCAAGTGCGATTTGGCCGCCCCACCTGAGTCGTCCGCTGCCCTTGCTACCAGTGTGACCCATTCCATAGGCCTGCGAGAATTGCGGTCGGCCCTGTTGCGTGCGGCTCGCGAACGCCAGGAATCGGCCTTGGCCACCTCCTTGGCCCGTTGTCGAGGCCATGCCGATGCAGCGTTGAACCATCTGCGGACAGCGCATCACCTGGCGCTTGAGCAAGGGCCACCGGAGTTAATCGCGATGGAAGTTCGCCTGGCGCTAGAGGCGCTTGGCCACGTCGCGGGCACCGTCTACACCGACGACTTGTTGGACCGCATTTTCAGTCGCTTCTGCATCGGCAAGTGAGATGATTTTTCGCCACATTGATCCCACTCTCTGTGCGAGTCTCACACCAAATCGGCATATATTGGTCAGCCAGAGTACGTAACTGCCTCCTAGAGGGCCCTCTAACCGGTGAACCGAGCTAGGTCGCTCTCTGGACGAAGCGGCACGCTCTCTGAAAATCTCCGACCAGATCCTGCGTTAGTGGTTTAAAAGCGCTCGCTTTCCAACGGGCCGATGCCTTCTCGGTCCCCGGCCATCTGCCCGCGCTCGAAGCAGCACGGTGTCGCCTCCAGCAGGAGAACAAACGCCTCGGATCGAGGCAGCCCCGACACAGCGAGCACTACCAGGGGGGCTGGCCAAGCACGGGATCAACTGCAGTAGAAGCCCAGGGGGCCAGTGCTGGGCCAACACGCCGAGGGGTCGTTCACGGCGAACGTTGAAGAAGAAGTTGGTTCACGACACTGAGGCGTTCGATCGTAGACGATCGATGAGAAAAGCAGAATCGCAGCGGAATCGGAACGGAATCCCAGCGGAATCGGAGGCAAAGCAACTGCCCTGCCTCCAAAATTGGAAATTACTTCGCGGTCACGTCGTAGCAATACAGCTTGTCATCTTCCCGCAGATAGAGCTTGCCCCCAATCACCACCGGATGCGCCCAACTCGACCGGCCACTCGGCGGAATCTGGAAGCTGCCTTTCTCCGTATAGCCGCTCGGATCGGCTGGCACCAACACCATCACGCCGTTGTTGTAGCGAATGTAGAGATGGCCATCGGCGTAGGTGAGCGAAGCGGAGCCACGGCCTTTGGGACTTTTGCCGGTCCATTTGACTTCACCGGTTTTCCAGTTCGCACAGTAAGGAGAGCCGCGATCATCGGTATCGGCATAGACGTAATCGCCGACAATCACCGCGCCGCCATGTTTGTTCTTGAGTTTGGTTTCGTAATAAACTTCATTGAAAAGGATGCTATTCTCTTTTTTAGACAAAAATAACAAGGCTCCGCCTTTGCCATACCCCGCAAGCGTGAAGATCTGCTCGCCTTTAACGATCGGTGTGGGAATGTTGGCGACGTTCCCCCCCAGTTTGTCGTAGATCCACAGACGCTTGCCCGTTTGAGCGTCAATGCCGATCGTCCCCGCCGCAATCAGGGTGACGTATTGCTTGACTCCACCCGCGTTGCTAATGACGATCGAAGCATAGCCGGCCTGACCACCCGCGGCCGATTTCCAGATCTCTTTGCCGGTCGTTTTGTCCAAGCAAACGACGGTCGCTTCTTTGCCACCAGGCGTGCACAGCAACCGATCGCCGTCGATCAACACCGATTCGGCATATTCCCAAGAGCCATGTGAACCAGCGTAATCTTTCTTGAAATCCTTGCTCCAGACGATTTCGCCATCGTTCAGCTTGGCGGCCACAAGTTGGCCACGCGGGGCCAAAGCATAGACGAACTGGCCATCGACGGTAGGAGTGGAGCGGCTGCCGGCCCAGTTTTTGTTGCGTTGCTGCGACGCGCCACCGATTTCCTTCTTCCAAAGCATTTTGCCATCGGCACGGTTCAGGGCAAACAAGAAGCACTTGTCATCTACATCCCCCAAGGTGAAGATGTGTGAGCCGGAAATGGCAGGCGAGGAGTAGCCTTTACCAAGTCCTTCGCCGGTCCAGAGGAGCTTAGGGCCCTCCTTGGGCCACTCTTTGAGCAGGCCGGTATCCGGGGAGAGGTTGTCGCGGTTGGGACCGCGGAAGGCAGGCCAGTCAGCCGAAGATCCTTCGGCGGGTGCAGGAGCAATAGCCAGCAACAGTGCGAGAGTCAGCATGGGTGGGTTCCTATGGGGTGAGAACAACGATTCAACGGGGAAACACTTCTTGCAAACAGGCGAGAGCTTCTTCACCACGCTGATAATCAACGACAACACTCAAACGAACTTCACTGGTGTTGATCATCACTACGTTGATCCCTCGGGAGGCCAGAGCACCAAACATCTTACGCGCCACGCCGGTATGGGTCCGCATGCCCACCCCGCCAACGTGAATGATGGCAATCTTAGCCTCGCCAACTACCTGCGCTGCGGGGTTAATGGCCAAGGCCGCTTGGCGAGTGAGTTCGACGGCACGATCTAGACTGTCGCGTGGCACGCTAAAGGAGAGTTCCGGCTGGCCCGCCGAGAGATTTTGCACAATCATATCGACCATGATGCCGCCCGAGGCAATCGCTTTGAAGATCCGGTAGCAATTTCCCGGCTGATCATGCAAACCAGTGAGTGTGACGCGTGCTTGATCTTTTTCTAATTCGATCCCACTGACCAGAATGCCTTCCATGTCCGAAAGTTGCCGTGTCAACCCGGCTAGGTCGCGCGTTGAAGTAGGCGGCAGCAGCACAGGGGCCTCCACCGGTCGTGGCTCGGCTAGCCGGAACGCCCGATGCACCGCTCGCAACGCCCGGACCCCCTCGGCTTTGTCCACTAAGGCGCTGATTTTGATGTCGGCCGTGGTGATCATCTTGAGATTGATTTTTTCAGCGGCCAGAGCCTCGAACATACGTTCGGCAACGCCGGTATGGGTACGCATGCCGACGCCAACGATGCTGACTTTGCTGACTTCGCTGTCGTATTCGATGCGTGCCCCCCATTCGCGGGCGAGTGGTTCCAGGGCAGCTAAGGTAGCGCGAACTTCGCCGGCTGGTACCGTGAAGCCGATATCGGCCCGACCCGCGGTGCCGACGTTTTGAGCGATCATATCCACCACGATGTTACGAGCGGCGACCGCCTCAAAGACGCGATGGCTGACCCCAGGGGTGTCGGGCACGCCTAGGATGGCCACACGGGCTTCGTCTTTCATTAAGGCACAGCCGACCACCGGATCGCGGCGCATCCATTCGGCCTCAGGAATGATCCAGGTTCCTTCGACATCGCTAAATGAGGAGCGCACCATCACTGGCACGTCGAATTTTTTGGCAAATTCGATGCTGCGTGAATGCATTACCGCTGCCCCAGCGCTGGCCAGTTCCAGCATTTCGTCATAACTGATGGCGGTGAGTTTTCGGGCCTCGGGAACGATGCGAGGATCGGTGGTATAAACACCATCGACATCCGTGTAAATTTCACAGTTGATTTCAGGTGGACCGTTGTCTGTGGTTGCTGGGTCGTGTTTCATTACCGCTGCAAGGGCAACGGCAGTGGTATCCGAGCCGCCCCGGCCTAATGTAGTGATGTTGGCCTCATCGTCGTGTCCCTGAAAGCCTGCCACGATGACAATCTTGCCCTCTGCCAGGGCCTTGCGCAAGCGTTCGGTGTTGATGGCTTTGATGCGGGCTTTGCCATGAACGCTATCGGTCATGATGCCGATCTGCGCTCCGGTGAAACTAACGGCCTCACCGCCCAGGGTATGAACGGCCATGGCCAACAGGGCGATCGACTCCTGTTCTCCGGTGGCCAAGAGCATATCCATTTCGCGTGGCGGAGGGTTATCGTTGATCTGCTGAGCCAGCTGGATCAATTCATCGGTCTTGTCGCCCCGTGCGCTGACGACCACCAGCACCTGTTTGCCGGCGTTGCGTGCCTTGATCGCTTTGCGGGCTGCCTCAGTGATTCGTTGCGGGTTAGCGACACTGGTGCCGCCGAACTTCTGCACAACCAGTTGCAAAATCTTTTCTCCTGAAGTGTTACTTAGCCGGTACATACGGACGGACGCGGACGTTGCGGAAAGCAACCGGGCCATGATCCCCTTGCAGCATGAGCGGCCCAGTAGAGGTTTCTTTCTTGGTCCAGTTATGCCCGGTAGGGGTGGCCAGTTCTTGATTCTCGTGGATGATCTTACCGTTGAGCGTGACCTTCACCAGGCGGGCATTGGCGATTTTGTTCCCCTGCGCATCGAAACGCGGAGCAACGAAGATGGCGGTAAGCTTTTGCCATTTGTCGGGTCCCAGGCAGGCATTGGTCTTCGGAGCGATCCCCTTGTCGATGGGCTTGTAGACGGGAGTTAGGTTGGCGCGTGGGTAGATGCCGCCGTTGTCGCTGCCGGTGAGCTGGTCATCCGGTTTACCGTAACTGTCGCAGATTTGAATCTCGTAGACACCGTGAAATTTCAGCCCCGAGTTCGACCCCTTGCTGAGCAAAAACTCGAGTTGCACCTCAACATCGCCAAACTTTTCTTTGGTGTACAGGTCACGCTCACGGCCTTTCTTGCCGTTGAGGAAAACGCCCTTGCCCTCGGTGCCAATCAGCAACCGCGGATTGCTTGGATCTATTTTGGCGTCGCCAACCATCTTCCAATCACCCATCGGTTGGCGGAAGGTGGCGGCGGGATCGGCCAGCAGATCTTTCCAGGCCGTGGGTTCTGCCGCAAGCAACGGTAGGACCCCCACAAGAAGCGTTAGAGCCACGATGCGAACATACAGCAACATCAGAACATCCCCCACAGAGCGAGTCTGTGAGGGATTGTAGGAAACCGAACCGCTCTGGCGAGCGCGGGGCGAATTCTCCTTACTTCCTCATTTCTGAGGCCGGCACACTCGCACTATCCGATAACCCCTGATGGATGCGATTACCATTGACCTCCAACGTGAAATAGGCCGCCTTCGAGTCGATCTCGAACTCCAAATACGGATACAAACCCGTATCGCTGTAGTCTTTGACCACCAGACCCTCAGGATCGACAATTCGAGCGCTATCGGCCAGGCGGGCGTTCTAATCCACCACCTCGGCGAAGATGTCTTGCAGTTGCCGCAACTCGCTGGCGATTTTGTGGTCCCACAAGTCGACGTCGGTGCCGGTGTCCAGATCGTCGAGTTGCTCCATCTGATCTTCGTTGACATTCGAGCCGACGCCGATCAGGACAAACTTGACGGGGCGACGGCGTTTGGCCTGGATGTCGCGGGCCAACTGTCGGGAGTATTGCTTGACCTCTTCTAAGTCAGCAGTTCACCATCAGTGATAAACACATAAAAACCCCACGGCGCATCAACAAACCGCTTGCAAAAATACTCCACCGCTGGCAGCAACTGCGTTCCAGTGCCAAAATCTCTCGGCGGGCCGAACAGATGCTTGGCCGCTTGCTCAGCGGTCAGATCGCCGACTTCTTCGATCCGCGAACCGCCCGGCCCCGTGGCCCAATAAATCACTGTCGTGCCGCCGTCGGCGTCGATGCGTTCGGCAAGGTAGGAACAAATTTTTTGCGCTACGGGGGTTATCTGATTGACCTTTTTGGAGGCTTCCCAGCCGAACAGTTTGCCCAGGAGACTGGGTTGCTCGTCCATGCCGTACAGTTCGCTCATCGAGCCAGAGCCGTCTAGAGCAATGCCGGTTTGCGTCCCTTCGCGGCAGGGTTCCATGAGGATGGTCGCCACCACCCGGGTCTTGCTCCCCGAGGGGTAAACGTTCACTTCACCGAACGGCTCGACTACTTTTTTGAGTTGCATGGTTATTCCGCCTTGTCGAGATCGACGTTCGTTTCTTGGTTCAGGTTGTACTTGTCTTCAAACTCCAAGGGCAAATCTTTCCACTCCGCCGCGGTCGGATCGTCCTGCTCCCGCGGCTGGGTCGCTGGCATGGCCGTGGCGGCGGCCGCTGGGGGCGTCCGTGGGGGGGGGACACTCTGAGTAGCTCGGTGCGACGGCGGCGCGGGCTTGCTGTCGTCGAGCGTTTGATGAATCTGCGAGCCGTTGACTTCCAGCGTGAAGTAAGCCGCCTCGGCAGGTACCTCGAACTCCAGGTAAGCCGGTAAACCGACGCCTGCGTAATCTCGGAGCACCCTACCAGTGGGATCGAGAATTCTACCGTGATCGGCAACGCGAGTGTTTTGGTCAACCACTTCGGCGAAAATTTGCTCCAGCACACGCATTTCCTTGGCGATCTTGTGGTCCCACAAATCGATTGCGCTGCCCGTGTCCAGATCGTCCAGTTCCTGCATCTGGTATTCGCTTACATCGGGACCGACGCCGATCAACACCAGCTTCAGCGGGTTACGTTGGCCCCTGGCGATGTCCTGAGCCAGTTGCTTGCTGTAGGCGATGACGGCATCAAGATCGTGCAGTTCGCCATCAGTGATGAACACATAAAATCCCCAGGCGGCCGAGCGAAAGCGGTCGCAGAAGTAACGCACGGCAGGCAGCAACTGGGTGCCGGTGCCGTACTCCTTGGGCGGGCCAAAAGCGTGCCTCTCGGCCTGCTCAGCGCTGAGGTCGCCGACCACTTCGATCTCCGCTCCGTTGGGGCCAACCGCCCAGTAGATCACTGTGGTGCCGCCGTCCGCATCGAGGTGACGGGCCAAGTGACTGCACAATTTTTGCGCGATGGGGGTGATCTCGTTGGTGGGTTTGGGAGAGGCAAACAGAGATGAAACGACGCGTGTGCCGCCTTCTTCACCATAGGAACGGCGCATCGAGGCCGAGCCATCCAGGGCGATACCGGTCTGGGTGCCTTCTTTGTAAGGACTCATGAGGATGGTGGCGACGACCTTACGTGTGGTGCCCTGAGCGGGGAAGACATTGATTTCGCCAAACGGATCGACGACCGACTTCAGTTGTGCCATGACCGATTCTCCAGACAAAAAATCTGTGAGGTAGTTCGACGCGACCGCGAAGATATTGTAGGAACTTTCTCGACGCAAGGGTTGCCACCCAGCTGAGAGTTGGAGGTTCTTTGCCGATCTAGTCCGAGATGAAATCAAATACATTTCTTGATATAAATTATCATCGTTTATCAACTATTGTTTGATTTAATTTTTTTATAATCCTTAGGAGTATTGATGTTTTGCCAGGCTGACAACTCTTCCCCCTCGCCGATGCGGCATTCCCGCACCTGGCAGCGTTCCAGCAACACCCGCGGTCGGGTCTCACCGGCCTCTAGTAACGCTCGCACCTGCGGCGCCAACGCGGTTTGATATAATGCTGCCCACGGCTGGCGATAGCCCGCAACGACGGGCAGCACTATCTGGGCCTGCTCTGTGAATAGCCACAAACGCTGAAGTATCTCGCCGCAAAGGTGCGGCATATCGGTGGCAATCACCCAAGCCCACGGTACTTGAGCCTGTAACGCGTTCAGGCCAACGGCTAAGCCCTCTAGGGGACCGCGCCCGCTGACGGTATCGCAGACCACGATCGCGGACGGCGTGTCAGGTAACGATTGCCCCGGTGCGGCAACGACTACAACGGAAGCAACAAGGCCGTTTAAGCGGTGGACGAGGCGAGTTAACATCGGTTCACCCTCGACAGGCAACCAGGCTTTGGGTTGGCCCATGCGTCGGGATTCGCCGCCACAGAGGATGATTCCACCACAGGAAGTTACTATTGTAGAAGGCATGAAACCATCTCCTTTCCGCACTCCGTTGCCGCGTCATCCCGTGAGCGAGTTGCTCGCGCGGATCGACCAGTTGTTTAACCCTCTTTCGGTGGAAACCATCCCCATCGATCAAGCTTGGGGCCGCGCCCTAGCTCGCGAAGTCGTAGCTGTCCACGATGTGCCCGGTTTCGATCGAGCTGCCATGGACGGTTACGCGATTCGTGCGGGCGATAGCGGCCCACGTCAGGTGATTGGCGAAGCGTATCCGGCGCAGCCGTTTGTTGGCACCGTGCAACCAGGCCAGGCTGTTCGGGTGACGACCGGTGCCCCCATGCCTGCTGGAGCGGATACCGTCGTGCCATATGAACAGGTGAGCGACTCGTGGCAGATGCCGACTCTCCCAGAGGGGAAAAACGTCGGCCGGCGTGGCGAGGATGTTCGCGCGGGGCAAACCGTGTTCACCGCCGGACGACTGTTGCGTCCCCAGGACGGGGCGTTGCTGGCGGCTGCCGGCGTAAGCTCGGTCTTTGTACATCGAATTCCTCGCCTCAGCGTTTTGGTGACCGGCAACGAGCTGGTGCCCGCCGGCACAATTCCCCAGGGATATCGTATCGTCGATTCCAACTCGACTCTGTTGGGGGCGTTGATTCGACGCGATGGCGGCGAGCCGGACCTTGGCCCTATCATACCCGATCAGCCCGAGGCTCTGCGTGAGGCGCTGCTAATGGCCGACGGCGACCTGCTACTAGTGTGCGGAGGCAGCAGTGTCGGAATGGAAGATTATGTGCCGGCCCTGCTGGCGGAGGAGGGGGAACTGCTGCTGCAGGGGCTGGCACTGAAACCAGGTGGTCCGGTGGGGCTGGGGATCCTGCGGGGCCGCTATGTGTTTCTGATGCCTGGCAACCCAGTATCGTGTTTGTGTGCTTATGATCTGTTCGCCGGTCGCGCATTGCGACGGATGGTGGGACGCGGTAATGAATTGCCCTATGTTCAAGTCCAAGTACCTCTAGCCGAGACACTCCTTAGTAGTGTCGGCCGCACAGATTATGTGCGCGTGATCGTGCGAGAGGGGCAGGCAAGCCCGATAAGCCAGAGGGGAGCCAGTGTGTTAAGTAGCGTCTGCGAGGCAGATGGCTTCGTGCTGGTGGACGAGGGGATCGCACAGATCGAGGCCGGCCAAAAGATCAGCGTATATTTGTATGACACCTTCCGGGGAAGCCTGGCTGGGGCCAGGTGGGGGGCGAGCTAGAGACAACTCAACTTATTAGGCCCAAATCAGCGAGCAACTCCAGGGCGCGGTGTTCGCGCTCCTCGGTCCACTTGCTCGCTTTCTTGTGGCGCATCCGTTCCAAGGCTTCGGCTGGTTCGCTGCCCATCTCGCGATAGGCGTCCAAGGTAGCGGCCAACTCCAAGACGACGAGATCGGTCTGTTGCAAGCGTCGAATCTGTGGTTGGAAGCGTTCGACCTCGCCGCGTTGGGCCGTCTCGGAGGCCTCGATTAAATAGGAGGGAGCTGAGCCATCAGCAATACAGAGGGGCCATTCGCGAACAAGTCCCAGACATTCCAGCAAACGAACATCCGAGACGATGCTCTCGGAGTAGGGACCATAGAAGAAGACGGCGAAGCGATAGTCGGTAGGTAGACCGACGCGTTGCAGGAGTTTGATTGTCTTTTGCAAGCGGGTGCGTCCCAGGATGCGACGTTGTGGATGAGCCGCAATCACGGCAGCCAACCACCAGCAATTTCCTTCGATCATGGCGAAGCGGACTCCGTGGAGGGGATTAACGATCCGATTGAGCCTGTTGCAGCGCGCGGCGCATTTCATCGCGCAACTCGGCTGGGGCGTAGTAACGCATCACGGTGTAGGTTTTGGACAACTGACGCAGTGCTTCGGACTGTTGGCTAATTTCGACGATGCGGCCAGCGTCGGACTCGACGAGGATTTGGCGAGCCGGACGTTCGGTGTCAGGTTCATAAGGCTCATAGGGAGTATCGCTGGCAGTGTCCTCGACGAAGTGGTAGGAAGGGTCGAGATTCAGCGATTGAAGGCGTGCGAGCATAATCTCTTTGAAGCGAATGATTTTGTTCACTTGTTGTTGAGCAACCATGCTAGATACATCGACACACTTAAAGAGCTTGCGATCGAGCAAGCCGCGTGCTAGTTTGGCTAGCGTGGGGTCGGTATGGCGGCTGGCCGACTTCAGTAGTTGGATAATACTATGATCGTCGATTTCGAGGTAAGATTTCAAGCACATTTGTCCACTAATAGCCCGCTCCAGCCCTTCCTCTCCGGACAATGGGTCTCTTTGAGCGTCTTGGATTTCCCGATAGCGACGGAAAAAAAGTTTTAACATCACCTCGGCGGCTCGCGAGGTCTTGTGAAAATAGACTGTCCGGTACATGTGATACCGGGCAAACAGATACGTCTCGGCGGCGGCCAGCCCTTTGCGGGTTAGATAAAATCCCTTGCGTGAAGGCTCTGGCCGCAGCTGCGCCAGCATCCACATCAGGTCGAAATCGCCGTAATTGGTGCCGGTGGCGTGGCTGTCCCGCAGCAAATAGTCGCATCGGTCGGCATCCAGTTGGCCGCTGACGACCCGCTTGAGGTACTCGGGCACCTCGCTGGTATCTTCGACGTCTTCGTCGAAGAAGCTAGCCAGACGTTCAGGCATAGCTGAATCAAAGTTTCGCAGGCAGCGATGCACGTTGGTTTGTGGATCGCGTAGGATTGCTAAGGTGTATCTTTCGTGCCAAATGTTGGTAACTAACTCAAACACATGCGAAAAAGGCCCATGCCCGACATCGTGCAACAAAGCGGCACACAGCACCAAGGTGCGAATATCCTCGGGCAGTCGTTTGCCTTCGCACCGCTCAAATTGATCCAAAAACAGCCGAGCCGTGTGCAGCACACCAAGCGAATGTGCAAAGCGGCTATGATTGGCACCGGGGAAGACCATCTCGGTCACGCCCAGTTGCTTGATCCGCCGTAGACGTTGCATCTCGGGGGTGTTGATGAGCTCTAAGAGCAACCGATCGCCCAGACTATCGTCAAAAGCAATTAGGTTGTGAACTGGATCGCGAAAAACCTTCGAGCCGTGCATGGGCCTCCCTTTTCCGCCGTTCGGGACAGGTTGCATTGTGCCCTACGGCGCATACAACACGCAAGTCAGGCTCTCGTTTCGGCCGTCCTCTTGAGCCGCTCCTTTGAGGTGTTCCATGAACTTCGATTTCCTTACGGCGATCGTTACGCTCGTCGCCGTTGCCGTCCTCAAATTGCTCGTCCTGTTCGTAGCTAGTGGCGGCGACTTGTCGCGTTACAGCCTGGCGATTCAGGCGTTTTTCGCCACGCTGGGCAACGCCGAGAAGGCAGCAAAGGTTGCGTCGATAGTGAATCCGCCCCCGCCCGAGCCGAGCAAACCACCCCGACTGCCCAGCGAGCCGATCCGGTTGTTGGCCCTGCTGCAACGCGAAGGGCGATTGGTCGATTTTCTCTTGGAAGACATTAGCAGCGCTAGCGACGAGGACATCGGCCGCAGCATGCGGGAATTGCATGCCAAAGCGCGAAAGGTGTTGCAAGAGCATGTTACCCTGGAGCGGATTTTGCCCGGCGAAGAGGAATCGTCTGTGGAAGTCCCAAAAGGCTTCGATCCCTCGGCGATTCAGCTTACAGGCAACGTGACGGGCGAACCACCGTTCAAGGGGGTGTTGAAGCATCACGGTTGGCGAGTCAAAGCGTACAAGTTGCCGAATCTGCCCGAAGGACAAGATGATCTGGTGATTGCACCGGCCCAAGTGGAACTGTGAGGCGTTCTAGGTTGTCAAAGAGCAAGAAAAAGGGAAAAAGCCCAGTTTTTTCTCTGGCCCATGTCGCAGAGAACTGGTAGGAATGAATGAATGTTCTGTGATTAAGATTAATTCGACGAGCGCTTGCGGAGTTCACGTAGCAACCATTCTGCTTCACAGAACAGCATCCATACCGTCTGCATCGTTTCTCTATCTCTCCAACGTGGAGGTCGTGTATGTATTATCGGTTCTATCGGTCAGCATTCACCCTCATTGAACTCTTGGTGGTAATTGCGATTATCGCCATTTTGATCGGACTGTTGTTGCCCGCCGTGCAAAAGGTCCGCGAGGCTGCCGCCCGTATGACCTGCCAAAACCAACTGAAGCAACTTGGGTTAGCCTTCCACAACTTCGAGAGCAATCGTGGCCGCTTACCGGCCTACGGCTTTGACTTCCCGACCAATCCTCGTCTCGATAACCCCTATGGCAATCAACGCCAGGGCCATACGGCCTTGGTCATGGTGGCCGAGTTTGTCGAGCAGGAAAACTTGATTCGGTTGGCTAATCGACAAATTTCGGTTCTCGATCCGCTCAATCTACCGCCGCCGGCTCCTCTGTCGACCAACACCGTGGCCACCTTGCCGGTGAAGCTATTTATTTGCCCCTCAACACCCAATGGAATCAACCTCGCGAACTACGATGCCATCATGTCCAGTTATCCCGGTTTCCCGGCTACCGGTCACCGTTACTCTCGGTCGGATTACTGGCCCATGCGTGGTGTCCACAGTAGCGTACTCAGTTCGTCTTGCATTGCCGGGATGCAAACTCCTACAGTTGGCTTAGATGACTCCGGCGCGTTAAGCCCCAAAGGGGTAGGTCCCGACGGTGGTAACACCTTACTGTCCATCACCGACGGTACCAGCAACACGCTGATGATGACGGAGTTTGCTGGCCGTGGGTTGGCCATCTACATGCGCGGCCGAGCCGTCATGAATGTGCCTTCCACTGCGGCTGCAGCGGCAACTATCCCATTGACTCCGCTTTCCGGTGCGGAGATCGATCACTATGCCCGTGGTTCGTGGTGTGACCAAAACGGCACGCCCCGCTTGCGTATGTATGGGGCCACACAAACGGCCGCGACTATCAACGGTGGTTGTAACTTCATCAATGCCACCAACCACACCTCGCCCTACTCTTTCCACACCGGCGGCGTCAACGCGCTGCGTTGCGATGGCTCAGTGACCTTTGTCAGCGAGAACGTCTCGCCGATCGCCTTCATCGCGTTCATCACCCGCAGCGGTGGCGAAACCATCAACATCAACTGAGACGTTTTGCTCAGCCGAACCCGGTCAACTCCCGCACGTTTGGCCACTCTCCT
>JBDNDE010000046.1:0-18602 GCA_046719305.1 Gemmataceae bacterium | reverse complement strand
GACAGGGGATTGGTATGCAGTCGGGGTCCAGTGGAACGCCGCCTCGCCAACTAGTTCGGGACTGGACATTCAACTGTTTCGAGGTGTGATTCGAGCAGCACTTGCTCAGAGGGAAAAACCGAATCTGGTTGAAACAACCGTCTAGATTACGCTGTTGGCCGAGCGACCCAAGTAGCTCGGCCTGAATTCAGAAATTAGACTGTGTGAGGAAGATTACTTCTTCGTGAGGATGAGGAAGATTACTTCTTCGAAGGCGGAAGGATCACAGCGTCGATGACATGAATGACGCCGTTGCTGACCTTGATGTCGGTCTTGGTCACGGTGGCCTTGCCATTGAGCTTCACTTTGCCATCTTCCAGGCTCAGCTTGATTTCGCTGCCTTGGACGGTCTTTACCGATTTGCCTTCCTTAGCGGCAGCCACAGCGTCCTTAGCTAGGATTTCGCCAGCTACGACGTGATAGGTCAGAACAGCGGTCAGTTGCTTCTTGTTCTTCAGCAGCTTTGCCAGCTTTTCTTCACCCACGGCAGCGAACGCTTCGTCGGTCGGAGCGAACACGGTGAATGGCCCCTTGCCCTTCAGGGTGTCAACCAGGTCCGCTGCTTTCACCGCAGCCACCAACTTGGTGAACTTAGCGGCAACGGCGGTATCCACGATGTCAGCCGACTTGTCATCTGCGACCGACACACCGGTTACCATGAACAAAGCCAGAGCTAGAGCGCCAAAACGAATCACATTGTGCAGCATAGTTGCAAATCCTCGTGGGAAGTGTTTGCCGACGGTTCCCTCACCGCGACGCTCCATCAATAGACGACTCAGGCCGTCGGTCAAGCGGCTTAATTATGAATTTTCTGAGGAAAGTTGCATTCCTAAGCGGTTACGCAGATCGGTAGGTGTCGCAACCCCGGTTGTTCCTAACTGAGTTACCGTAATCGAGGCAACCAGACAACCAAACGCAGCGGCAGTGCCGACGGGAAGACCGGCTACCAACGCGGTCAAGATGCCGGCTGTGGTGCTGTCGCCGGCACCGACTGGGTCAGTAGGACCAGAAACGCGATAAGCAGGAATCTGTTGTGTGGGCTGATCGGGCGAGACGCAACAGATGCCGCGAGCTCCCTGGGTCAGAAAGACGGTCCGCCCGCACTGCCGCGCTAGATTCTCAGCGGCGGTGAGGGGGTCCGCAGCGTGGGGCACAGCGGCCAGGGCTTCGGCTTCGTTGGGTTTGAGCATCACCCCGGAGAAGCAACCGATGCGAAATCGACTATCCGCGAGGACCGGAATGGGGGGGGGATGTGCCGCGAAGAAAGCCCGTACGCTAGCGGTGAGAACCCCAGCGTCGGGTGTTCGGACTTGATCGAGAATAGCCAGAGCATCGAGATGCGGTAGCCAGGTTTGAATGTTAGTGAGGATTTTATTTTGTATGGTCAAACTCAACGGTTCACGGGGGTGGATGTCGATCCGGTTGAGTTCGCGTGGAAGCTCACCGGGAAAGCCTAGCATCGGCTTGATATAAGCAGGAGTACGCCGAGTAGGTTCTCGTAGAATGCCATCGACAAGGATGTTTGGATGCGTGAGAGCTTGGAGCAGTTCAAAGCCTTCACCGTCCACGCCAATCAGTGACAAAGGTACGACACGCCCCACACCCAAAGCAACCAAGTTGTTGATCACGGTGCCGGCAGCACCAGGCAGCGAACGCACCCGAACCACCTGATAGGCATCGAGTCCCGTTTCAATCGAGGGTTCGGTCCATCGACCGTCGAGATCCAAGTAGCGATCCAGAAAGAGATCACCCAGCACACCAATGGTATACTTGTGGGCCGATGCTAGGATGTGTTCCAGTTGATCAGGCGTCAGACTCATCCGCCGGCCTCCAGGATCGCTTGCCGGAGTTGCGGGATCGTTGCACGATGGTCGCCCTGGATGTAAAAACTCTCGCCACCATCGGCCACCGTCCGAACCAGAATCGTCTTCCAGGGACGATAGTAATACTGGGGGTCGGTCTTGGGAGCCTGACGCGAGGGGTCTCCGGAAATCGGGATCAGATCGAAAACCGCCGTAGTAAAGTGTGCGATCCGCTCCCCCTGCTGATGAGCTACATTGCGTGCCATGGCCAAGGCTTTGAGGTAGACTTCCGGCCCCATGACGGCTGAGCCGAAGTTGAGATAGACGCCATTTTCGAGAGTTTGGACTGTCCGCGCGAAGATCAAGAAATCCATATAGCTAGCTTGGCCAAAGACAGCCCCATCGAAGTTGGGGTGTTCGTGTAAAATATCTTGGCCAATGCCCACATGGACGGTAACGGGGATGTTTCGCTTGGCAGCTTGGGCTAAGATGCTGATGTCTTTATGGGGGAAAGCCCCATCGAGGATGGCTCGGCCCAGGCTCTCGCCGAGGCCCATTCCTTGTGTGATCCCCTCGCGAACCAGATCGTTGATTTGTCCGGTCTCGTGCCATAACCCAAACTCACCGCTGGAGATATAGCGCGCTACACTCTCCGTCGTCGCGCCAATCAACGCCATCTCGTAATCATGGATCGGACCGGCTCCATTCATCGCTAGATGGCTGATCAGCCCCCGATCCATCAGATCGATAAGCACTCGCTGCGTGCCGGCACGCAACACATGCGCTCCCATCAGCCAAATCCGCGCTCGGCCGCGTTCCCGCGCTTGACGCAAACGCTGTGCAATTACCGGCAGATGTGGCGAAGCTCCTGAAGGAACCGGAGCCTCTAGAGCCAGTACACTCGAAAGATCCAGATCATGGACCCGCTGAGCCAAAGGCTGAATGCGTAAGGCCGAGCGGTCAAACATTGGGTAGGGCATCAGGGCTGTAACGTCTCAATGGTTAATCCGGCCGGTAGAAGGATGGTGTCCAGCTCCACCGGTGAACGAGGTGGTTTGTTCGGCACTTTTTGTAGCGATTGGACCAATTTGCGTCCCGGTCCGTTAATGCTGAAATCCCGGAAGGACAAATGGTTGGTGCATCTGATGGTAGCGTGAGAAGATGGGAAAAACCCTACACCGGTACTCTCAGGACGGCTCGTGGTGATGCGGACATTGCTCACAAGCATCGGCGCTTCAGGGGAGCCGGCCGCACTGACAAATAATAGGCCAAACTGACGAATGCCAGTCAGTTCCAGATTTTCTAATCTCAAACCATCGCATTTGCTAAAAATCTGGATCAGAGCCATTCCCCGATTCTCGCCATCAAAAGTCAAGTTCCTCACCACCAGCCCCTCAGCGCCATTAATGTGAAGCAGTTTGGCCTGATCTGGCATGCTGGCGGGTGAGCGCCAAGTGATCGACTTCCCCTCAGCCCCTTCGATGATAAGATTTTTCTTGGTGACATACACGTCAGCTTCCGTGATGTCTGTCTCAATGATGATGCGGTCACCATCTAGTGCCTTGCGCAACGCCATCATGAGGCCTCCCGAACTGGCGGCGGTGATGCGAATGGGTGGCCGTTGCGGTTTAGCGGAAGTTCCTGCACTGGAGTAGATGACGACCACGGCAAGTACCAGAGCCGTCAGCACCAAAGCGCTGCCTCCCACCAGAGGCCAAAAAAGAGTCAATCGTTTGCCGGTTGGTTGGCCTCGGGTCGGGGCGGTTCTGGCTCGACGACTGCTGGAACGAATCACGCTTGGTGAAAGGGAAAATGGTTCTTCGTCCTTGCTAGCTGCTTTCGTTGTCGACTGATCCGGCTCGGGTGTCGGCGTTGGCAGGTGTGGCTCGATTTCCAAAACCGACGAGACATCTGCCCCATGTGTTACCGCTGCCTCATTGGGTGGAGTTGGAGGAACGACTGTCGGCGCAGATGACGAGACAGTCGGCATCGCGACAGGTGGAGGGACGGGCACCGCCAACGGTTGCGCAACTGGGATGGGAGAAGCTGGCATGGCCATCGGTGACGACGATGACGACACAAGAGGTGCAGACTGCGGCGTAGCAGGGAGGGTAGACGGCGGTCCATCGGGGGGAGTTGCTTGTGACACGATTGGCGACCCGATTTCAGACGCTGCTGTCGGCGGCACGGGCAACGAGGCAGGTGACCTAGTTGCTGTTGCGGGTGATGTTGCTGTTGCGGGTGATGGCGTTGCAGGTGGCATGGTTGGCGACACCGGCTTCGTAGGGGGCACGTTCCGGCTCAATGGCGGCGGTGTCGGAGTTGCCCCTGTCGCCGGTATCTTCGATGAAATACCTGACGACGTACTGATCCATTTCACTCCAGAGCCGCTATCCGTTGCGCGGCCAATTTGTGAAGGATCGCCCGTGACGTTTAGTGCCCGTGTGGCCGCCAAACTCAGTTGCGGCATTTCGTGATCCGGCGGTGGCGGAATGGGCGTCTGAGTCCACGGGGCAAGGGCGTCGGCCACCTCTTGCGGCGTCTGAAAGCGATCCTCGGGTTTTTTGGCCAGCATCTTCTCAACAATAGCCAGGATACCGGGCGGGACATCCGAGCGATACTCAGTGATCGGTTTGGGTTGACGCTGCTGGTGCCAAATTAGTTTTTGGGCAACACTGCCGTCCACAAAAGGGGTCTTGCCGGTTAGGCAGTAGTAAAAGGTGCCGCCCAGGGAATAGATGTCCGAACGAATATCAACTCTGTGGCTATCGATCGCCTGCTCCGGGGAGAGATAGTCAGCAGTGCCTAGGATGTTTTCGTCATATTGACGGGTGATGGGGTCTTCTTCATCATGGAAAAAGCGAGCCAACCCCATGTCTAACACTTTGACGATGCCATTGCGATCGACTAGGATGTTGCCGGGTTTAATGTCGCGATGGACCAATCCTGCCGCCTCATGGGCGTGTTGTAAGCCCAGAGCGGCTTGGCGAATGTAGTGAGCGGCCCGGATCGGGTCCATGCCGGTTCCGTTGCGTTTGACCATTTCTTGGAGGCTAGAGCCATCGACATGCTCCATGACCAGGAAGTGCAAGTTATCGTCGCTATCGATATCATAAGCCCGGACGATGTTCGGATGATCCAAAGCAGCGACCGCCCGCGCTTCGCGATAAAAGCGATCCAGTGAGGAGCTATCTTTGGCCCGGGAGGCTGGCAACACCTTGAGTGCGACGCGCCGACGCATCAGGGTATGCTCGCAGAGGTACACACTACCCATCCCCCCTGCCCCGAGCCGTTCCAACACCTTGTATTTTCCGATGTTGAACCGTCGCCAACGTCCCTGTAGCAACTGTTCGACCTGAAACGGTGTCAATACCCCTTCTTGGATGAATTGGGCGGCTACGGACTTCGGGTCACAGCCCAGGGAGCCCAGGGTGCGGAGCCGGTCCAGCAAGATGCCTAGCCGTTTCTCCTCGATCACTCCGCTGCGTCGAACCAAATCGAGAAATTCATCGACAGTGCTGGGGGCAGGCATGAGGGGGTTCCTTTGATTCGCTGGGCAATTCTTCGGTCAACGAGTCAAAATTCCATTTGCTCCAACTATAGATCCTAGAAGAGCTTTGTCCCCGTTTCAGTTTCCCTATTGCTAGTTTGACAGGCTTTCTTAGCTCATTCAAGCAGGATGTGCCCTTTTTTATCGGTCCTCACGAAAGGTTCTTCATGTTCGCTTGTCTCTCACAGGTTACCCTTCTCTCTACCCCGCTGGCTCAGGACGTAGCCGCTGCTGCCCAGGGGGGCTTCTCCGCCGTCGAGGTCTGGCTTACGAAACTGGAAACCTACCTTGAATCCGCCACGGTTGCTCAAACCGCATCGCTCTTCGCCGATCATGGGCTGCGTATCGTGGCGGCCGCTTACCAAGGAGGTTTGTTGCAGTCTCAAGGCGAGGCCCGTACTGCCCACTTAGACCATTTTAAACGCCGGCTCGACCTATGCCAGGCCTTGAAAATTCCGGTGCTTCTCGTCCTGGCCGACTTTACGGAGCGAGTCGACCCCACAGCGGCCCAACGGGCTGTCGTCTCCCTGAAGCAAGCTGCCCAGTGGGCTCAAGCGTTCGACGTGGCCTTGGCCATCGAGTTCCGCTCGCGTAGCAGTTTTTGTACCTGCTTGCCGACCACGCTGACCCTGCTCGAAGCGGCCGACGAGCCGAATCTGGGGGTGTGTTTGGATTTATTCCATTTTTACACCGGACCTAGCAAATGGGAAGATCTGGCTTTGCTGCGTCCGGAGCAGCTGCTGCATGTGCAAGTTTGCGATTTGGCGGGGGTCGCCCGAGAACTAGCCACAGATGCCGACCGCATTTTCCCCGGTGAGGGCGATTTTCATCTCGAACCGTTATTTCGCTACCTGACCCAGCAGGGCTATCAACGGGCGGTTTCGCTGGAATTGATGAACCCCGACCTTTGGAAGGCTCAACCTGCAACCGTAACGCAATTGGGTCATTCGGCCTTGCAACGCTTGCTTCATCCAGGGGCGTGAGCTAGGGTTACATCGCGGGAGATAAAGCGATGGAGCCTGTACCAGCCAAGAAAAATCAACGGATGGCTCGCCGATTGAAGGCAAAGAGCAGTTCTAAGGTACACGCCACACGGAACTGGCTAGGGCTGGGTCCAAATATCGCGATTCAGCTACTTGATCTCTCTGAATCAGGGGTACGCTTGCTTTTGCGCGAGCCGATGGAGCTAGGCCAGGAATTTGAACTCATGCTCGAAGGACCGGGCAGCCGTCCAAAACGTCATTTGGCCCGGGTGGTGTGGTGTGTGGCGGCTCAAGATGGATCGTATGTAATTGGGGCGAAGTTTGATAAATACCTCCCTTACCCAGAGTTGCTGAGCTTAGCCCGAATTTAAGGCTTTGCCCAGTTCATGTCCGACGGTTTTTTTCTCCTTTTTCCTCTGGTCAGACTCCTTACAGTCTGTTAAGTTAAAAAAACTCATTAAATTCTTTCGCGCTTCCCTTCGGTGGACAAATCCCATGTTGGCGCGACGTTTTGCTTTCACTCTCATCGAGTTACTGGTGGTACTCGCCATTATCGCTCTGTTGATCGGTCTGTTGCTTCCGGCCGTCCAGAAAGTCCGTCAGGCCGCTGCCCGCATGCAGTGTAGCAACCAGCTAAGGCAGATCGGCATCGCGATGCACCTGCATCACGACGTTTATGGTGCCCTGCCACAGGGGGGCAATCACGGCCCTGATCTGCCACACGCTCGGGTTAATCATCGGCCCGAATGGTCTTGGGCGTATCACTTGTTGCCTTTCCTGGAGCAAAAGGCCCTCTTTGATCAGCCCGATTTTCGGGTTGTCGATCGTACCCCGGTTGCCTTGTACTACTGTCCGGCGCGGCGACCGGCTCAGCTTTATCAGGGCCGGGCAACCATCGACTATGCCGCCAATGCTGGGACGATGCCCTCGGGGGCCAATGGAGCCATTCAGATGGGCGAGCGTCCGATGATCCGCTTTGCCGATTTCTCAGATGGCACCAGTCACACGCTGTTGGTCGGCGAGAAACGACTTAATCCGGCACGGTTCGGTAAGTCTTATGATGATAATGAGCCTTACAACCGTTCTGGCTGGAATAACGATTACGATGTTTATCGTACGGCGGTCTATTCCCCGGCTCCTGATCTCTCACGCGAGGAGTTGAAGTCTTTCACCGAGTTCGGCTCCGCCCATTCAAGCGGATTGAACTGTCTCTCGATCGATGGGGCCGTTCGCCATGTGCGTTACCAAGTCAATTTGTTGTCGTGGCAACGCTATTGCATTCGAAACGATGGCCAGACTTTGGAAAATTTCAATTAGTTTCCACAGATACCCAATACCTCGGCAAGCCAGTTGTTTCGCGGGTAACTGTGCCCCAAGTGCTGACGGAAGCCCTCGGCAAAGGCAACGCCGGCTTCTTGACCGCGACGTTGGCTCCACTCACGCATGGCAACGATATAGTGGTCCACGCCGTGATGCTTCAGCAACCATTCTCGTTGGCTGGCATGGGCGGCCAACATTTGGCTTTTTTGGTCGATGACGCAACTAATATCGATGCGAAATCCGGGTGTGATTTCCCGGCCCAGGGCATCGACCCCTTCCAATGGATCGCAATAATATAGATGCGGTACACGCTCTAACGGCCGCATCTGTCCCTGTCGATCCTGAAAGTTCGGCACGGCGGCTGCGAAGGCGGCTGCCCGGGTCAAGGTACTACACATCTCGTGATCTAGGTGGTAATCGGCCGGACTGTGGGTTAGGATCAGGTCGGCCCGCGTTTGACGCATGAGACGCACCACTTTTTCCAAGGCCGATTCCGTGACTAGGACGCGCAGGTCGCGTTCTTCTAAACAATGGTAACTCGCCCCAATCTGGGCCGCCGAAGCCGCCGCTTCCGCCCGTCGGATACCGGCGATGGTGTCAGGATCGAGTTCTGCCGAGCCACAGTCGCCTGGTGTCATGGTGGCCAAGTGTACCGTCCAGCCGTTTTGAGCCAGACGGATCAAAGTTCCCGCACACAGAAATTCGGCATCATCAGGATGTGCCAATAGACTAAGTACAACCGGCATGATTCTGTTAATTTCCGTCCTTGGAGAGTTTCTGTGTGGCATCGGGAGTGACTGCCGATTCTGAGGGAGGTTGAGTCCGCCGACGAGAGGTCAACCGCATGCGATCGGCCACTGCGGAGTAAATGTAATCGGGGATCAAGGCACCACCTTCTGGGTCGTTCACTTCAAAGAGGCTGGCTGTCACCGGGCCGCGTAACACCTCAGGGGTGAGCACAGGCAACAGCGGCACTACTGCCGACGCTTTGGCCAGTTTTTCTTTCAGTTCCTGGCCATCAAATCGATTGGCCAGTAGCAAGTAGCGGAAATGCAACTCAGCGGTGAACTCCTGAATCGAGTTATCGCGACGAAAATCCTTGTTCTTGAATAGAACCAGATCACGCCAGGCCTGAAGAGGGCTAAGCTTTTGATCCGGCCAAGCGGGGTTGTTCTGCGGCTCCTGATAGGTACGCAACGCCAATAAGGGATCGCCGGCGAAGTTGTATTTTTCGGCGAGGAAGAAAGCCTTTCGGCAAGCGATCGTTTCGGGGTTTCGCTCGACAAAGCAACGGTTGTAATGGTGTGCAAAATTGCTAACGTTCCGATAAAAGTTATACTCCTCCATCCATTGATAGGCCTGATAGTCGGCTAACTCCGATGCGCTCATACGTTCAGGGGGCGGAATCATCGCTCGGCCGTCTGGTCCGGTGGGAAAACGAGTCCGAAAGCGTTCCGCCGCTTGACGGCGATTCTGCTCCTCTTCGGGGCTAGGGAAGAGCAACTTGTTAGCTTCGCCATGGGCTCGCCACGCTGTGTAAGCTGCCTCCCAGGCATTGCCCGACCAGGAACCGCCTGGCTTACCCCCGACCCGGATGACCCGACCTCGGTGTTCATCGCTGTTGCGAAACCACTCGGTCGCATCCCAAGCTTCGTCGTCAAACCATCCCTCTTCCTGTAAGCGTTCGGCTACGTCACGCTTCGCCAATGCCGGCTGATTTCGGAAGATCAGGGTGGTCATATGCCTAGGTCGCCGTTGCCGAGAGCGGTCCACGATCGGCTTGGTTGAGCCGGGTAAGACATCGGGTTCGGGCAGAGGCTCCTGGGCATAGCTGAACCATGAGCCGGCCACTGCAAACGTGTCGACCTCGTCGCCTAGTTTGGATTGTGTGGTCAGAATATCGTTGTATTCGGCTGTAGCGCGGGGCGGCAGCGCGGGAAACCGCTCTAATTCGGGCAGCAGTGTGTCGGTAGTGGTAACGATCCAGGCTCGTTCGGTGGCTGGCCCGCTCAGCGGTTCAGTTTTATACAGGCCAGGTACCTGGAAGTTGTCCTCTAGAAACTGCACTACATCCGTGGGATTTTCGCAGGTGAACAAACGGCTGCGTTCGGTCTTATTGTCGCGATAAATCCCCTCACGCAGACGACGAACCAGCTGGGGATGGTCCGAGCAGAACTTTTCAAATTCCTCGTAGTTGAACTCCGGCTCTTGGTTGTCGATCTGCTTCCAAAATCGAGCCGGATCGCGTTCGTTTGGCGGGATCAAACTGAGTTGAAACAGCGAACGCATGTAGTTCGTTTCGTCTGACTTGCCCACTTTGTGACGTGTGTAAAAACCAATACTCCAGCGGAGATCGGGTTGATTGGCATTTTGACGTTCGCCTCGAGCTAGCAACTCAATCCCGCGTGCGACATAAAAATACTTATCACGTGGCCGGTCGGCCTCTACCGACACATTGTAGGCCAGGTTCCAACTTTGGAAGAGCCAGGGAGCGATGAAATGGGGCTGCAAGCGAGTCAGCGCTCGTACAGTGAGTTCCAGTTCGTTCCACTGGTTGCGTTTCTGGGCCTCGAAGGCAGACGACCACAAGACACAGGTTACCAGCCCTCGTAGTCCCGTCAGGCTCAACCGCACCACGGAACCCAGTAGTTCCACCTCGCCCCGTGTGTGCTCGCGAATCGCCAAGGCTCGCGCTTGTGGTTCGATCAGATACTGCCGCAGCAGGAACGAGCCAGCGAATAACCCTAAGATCAACGCGAGGTAGAACAACTTGCGCTGTTGGGCCTGCGCCTGAAAAGGAGTGGCCATAGTCGCTTTCTCTCCAGAAGGATCAGGTCGCCCCGGCGATTTCACGCCAGCGGAGCAGATAGAAGCCCAGAACAAACCAGGGGATCAGATAGCCCACCAACAGAAGCAGTCCAATCACAACCTGATCACCAGGTATGTTGAATCCTTCCCCTGCATAACGGGTGAAATCCCAAGCATATACTTCTGGGTTAATGTTCAGAATACGCCCCACCAAAAATCGGAAGGAATCATCCGATATCTGTACCAGCCGGTCGGCCGCATTGGTACTCTCGTCGTTGCGAACATTCGACAGTTGCCGATTTGCTATGTTCCGTATCGCTTCCATCGGCCCTCCGCCCTCATTCGCTCCCATGCTCACGGCCGCGATAAACGGCTTAGCTACGCCGCCCCAATACAGCAGGAAGGTGGCCATAGCACTGATGACGCCGTTGAGTTGTGTGCTGAGAACTACCGCTACGCCGGTCAACAGAGCGATTTGCAACCATAGACCGAAGCTTGCCTTGTAGAAGTTTAGGGCGAAGCGGCTGGGGGAAGCCTCTCCCCAAGCTGCATCACTGGCATCGGCTCGCAGGTAGAAGTCGTATCGGGCCATCCCGACATATTGGGTCGGGCTGTTGCAGCTTACCGAGACAGTCAAGGGCACCTTTTTCTGATTGCTCTCCGTTAACTCTCTCTCGCGTTCCGGATCGCTAGCCAACGCATTGCGGAACAATCCGGAAGGTATCGTGAATGATTGTGTCAGGTAGTCAGTAACTTCCTGAGCCGGAATCTCAAAGTATCCATACTCCTCGGCCAATTGATCAAGGTTGGCGTTGGGTTGTGCTGCCTTTTGGCGGTACGTTTCCAGATCGCGTTCGTGCCAACGCCAAGTAAAAAACTTGAAGTGGCACGAAACATCTCGTCCTTCAAACCCTTTTGTCGTTCGATACACATCGAAGGTATATTCACACCGCACGTTCTTAAAATTGCCCATATAGCTGGGCACTCGGTCGAACTCCCATCGCGCTTGTTGGGGCGGTGCGCCCGGTAGTGCCGCTGTGATGTAACCGCGATACTCCCACTCACGCCCAACATTGATGCCAGTCATTTCATTGTCGGTGTTTTCATAACGCAGCCGGTTGCCGTAGATCGGTTCGCGAGCCATCAAACTCTCGGCAGCCGCCTGCGGGTTGACTCCACGCAGCACGTACAACAAGCTCAGCGAGGCCATCACCACCAACACCACGGTCATTAGCGCCATCACCCCGAAGAAACGCCCGAGTATAATCTCAAAGCGTTCGACCGGTTTGGTTACCACGGTGTGAATGGTCTGCTGGCGGATGTCGGTTGGAATGCTAAACGCTGACAAGACTACCGCAGTTAGGAACAGCAACGCACTCATGGCATAAAAGACCACAAACACATAAGTCCGCACTTGGTCTTGTGGCTTCGAGGGAATGAACCATGAGCCAAACAGGAAGACGATGAGCAACGCGGAGAACGCATAGAGGACCCGGCGGCGTAACGCTTCTTTGAAGCTAAGAAGTCCGATCGCGTAGATGCGTCGGAGACTCAATTGAAACAGGTTCTGAACAAATGGTAATCCCACAACGATGATCGCCGCCAACCCTCCGAAGAACTGGAAAATGCCTGCAACCGACCACACCACTCGTGGCGGCAATTGTCCGGGACGCAACGGTCCGACCGGTGTTTCGTTTGGCAGCAGCGACAATACCGTACCGATGAGTAATAAAATTAACGAGAGGACAGTCCCCACGAGAAACGTCACCAGCATCCAAAAGGGGGTCGCCTCGTAGTCACGTTTCTCCCAGCGTGTTACTCCCATCAGCAGGTAGAGCAAAATTGCCGCTAACGCGAAGCCGCCCACATCCTGGACCCACATGACAAAGCCGGTGGGTATGTCTCCCCAACCCAGCGGATCGCGTTCGATGGCTAAGGCAGCAAACATCGTGACAGAACCTCGTTGGACTCAGGAAGGACGGATCGCTTCGCTTTTCTCGACTGGCTTGGTCTCTTCGCTGCCGGGCAAATAGCGACGACCCGGGTTGGCCTTGCTTTCTTCCACCACACGCAAAAAGTAATCTTCGAGCGTACTGGTTGGGTGCCCTACAGTGTCGAGTCGGCCACCATGCTTTTCCAGTAAAGCACGCAGATCGCTTTCCAATTCCGGGGTGAGGCTAAGGCCGCTTGCCCGCATTTCGACGCGGTTGGTATCTTGCAAGAGTTTCTGTACCGGGCCATAGGCTTGCAGTTCACCTTCGTTGAGGATAGCAATGCGGTCGCAAACATCTTGCACATCCTCCAGGCGGTGGCTACACATGATCACGGTTTTGCCTTGATCTCGCAGTTCGACGATTAGATTTTTCATCCAGCGTGCGCCCAGTGGGTCCAGGCCACTGGTCGGTTCATCGAGAATCACTAGTTCCGGATCGTTGATCAATGCCTGGGCTAGGCCGATGCGTTGCCGCATCCCTTTAGAATATTCACGCAAAATACGCTTGCGGTCGTTCTTCAACCCCACGCGCTCAATCAGTTGGGCTGCTCGCTCGTTTCGCACCGTCGGATCCAGGTTGAACAATCGACCGTAAAAATCCAGCGTCTCTTCAGCCGTCAAAAAACGGTACAGATAGGATTCTTCCGGGAGATAGCCAATGCGTTCGTTTTTGCGAACATCGGCAGAGGCTTGGCCGAAGAGGAACGCCTCGCCCTCAGTGGGAAAAAGCAGGCCCAGGAGCATTTTAATGGTTGTGGTCTTGCCCGAGCCGTTGGGACCCAACAGGCCGAAAATTTCGCCTTTATAGATCTCGATGTTTAAGGCGCGTAGGGCGGTTTTTTTTTGCCGACCCCAGAAATCGCGGTAGATTTTGGTCAATTTCCGCGTTTCGACGATCACCTCACGACTCATGCCCACCCCCTGAAGGACACCCGTTCTCATGCATATCTGCACTACGCATAGACCCATCAAACGGTTCGACGCCTTTCACGGACCGTTGCCTAGTGCCTCTCACACCTTTTTCCAATTACCGAAACGCTCGCCAGACTCCGTCCTCCTCTCGCCGGTCATTGGGGCGGAAGGTCGGCTTGTACGCCATCGAGGGGCACCCCTCGACGTAATAGCCTAGGTAGACGTAGGGTAAACCTCGCGAGCGTGCGATGTCGATCAGACTCAGTACGTTCCACGTCCCTAGCCCGCGCTCGCGTAACTCGGGTTCCCAAAAGAAATAGATCGCCGAAAGACCTTGTTGGCCCGCAAGATCCGGGGGAGCATCTTCTAATGAGTCAACGTAGCCCACCCCCACCAGCCGATCTCCTTGGTAATAGCACCACTCCTCGACGGGAAACGGCTGTAGGACGAAGCCCTCGGCGTACTGTTGGGCATTTTTCGCCTCATGCTCTGGCCAGCCTTTAGCACTGGTCTGAAACGCATGGTACCGATCATACAAGTCGAGCTTCTCCTCACTGACCCCGGGGGGGCCGATGCGTAAGGTGATGTCTTGATTGGCCCTGCGATTGCGGCGATGCCGACGTTGCTCGACAAACTCGTTCACCCGGATACGCAGCGATCGGCATTCCTGACAAGCCGGGCAGGCGGGACGAAAAAGTGTATGGCCAAAGCGTCGCCAGCCGTCCAGCATCAGCCGTAAGTACTCTTGGGCGGTCAAATCGGCCACTAATTCGTACCGAAGCTGTGCGGTTTGGTTTGGGAGGTACGAACAAACACGCTGTTGAGCGACAAAGGAGTAAAGCGTGAGCATGACCGGAATCCACTGGCAAGGGGAACTCAGCGATACTCCTCACGCACTGGCGTAAAGATGTCCAAGGCCCGCAACCCTTGCTCACTGGCCACCACGCGATGGACGACGCCGCCCGGGATCAGGTAGAGATCGCCTGGACCGAGCATCTTCTGTTCACCCCCTATCATAAACAATGCTCGGCCGGCCAACACCATACCCACCTGTTCGTTGGGGTGGCTATGAGCTTCCACCACCGCATTTGGCTCCATTTCCACCACCGATAGTTGCATCTGCTCCCCGGCCGTCGTCTGAATCGTCACCCCGGGAAAGATGGTGTGCCGGCTTAATTGTTCGGCGCGGGGAAAAGCAGTCACGGTTCATCTCCAACTAACAATCAACACCCCCCGAAATGTTGTACATCTCGGGGGGTTATCGACAACCGGAATTCAGGATGGCTCGGGTGTCGGCTGATGGCTTAACGGCCACCCATCATAAAATGGAACTCGGCAGATTGTTTAACGATCAACGACATAGTGAGAGGGTCGAAGGTGATTGTTCCTGGGGCGTCTTCGTTGTTGACACGCCAGGAACTGCGATCCACCTTGCTGGTGATCTGGGCAATGATGTTGTTAACTCGTTCCAGCATCACCAACTGACTCGTCACCGGATCCAACGGCACCCCCACAACACCGGCCAGATCACCAATATAGTAGGCTTTGGTCACCGTCATCTGGCTGGCCCGTTCGGCCGTGGTTATTAGGACCGCTTCGTCCTTGATTACATAAGCCAAGCCAAGGCTACCGAGCAACTTTTTCAGAATCGAGCGGGAGGTCGAAGTGAGTTTGAGGTTGATCGGTGTCTCATAGCTGATGCCGGCTTCCTCCAGGGCACGTCGATCGGCAGAGAGTGGCAGCCCGGTGACTTTTCGCAGATGATCTAGCACATCTTGAAACTTTTCACCTTCGTACTCGACACGGATGGTCGACTGCAGAGCTTTCATGATCTGGCGTTCGGTGTCGGTCATTTTGACCGTGGTACGCTTCTTGGACAACTCCACCCAATTATCTGGGAATTTCTCGGTGAGCGTCTCAACGCTGGCTGACCGCTCAACTCCCTCGAAGACGCGGTTGAGTCGCTCGGCTCGGTCCAGCTTGTCTACCCGACTCGATTGAACAATCTCCCGTCGCCCTTTGAGCAACCGATCCAATTCACTGATACGGTCCTTGCCCGGATCGGTTGCAGTAGGCGTGGGACGCACTGCAGTCGGCGGACTTGCTGGCCGATCTACACGGCTGGGACGCGTCGAAGACAGGTCTCCACGCGGTGCATCGGCGATGTCCCGCAAATTCGTGAGATCGGCCTTGAGCGTTCGCAGAAACAGGTTCCGCTTCTCAGTGTTAAGTACTGTATCATTCTGCAGTTGTACCATCAGCCGATTGAGCATGTCGCTGGCCTCGCGGAGTTGAGCGCTGTCCGCTCGCACCATTCGGTAGGCTCGCTGGCGACCGGAATGAAACTCATCCTCCAGACGCTGCGCTTCGACCATCATGCGTCGCTTTACATCTTCTAAGTCATCGGCTGAGACAACCCTCAGAGGAAAAAGAAGCGACATGCCCAGGCAGCTGATGTACACAAGGTGGCGGAGCAACGAGGTCATGACACTCCTCCTCGGCGAGATAGAATAATCCATACTAAAGTATACTGCGACGGGCGCATCTCATCCAGTTAAAACACTCGGCGAGGTTGAACTTGCGCGCGTCAGATTCGCTTTTCCCGCTCCCATCAGCAGGTCACGTACCTCGCCCGCCAAGAAAACCGAACCGGTCACGCAGACTAACGGTGCTAACCGCATCGCTATCGACAGGGCCTCGGTCGGGGTGTCCACTACCTGGCCGGCACCCCATCGGGCTTGAAGCTCCGAGGGGGGGACGGCTCGCGGATTGCTCACGTAGCGGGTGAAAATCACCTGATCAAAGGCTGGCCGTAACTGGGCGAACATGCCCATGATATCTTTATCTTGGGAGGCGGCAAACACTAGCACACGTGGCCCCGTACCAAACGACTCGGCTAAGGTCTGTACCAACGCAGCCGCCGATGCGGCATTGTGAGCGCAATCGACTACCACGAGCGGTTCGCGGCACACGACTTCCATCCGTGCCGGCCAGTGTACCTCAGCCAACCCCTCACGCACTGCTCGATCGGGAATCGCCCAGCCCCGTTGCCGTAACACCTCCAGGCCGGCAAGGGCCAGACTGGCATTAGCGGCTTGATGCTCGCCAAACAGTTGCAATTCCAGAGTGGGCCAGGTCTGTTGAGACGTGGTTACCTGCAGGCGAGGGAGGCGTCCAGAGACGTGACCGGGCTGATAGCGATAGAAAAAATCACGGCCTTGTTGTCGGAGCGGGGCACTGCGTTGCTGGGCAATCGTCTCGATGACGGCGCGCGGTTCGGGGGTAGTCACGCCACTGATCACCGGCACACCAGGTTTGATGATGCCGGCCTTTTCGCGGGCAATCAGAGCAAGGGTATTGCCCAACTGTTTCATATGATCAAAGCTAATCGAGGTAATGAAGCATAACTCTGGTTGGCAGACGTTGGTGGAATCTAGTCGCCCGCCCAGGCCCACTTCCAAAACCACCGCCTGCACCCGTCTTCGCCAAAAATGTAAAAACGCTAACGCTGTGCTGATCTCGAAAAACGTCGGCTGCAGCATCGGCGTACTTTCCACTGCCGCGCACACGTCACTCAGCCCTACCGCCAGTTCATCGGCTGTGATTTCTTGGCCGTCAATCTGATAGCGCTCTTCGAGGCGCACCAGATGCGGCGAGGTGAAAAGCCCGGTACGATACCCGGAGCGTTGCAAAATAGCGGCCAAGATCGCGCAAAGGCTTCCTTTGCCTTTACTGCCGGCGACGTGCAGAATGCGAAGAAGGCGATGGGGATTGCCCAGCCGAGCCAGAAGGCATCGCATCCGTTCGAGTTTCAGGTCTTCTGGAGCGGGCGGTCGTTGTTCGTAGTTGACATGCTCAGCCCACCAAGCCAGCGCTTGCTCGTAGGTCATGAGCTGCGCGGCGGAAGTATCGCCGTCCCTAGCCAATAATTGCAAATGGTACGTAACACCTCAACAAAGCGGCTGAATTCAGCGGGTTTTTGGATGTAGGTGTTGGCTCCAGCGCGATACATGGTATCCACATCGTCGTCGCGGTTCGAGTTCGTCAGCACGATCACCGGCACCGGACGCAAGCCTGCATGTTGGCGGATGCGTTCCAAGAGTTCGCGTCCGGCGAGGCGGGGTAGATTGAGATCCAACAGGATGAGGTCGGGGCGCGGATGGGGTTTGCTCACCTGAGCTTCAGCGAGCAAGAATTCGACTGCCTCCTGACCATCGCGAACCACGACCAGATCGACCTCCAGGCGGCTCTCCCTCATTGCCCGTTGGGTAATAATGATATCCGCTGGATTATCTTCGACCAGAAGGATGGAATGAGGAAATTTCATCGCATCGATTGTCTCGAAGTTAGGGCGACGATTAGGCGATGGGCGACATATACTCCAAACAAACAACTGATTTGGTGTAGAAATGCTCGTCCGATCGACTTTTCGATCGAAGGTCCAACGCTAGCGACGTTGCCTTTGCTCCTTTGAACGATCCAAGCCAACAATTCTTCCTGCGCGATTCCTACCGGCGAGATTGCATTGAGGGCACGGCGGAAAGTTGCTCCTAACAGGGTGGATCCCACCGGCTTGCCTAGAGCCAAGCGAGTAGTATCCCACCAGGTCGACATTGGACACGATTCATCATAATCCGCAAGATCGAATCTTGTTGCCCCCTCATCTAACTGCACGATCTCATCCAACCGTTGGTTCCACCATTTCCCCTGAGTAACAGACTCTTTTGTTACCCAGTAGTTGGCTCCAGCCTCGAGGGCCTCCACCAATTCCTCGGTGAAATGACTCTGAGCGAACATAGCTACGGACTGTTTTGGCTTGCGTGAACGCAACCAGTCGATGCCTGAGATGCCCGGAAGATGGACATCTAGCAGAATGATGAGTGGATCGATTTGAGTGGCTAACGTCTGTTCAGCGTGCGGAACATCGAAAGCATGCAACAACTCATCGCCACGGCGCTGAGTCAGCAACCGAACGATAAAGGCAATTTCAGGGTCATCATCCACCAGTAACCAGCGTCGGCCACTCACGAAATCGACTCCAAGACACACGGGGCAGGTTTGCCGGCCAGAGGAAGAGTGAAGAAGAAGGTAGCTCCTTCTCCCAGTTCGGACTCCACCCAGATCTTCCCTCCATGGGCCTCGACGATCCGTTTGCAGATGGCCAAACCCGCACCAGTGCCTTCGGCGGTCATTCC
>JBDNDE010000457.1:0-2533 GCA_046719305.1 Gemmataceae bacterium | reverse complement strand
GAGAGATAGCGTAACTGTACCACACATCGTATACTTCAGATAACCCTTTCTTCCCCTCCTTCGCCAGAAGGCCCCGATCCCACGTGACACGCTGCAGGCCCGTTTGAAACTGCTCTTGGAAGGTTCCAGCCCCTCTAGCCCTAATCAGGAAGCTCCCCCTTCGGCCCGTTCGGCCGCCTGATCGTTTGCAGGAGGATTGCCGCAATGATGGATCGGATCCTCTCGGTTTTGGTCGCCGTCAGCCTGTCGCTGTTGATCTGGCTGTACAGCCGTAGCCGCGATCAGGAGACGTTGGACAACGTGCCCATTCCGGTCAAGATTGTCCTGACTCCGCGGCAGGCAGAATTGTACAGCTTGGAGGTGACCTCCGAAGAGCAAATTCTCGCTAGTTTCAGCGGCCCGCCATATCGTCTGCGCGAGTTGCATGGCATGTTGCAGCGCAAAGAGATCGAGGTCGTCAAGACGATTACCGTGCCTGATGACAAGTTGAATCTGTCTCGGATCAATGATGTGGTTGTTGTCGAACGCGGAGACATCAACACCCCTTTGGGAATCAACGCCCTGACAATGGACGGACGCAACCGCGTCAGCTACATCCTTCACCGCATGGATGAAAAACGCTTCCCCGTCCGGTTCGATCATCTCCGCGAAGGCCCGACCGGCCCAGTGCTGATCGAGCCGGCCACCGTTTTGGTCCGTGGCCCGCGTGAAGTACTCGAACGCATGCAGGCCATCCCCACCGTACCCTCGGAACTGCCGCGTCGGCCGCTTCTGGCCAAACCCGAAGAGGCAGCGATCGGCCGAGCTAAACTCGTGGAGGAAGTCGAGGGCCGACCAGTGAAAGTGACGCCGCCGGTGGTGAAGATTCGTGTGCCTGGACAGGCTCGCAAGACCTACGAACTGACTGATGTGCCGGTGATGTTTCTGGTGCCGCCCCAGTTCGATTTTACACCTCGTTTCGTCGACGAGCGCGACGGCAAAGTTTCGTTGAAGATCATCGGTCCGCCGCGTGAGGAAGCGCCTAAAGTGGTGGTTTATGTCGATCTGCGTCTGGGCAAATATACCGCCGGTATCTATAATGAAGCCTTTGTGGTGCAACTTCCGAAGGATTTTGAGCTTGCTCCCGTCGGGCCGTCGCAACGGGTCAGTTTCGAGCTACGCAGCAGTGGTTTGTCGATCGAAGGATTAAACCCCGCCGTGCCCCCAGTTCGCTGAACCTGCGACGCCCCTTCTCTTGTGCTGTGTTGGATGGGCCATGAGCGATTTTCTCCCGTTGTGCCGTAGCTTGGCGGATCGCGCTCGACTGGGCGCAACCTTCCTAGCTGGAACCTACACTGCGGTCAAAAACGCCTGGTTGCTCACCCTGGCCGATTCCTTGCTCCATCAGCAGGCGGCGATTCTGGAGGCCAACGCCCGCGATCTTGCCCTCGCGCCGCAATACAAACTATCGCCCGCTGAGCTAGATCGTTTGCGATTGACCCCTCAACGGTTGGCTCAGGCCGCCGAGGGCTTGCGTCAAGTGGCCGCCTTGCCCGATCCGGTCGGCGAACTGCGTGAAGGCTCGGTGCGGCCTAATGGCCTAGAGGTTCGCAAGATCGGCGTGCCTCTGGGAGTGATACTGTTCTTGTATGAGTCGCGGCCTAATGTAACGCTCGATGCCGCGGCATTGTGTGTCAAGAGCGGCAACGCAGTCATCCTGCGTGGCGGCAAAGAAGCTCTGCATTCCAACATGGCACTATATAGCCTGATCGCCCAGACGCTCCAGTCCAGCGGTTTACCCACCGATGTGGTACAATTCGTCGATCGACCGGAGCGTGAGATCGTCGGTCAACTGCTCCAGATGAACGATCGCATCGACCTAGTGATTCCCCGAGGTGGCGAGAGCCTCATCCGTCGGGTCACGGCCGAGGCAACCATGCCGGTGATGAAGCATTCTAAGGGGTTGTGTCACGTCTACGTTCACAAGGCGGCCGATCGGGCGATGGCCCAGCGTGTGGTACTCAATGCCAAATGCCAACGGCCTGGTGTGTGCAACGCTGCCGAGTGCCTGCTGGTGGATGCGGCAATCGCGGAGGCATTTCTTCCAGAGATCGCGACCGCTTTGCTCACTCGTGGTGTAGAATTACGTGGGTGCCCTATCACCTGCCGACTGGTGCCGCAGGCTAAACCTGCCACGACCGACGACTACCATACAGAGTATCTAGATTTCATCCTCTCGGTGCGAGTGGTAGCCGACTTGGATCAAGCGTTGGAGCACATTCGCAGGCACGGATCGGGGCACACCGAAGCGATTCTTACCAGCGATCTGGCGGTGGCCCGACGCTTTACCCAAGAGGTCGATAGCGCAGCGGTGCTTGTCAATGCCAGCACCCGGTTTCATGATGGCTACGAATTAGGATTGGGGGCCGAGATTGGCATCAGCACCGATCGACTGCATGCCCGTGGCCCGTGTGGACTGCGGGAATTGACGACCTACAAATATGTTGTCTATGGTGAAGGACAGATACGCGGCGAGTGATGGCGGAAGTGGCGA
>JBDNDE010000456.1:0-2537 GCA_046719305.1 Gemmataceae bacterium | reverse complement strand
CCGATCTGGCGACCGCAAACTCGATGCCATGTCCAACATGGTCTCCCGTCCAGAATCGCTCCAGGATTACTTGTACGACCAACTCGGCTACCTCGACCTCGACGACCAAGAAAAGGCTCTGGCCCGTCACCTGATCACCTATATCGATGACGCCGGCTTCCTGAGTGTGGTCGATGAATCGGACCCAGAATATCTCAACATGCTGGGCAACCGGCAGTATGTGCCCCAACGCCCCCTACGCCGTCGCGTGCCTAGTTTGGAAGAAATTGCCGAGGCGTTCAACAAGACCAACCCCGAGAAGGTGACCGTTGATCAAGTTGAAGACGCCCTGTACATCGTGCAGCAACTCGACCCGCCCGGCATCGCCGCTCGCGATCTGCGGGAATGCTTGCTCAATCAGATCACCGCTGACACCCCGCACCGCGATCTGGTGAGGCTCTTGATCCAAAACCATCTGGAAGACATCCCCCACAACCGCCTCCCGGCTCTCGAACGGGCCACCGGGGCGAGCATTCCGACTATCAAGGAAGCCATCGAGGTCATTCGCCGTCTCAATCCCAAACCGGGAGCCACATTTACCGCAGAGAGCATTCCCTATGTGGTGCCGGATCTGGAAGTCACCCGTGACGAGGACGGCAACTATGAGGTTAAACTCCTCGACGACTGGTTGCCGAGTGTTTATATCTCGCCACGTTATATCGAGTTACTCAAGGATAAGAATACCTCACCTGAGATGAAAGATTACCTGCGCAAAAAGATTCAGTCAGCTACTTGGTTGCAGGAATCTATCGAACAACGGCGTAACACACTCAAGAAAGTTACTCGCGCCATCATCGAACATCAAAAAGCGTTCCTTGAGCATGGCCCCGAGTATATCCAGCCGCTCAAAATGCAACAAATCGCCGATCAAGTGGGCGTTCACGTCACCACGGTCAGTCGTGCCGTGGATGATAAATGGGTCCAAACGCCACGCGGCATCCTCCCGCTCAAACGCTTCTTCGGCGGTGGCCGCGTCGTCGATGGCGAAGAGGTGGCCTACGAAGTCATGAAGCAAAAACTGTTGGAAATCATCGCGGCCGAGGACAAAACCAATCCGCTTTCCGACGAAGACCTGGTCGAAAAAATGAACCAGCTTGGCTATCCGGTCAAACGCCGCACCATCACCAAGTATCGGCAGATGGCCAACATCCCCTCGTCGCGCGAACGCAAGGAGTGGACCAAGTAAGCCGCCCAGCTGGGTTAGCGTACTTCGAGTAGGTAACGAATCAGGTCGGCCAGTTGTTGCCGATCGAGATGTTGCTCGAACCCCTCCGGCATGAGGGACAATCCAGTCGATTCCAGGCTCTCAATCAGCCGCCGGGGAATGGTATCCTCGGCAGCTTCGCCCCGCCGCAACGTCACCGAAGTGGCGGTGTCCGCAGCGATCAACCCGGTGTAGGTCACGCCCCGCACGGTGCGAACCTGGTAGCTGAGGTAGCGTGGATCCACCTCTCGGGATGGGTCAAGAATGTCGATCAGTAGCTGCTCAGCACTCTTGCTACGCAAAGCTGCTAGGAGATCCGCACCAACGCTGTGGCCCACCCCCTCCAGGCGATGGCAGGCGGCACAGTGTTGGGCAAAGAGCTGTTTCCCGCGTTTGGCATCGCCAGGCCTTTTCAAAGCCTCGGCATAGTCGCGAACGACTTTCTCCCGGGCCGGCATCACGGTTCCGGCTAACACTTTGGCCCCGCGCGGGGTTTTGCGAAGCTGGGCCAAGCGTTGCAGTTCCAGTTGGGTCGGAGCCAGTCGTTTGGATTCGATGGCATCGAGCAAGGCCTCGATACGCTCACGGCGTGCGAACAGCGCTTCACTCAGTTCGCGGCGTAGCTCGGGTCCGGCACGGGTCCACGCCCTGAGCAATAACGCCGCCACCTCCGGTTGATCGCGTCCAGCTAAGGCGCGTACCATTTCTCGCTGTAGCTCAGGCGGGGTGCGGGGGGTAAGTAACTCTTCGGCCAGCCTGGCTAATGGTTCCCAAGCACCGAAGCTCAGCAAGCCAACGGCTCGAACGCGGGACGCAAGGGGTGCTTTGGCATCCAAGGCTGTTTCTTTGGCCCGCTTCAGCAAACGATGAGCAGGTTCAGCAATCGGCTGGCGGAGCAACTCCTCCAGCGAACGCCCCGAAAGCCGTAGTCCCGCTCCCAATCCCACAAGGACATCATCCGATTGTTCAGTTAAGGATTTAAGAACTAGTTCCAACTCTGCTTCGATGGCACGCATGCCCACACTTTGTGCCAACGCCTCACGCAGAGGCGACGAAGCGGGTAACCGCGTTAACAACGCTGCCGCTGTGGCCTCGCGGGCAGCCAACAAAATCGCCGTCTGCGTCCAGGAATCGTTATCCGGCCGCTGGGCCAATCGAGCCAAGGCGCGAGTTGTGGCCTCGCCGGGGAAGCGGCCCAGCACAAGCGCCGCCTGGAAACGCACGCGTGGATGGTCATCGATGCTCCCAGCGACGGCCAGCGATTCCTCCTGACTCCAGCGCAGCGCCGCTTCTC
>JBDNDE010000455.1:0-2556 GCA_046719305.1 Gemmataceae bacterium | reverse complement strand
GCCAGGAGGTCTGTTACGTCACAGGGAAAAACGACGGCAAGATGCGGGTCAAGCCGGCCGGGCTGCTGGGAGCGGTTGGCTTTGTGTCGGTTGCCCTCGATGACGCCCGCGTTCGCAAAACCTCACGCCACTCCGTTGCCCAAGCTGGCATCGGCAACGTCATCGAGATGGCCTCGAAAGGTTGGCCGCTTGAAAAGGAGTGGGGCCTGACCGAGGTGAAGATTGGTACGTTTGTATTTGCCAAGCGTAAATGCACGCGTGTGGAGATGATTCATCCCACCCCTGCGGAAGGGAAGTTCCTCCATCACAAGAACGTCGTCTACTTCGATCAAGAGAACGGTCTGCCGATTCGCGTCGAGAATTATGATTGGCCCAGCGCGTCGGATCAGGAACCGGAGTTGCTCGAAGTGTTCAGCTATGTAAATTTGAAGATCAACACTGGCGTACCGGAACACACCTTCGACCGCTGAGCTGTCGACCGCTGGCACTGGGATCTCCTCATCCCGCGTACTCCTCATCCCGCGTGACTCGCCGTTCGCCGTAGCTCGCGCGGTCTTTTCTGTTTGTCCTAAAGCCAACGATCGCTCGATCCCTTGGTCGCTCTCCTGGGAGCCGTCTCGTTCCTCGGTAGAATTCTCGCAAGACGGCTGGGGCCATCTCTGTCCGCTGGTTCGATTCAAGCGTTGCGGTAGAAGTGGTCGATGTCAAAGATTGGGAAGACTCTCAAGGGGAGGGTCGATGGTGTCCTCTCTGGGTAGGCTCGATCCTCATGCCGCGATGTGCTTCCGGCCTCGTGATGCTTGCCTCCCTATGGGTGCTGGTGCCGACCGTCCAGGCGCAACTCACACCCAGCTATCTGGGCAATCGCCACTTTGAGATTCCCTTGATCATCAATCCGAGCCGCGCCTATCGCGAGTTTATCTTGTACAGTTCCCGTGATGGTAAAAACTACGAGGCGGCCGTTACCATTCCAGCGGATCTTAAGGCGTTTGATTTTACCGCTCCCAGCGACGGGGAGTACTTCTTTTTCATTCAGTCTAAAGACACCTTCGGCAACCTAGAACCTAAGAATCTCAACGGTACAGTACGGCCTCTGCTGCGGGTGATCGTCGATACCAAGATGCCCAGTGTCGAATTTGAAGCCGTCGAAGCCAAGGATGGCGGCGCGGCGGTGCAATGGAAGATTGAAGACCCGAATCTGGATCTGCGTACCCTTCGCCTGGAATATCGCAAGGCCAACGAGGGAGAATGGATTCGCTTGCGGCCCAAGTTGCTCGATCGTGCCCATTTCTCCTGGATGCCCGTCTACGACAGCACTATTGATGTGCGCCTGAGTGTGGCCGATTTGGCTGGTAACATGGCTAGCAAGATGGTGCAGACGAAGCCAATAGCGGGCAAAGACGGCACGACTAAGGTATCGGCCCCAGGAACACCGAAGGTGATTCATGTTCGCAGCAAGAAGTTTAAGCTCCATTACAAACTCGACAACGTGGGAGCTTCGCGTGTCAAGCATGTGGAGTTGTGGCTGACACGCGATACACAGGCTTGGGTCAACCACTCCACCGTCGATGAGAGTAAACTCAACGCCCCGCTGGAGATTGTCGTTCCTACCGCAGGCCGTTACGGTTTCACTCTGCGTCCAGTCAGCGGAGTGGGACGTGCCGTGGATCCCCCCTCGATTGGTCAACCGCCACAAATCTGGGTCGAGGTTGACGAAACCAAGCCAATTGTTGAGATCTTCGATGTGATCGTCGGGGAAGAAGGACCAGACATTGGCTACATGACAGTGAAATTTCGCGCCCAGGATAAATTTTTGCGTGAGGCACCCATCACAATATACCACGCTGCGACTAAAGAGGGTCCTTGGGAAATCCTTGAAACCAACTTACGCAATTCTGGCTCGGTTCGTCTCTCCACCAAAGATCGTGGCTTTCAGTTTTTCTTGAAGGTCGAGGCAATCGACGAAGCCGGGAATCGTGGTGAAGCGGTTTGGCCCGAACCGGTCAAAGTGGATTTGAGCAAGCCGATGGTCAAGGAGTTATCGGTTGAAGGCATCGATGTCGTGCCGGACAAGGGATTGCCACCGCGATGATTTGCTTGCTCGGCCTGACTCACCAGTTGGGCAGGTGAAAGGCCGGGAAACTTACACCATAGCGTTCTTCGCATTCTTTTTGCACTCGGACTGCTTCCGCAGCCAAAGCAGCACGGCATGCGAAAGCCTGGGTGATCTCCTTCGCAAGGCCATAACCCGTGAAATGATACCAGCGTTTGACGGCGTCGGCCTTGGCCTTGACAGGGGCATAAGCGACCAGTTGGCGGACCAAAGCCAGCACGTCGCGATCGACCCCCTCGGTAGGCAAGGCAAGCAAGTCGCGGCAGAGTTGATCTCGCCGCATCTCGGGAGTTGTGGAATCGACATAATTGGATCGGAACCGATCCGCCTGCGTTAACATCTCGTTGACTTTGGCCCAATACGCCAGTGTCTCTGGTCCGCCGGCCCAGGCGGCACTTGTTCCTAAAACCAGCCCTAGGACGGCCAGAGTGCTACGCATGGTT
>JBDNDE010000454.1:0-2569 GCA_046719305.1 Gemmataceae bacterium | reverse complement strand
CAAAACCCGCTTATGGGTCTGCCGGGGGCTGGCTTGCGCTCTGCGTGGTGGGGAGGAGACACTTCGCACCCTCTGTGACTCGTTGCACATCTCTCCTGGCGGCACCACGGCCGACGGCCAATTCACTGTCGAGTTTGCCGAGTGCATCGGGGTGTGCGACGGTGCCCCTGCGGTGTTGGTTAATGACAGCGGCCGACACAATATCACACCGGACAAGGTGGACGGCCTGCTGGAAGAATTACGGAAGTGATTGATTGGCAGCGAGATACTTCATGCCTCAATCCCCCTCGCCCCGAGTAGTCGCCCTGGAGTTCAACCATGAGTACGTTTGAACCGGTTCTGCTTCGCCGCATCCTCCGAAACGCTTCCCCTTCCCTCGAAGCTTACAAAGCCGATGGTGGCTACAAGGCGTTGGAAAAAGCGCTGACCACTATGACGCCGCAACAAGTCACCCAGGCGGTCATCGACTCCAAGCTGCGAGGGCGCGGGGGCGCGGGCTTCCCCACGGGCGTGAAGTGGACCTTTTTGCCCAAGAATCATCCGGGGCCGATCTACCTGTGCGTCAACGCCGACGAGAGCGAACCCTGCACCTTCAATAACCGCATCCTGATGGAACAAGACCCACATCAGGTACTCGAAGGCATCATCCTCACCTGCTATGCGATTGGTGCTTCCACCGCTTACTATTACGTCCGCTACGAGTATGGTGACCCGACACGCGCCTTCCAGAAAGCCATCGACGAATGCTACGCGGCCGGGTTGCTAGGCAAAAACGTCGCCGGACGCGAAGGTTTCCATCTCGATGTCTTCATCCATCGCGGAGCCGGTGCCTACATCTGCGGCGAAGAGACCGGCCTGATCGAATCGCTCGAAGGTAAACGCGCCTGGCCACGCATCAAACCGCCCTTCCCAGCTGTCGAAGGGGCCTTTCGCAAGCCAACCATCGTCAACAATGTGGAAACCATGGCCTGCGTGACTCATATCATCGACCGAGGGGCTGACTGGTTCCGCTCGATCGGCGTACCGCCTGACCCCAACAACCCACGCGACCACGGTAGCACCGGACCCAAACTGTTCTGTATCTCCGGCCATGTCAACAAACCGGGGGTCGTGGAACTGCCGATGGGCCTGACGGTGCGGGAGTTGCTAGAAGAACACGGCGGCGGAATCTGGAAAGGCAAAAAGGCCAAAGGTGCCATCCCCGGTGGCGTGAGCATGGGGGTTCTCCCCGAACGCGAATTCGATATGCGCTTGGATTTCAATGGCCCAGCCAAATACGGTTGCCTCGGATTGGGGACTGCGGCAGTGACCTACTTCGACGAAGACACCAGCATCGTCGATGTGCTGTACAACATTTGCCGCTTCTTTGAGCATGAGTCGTGCGGCCAATGCACCCCCTGCCGCGAGGGGACCGGCTGGATGGCCAAAATCACCGATCGCATCCGCCGTGGGCAAGGTCGCTACGACGACTTGGCCATCCTCGAAGAGGTCGGTGACCGCATCGGTATCACGCCTGGTACCACCATTTGCGGCCTGGCCGATGGCGCGGGCTGGCCGGTAAAATTGGCGATTCGCAAGTTCCGCGAGGAGTTTGAGTCGTATATCAAGAGTGGTAAGAAATCGCACTCTCTGCCTCTCGTCGGAGCGCATTAATTATGAGACTCGTAACCCTACTACTCTTGTTGAGCGTTTTCGTCACCAGTCTGGTCAGCGGCTGTGGCCGGAAGAAAGACGAAGCCAAGACTTTGCCCGCGCCAGAGCCTAATGCCCCCCCGGTCGTGGCTCCGGTAGACCCCAACAAGGACAAACACATCGACTTTCGGCCAACGGGCGGCTCAACGACGGTGCTGGGCAAAGCACGCGATCGTGCCTTGGATGCCCGCATCCTGAACGAAATGCGCCAGGTCAAAACCGGCCTAGAGGCCGACATGGCCGGGGTGCCAGCCAACAAAGCAGCCTGGGTCGCGTTTTTACGCGATTACCCGACACTACGCGGCATGGTGGATCGCGGCGAACTGATCGCCTTTTCTCAAGTACAACTGGGAGATTCCTCCACGGTGCTGATGTACGAAACCCGCATCCTCACCGCTAACGACGGCTACGTTCTCATGGCCGACGGCCAACCGTATCGGGTGGACAAGGCTCGGTTTGACACCCTGAAGAAGCCGCTAAACTGAGACATTTCTTCCACGAGTGAAACTGGACATGGCAACGGTATACGTCTCTTATACGCCCAGCAATGATGAGAAGAAGCCCGCCGGGCTGGTCGAAGCGACCATTGGTTCAGTAACGGTCGACTTGATCCCCGTTGAGATCGGCGACGAAAAACTCAACTGCATCCAGGCCGCTCAGAAGGCCGGTACCTTCATCCCGCATTACTGCTGGCACCCTGCCTTGAGTGTGGTCGCCTCGTGCCGGATGTGCCTGGTGGAGGTGGGCGAACGCAAACCAGACGGGACCCTTGCCATGCAACCGCGTCTAGTGCCCGGCTGCCAGACGCCTGTCAAAGATGGCACGGTGGTGGTGACAACTACCCCCAAGGTCAAACTCACACAAGAGCAAACGCTCG
>JBDNDE010000453.1:0-2584 GCA_046719305.1 Gemmataceae bacterium | reverse complement strand
CACTACGCGATTGGCTCAACCAGCAGCCCGATTCGGTATTTCTTACTGACCGCCTAGGTACCATCGCTCCTGCTTTCGCCCACCTCACTCCGGTGGCCGCTGGTATCTTGGCCATTCGGCTTCCACGCCTAGAAGATAGCTGGCTGATCTGGTTCCGGGGCGAATTACGCCAACAGGTGTCCTGGGCTGGCGATCCGAAGAAGCCTGTTGTTGAGGCAGCTGAGGGCCAACGACTACAACCGCGAGCCTCCTTCGCGGTTTGGCATTCGGAGGTAGCGGGCCGATCGCGTGCCTGGAGCCACACGGAAGAGGTCATTTGCCGCGAAGCCATCCGACTTAATCTGCTAAACGTCTTGGTGGATTGGCAAGAGAGGCATGTGCAGCGTCTCTCTGCATATCAGCAAGTGTTGCTGGAGCAAGTAGGCGATGCTATCTACCTGCTCGATGCCACCGGAGTGGTGCAGTACCTCAACCCGGCAGCGGAGCATCTGTTCGGCTGGTCCCTGCGTGAAGCAGTCGGTCGACGCCTGCCCGAACTTTACACAGGTGCGGAACGCTGGGAACTTGAGGCAATCTTACAGAAGGTACGTCGAGGCGAAGCCTTTCAAGGCGAACGACTCAGTACCCGTTCTCGCCGAGGCCCCCTCTGGATCGACACACGCATCCAATGCATTGGCGGATCGGCCGATCAGCCGCTAGGCATCATCGAAATCTCGCGAGACGCCACCCAACGAAAAAAAGCCGAACAAGAACTACAGGAGCGCGAACGCACGCTACGCACCTTGATCGAGCGCATCGGCGCGGGTGTCGTTGTTTTTCGTCCAGACGGCTCGGTGCAAATGGCCAATCAACGCGCTTCGACGTTGCTTTATCTGACTTCCGATGAAGTGTTGCAGTTGAACGTGCATCAACAGTTTTTGCGCTTCTGGGATGAGCAAAAGCGGCCCTTGCCTGCCGGGGATTGTCCGATTCGGCAGTCGTTGCTTGAAGGGCAGCCCCGCCAGGACTTCGAGATCGGTTTCTACTGCCCAGGACAGGCCGAGTTGGTGTGGTTGTCCTGTAACCTGGAACCCGAGTTGGACGAGCAGGGCCAGCTACGGTATCTCATCTGGACCTTCAGCGATAGCACCATACGTCATCGGGCTCTCGACAGCCTCCGTGAACGAGAGGAACGCTATCGCCTCTTAGCCGAAAATGCCACCGACCTGATCACCGCCTTAGATGGAGACGGGCGTCTGTTGTATGTTTCGCCGATGTGTCAGCATCTGTTGGGCCTAACTCCTGAACAGATGATCGGCTTGCCGTGGCAAACCTTTCTGCACCCGGAGGATCAAGAGAGTTGGGCAAGACTTTTCGCAGAGTTGAGATCCCATCCCCAGCAGAAACTCGAATATCGCATTCTTCAAGCTTCAGGCGAATCTCGATGGGTTGAAACTACCATCAATCGGCAAGTTTTTGCTTCTACAACTCAGATCATTTGTGTTACGCGTGACATTGAAGAACGACGTCATCTTCAAGAACATCAACGACGATTGGAGAAGTTTGAAGCGTTAGGTAGCCTGGCTGGTCAGGTAGCGCATGACTTTAACAATCTGCTCACCGTGGTGATCGGTGCTTGCTGCGAAGGAATGCTTTCTGCAGATCCCCAACAATCGCTGCATGACATTCTCAAAGCCGCTGAACAAGGCCGACAACTGACCCGCAAACTGCTCACTTTCAGCCGCACCCAGCCGGTGCGGTGTGAAAAACTACCACTGGAAGCGACGATCCGCGGCATGCTGAGCCTTCTGGAACGATTTGTCGGCGTGAACATGCATATTGTTCTCGATCTGAATACTCCTTTGGCGGCCGTTTGGGCCGATCAGGGTCAACTGGAACAAGCCCTACTCAATCTAGTGAGCAATGCCCGCGATGCCATGGCTCATCAAGGGACGATAAAAATTATCACGCGTGCCATCCATTTAGAGCGAACCGATCCCCGGCTTCCGCTGGGGCAAAAGCCGGGGGTCTACACTCAGTTGAGTGTGATCGACCAGGGCTGCGGCATGGATGAGGCCACGCAAAAACGGATCTTCGAGCCGTTCTTCACTACGAAGCCCGAAGGCAAAGGGACCGGCCTGGGCATGAGTATTGTCCAGCATATCATCACGACGGCTAAAGGGTTCGTGGGGGTCGATAGTCGCCCTTTGCAGGGTACCGCGGTCCATCTGTATTTCCCGTTTGAGGCTATTCAAGTCCAATCAAACCCGGTTCCGCCCACCCCCCGGCCGGAGCAGCCCTCGCCTGTCCGCCCAACTCCCCACCCTACGGTTGGCAACGGTCGACGCATTTTGCTAGTCGAAGACAACCACGAGTTGCGCCAATCTACAGCTCGGTTGCTCGAGCAGGCCGGTTATTCGGTTCAGGCCTTGGAATCTCCTGAAGCCGTGTTGCAGCAACTTAAGACAGGTTTAACTTATGATTTGCTGCTCAGCGATGTCGTACTCCCTGGAATGACAGGCCCAGAACTGGCCAAGCGACTAGCTGAGCAACTCACCGATGGATCGATCGCGCAACTTCACAAACGACCCGTGTTATTTATGTC
>JBDNDE010000452.1:0-2604 GCA_046719305.1 Gemmataceae bacterium | reverse complement strand
AGGAGCCGAAGTCGGCCGCCCCAGCGACGCCTCAGCTGAAAGGCTGCTCCGATTGCACCGCCCCAACGGGTTGGATTTTCGACGGTGCTGTGCCCTCCAAATGTCGTGATTGTGACAAGATTGACAAGTAGAAAAGATGAATGTAAAGTTAGATAACTTAGTTTGCGTCGCGACTTTTCCCATATCTCTTATATGTCTCGAGGTGATACCTGTGGCCGTACGAATCTCTTGCAAGTTTAATCGCAGCAATGGCTTCACTCTCATCGAATTATTGGTCGTTATCGCGATCATCGCCATCCTGATCGGATTACTGCTTCCCGCCGTGCAAAAGGTGCGGGAAGCGGCCGCTCGCATGCAGTGCAGTAACAACCTCAAGCAACTGGGCATCGCGTGCCACTCCTATCATGACTCTGTGGGGGGGTTACCGCCCACGCGTGTCTGTCGGGAAGCCTGCGCGACTTGGCCGGTATTAATCATGCCCTACATCGAGCAGGAGAATGTCTTTCGGCTGTGGAACTCGACGAATCCGCCGTTCCCTTGGCAGTTCAAGGATCAACCGGCAGCTGCTCGCGAAGCACAGATCAAGATTTTCTACTGTCCCAGCCGGCGCAGTAGCGGGATCAGCCCGGCGGCTCAAAATACCGGTACGAATGGTGGTGTGGCCGGGGCTACGGGGGACTATGCAGCCTGTGTGGGGGATGGTCGGAACCAGAACTTGCAATCCTCGACGGGGATGTTTACCACGGCTCGCGTGACGACGGTGCCGGTCTACCCGACTTCGGGTACTTGCACCACAGACGATCCGTGCAGTGATATCATCGATGGCTATCGCATCACGCAGTTCTCCTCGCGGTTGCGTTTGACTGACGTGCTGGACGGCCTGAGCAATACGTTGATGATCGGCGAGAAGCACGTTCGCCCCGATCGCATTGGTATGAGTACCGAGGATCGCGCGTATTACAGCGGCCAGAGTTTTATCACGGCTGAACGCAGCGCGGGGTGTACAACCATTGACGCCAGCGGAATGTGCAGCGGTGACCTGCGACCGTTAGCTACTTTCCCGATGTTTGCCGGTTCCAACTGGCAACGGATTTTCGGTAGCTGGCATACCGGGGTGACCCAATTTGTCATGGGCGATGGCTCGGTTCGTGCCTTGCGGAACACCATCGACACAACCACCCTGCGTCGTCTGGCCACTCGTGCGGGTGGCGAAGTGATTGCCAACTTCAACTAACTCCCACCGAGGGAAGCACATGAATCGCCTCTGCATCCGTGTTGTATGGTTGCTGGTGGGGATGGTAGGCGGAATCAGCCTTTCGGGCTGTTCAGGCGGCGAGGAACCCTGCTTCCCCGTCTCGGGTATTGTGGTCTATGAGGATGATCAACCCGCTCTGGAATTGGTCAACGGCTCGGTGACCTTCATTCCTCAACGGCAGGGAGGCTCGCCTGTAGCTAGCGGCTCCATCGGTGCCGATGCCCGCTTCCGCCTCAGCACCCGTCGGCCCAATGATGGGGCCGTGGCGGGCACACACAAAGTGGACATCCAGTTACCCGATTATGATGCGTTGGATAGTGATGCACGTGTCCGACAACCTCCCAAGGTTCGTCTGGACCCGAAAACGCTTGAGAAACTGACAGCAACGGTTGAACCTCGGAGCAACGATTTGAAGATACAAGTCAAACGGTTGAGTTCCAAATCCGGAAAGTCACCCCGCTGATCGTTTCTGCGAAGGAGGGTAGCCCCCTCCTTTTTGTTTTGTTTATCGGGGACAACCTTCTGTTATGGGGCAAATGAAGACGACTGATCCGTTTCGTTGCAGCCGGAAAGCTTCTCTGGGGTCGTCGTGGAATAAGCGGCACTACCTGGGGGGCGAAACGATAGAAGAAATAAGAAAGATGAGAGGAAATGACACGCCGGTTGTTCCTGTTGAGTAACGAGCTACCTACAGGTCTCACTGCCTTCGTGCGTTATCGTTAGCCCGATCTCATTCCTTCTTGCGGCAGTCTACAAAGGGCCTTTCCGGCCCCTTCGAGCACGCTTGACAGTCGCGGTTGGGCTCTCTAGGATAGGTTTTTTACGGAATGCTGCACCATTAGCCTGGAAGTATCATGGCTGTACCAAAGAGAAGAACTTCGCGAGCGCGGCGGAATTCGCGGCGGTCGCATCATCATTTGACACCGATTGCTATCCAGTATTGCACGAAATGTGAACAACCCGTGCTGCCTCATCGGGTCTGCGCCAACTGCGGGAACTACCAAGGTTTTGAAGTCGTCTCGGCCAAGTCGGAGAAGTAAACCATGCGCATCGCCCTCGATGCGATGGGCGGCGACCACGCCCCCGGTCCTATCGTGGCTGGCGCGGTCCAGGCCGTGCAGGCCGATCCTGAATTAACCGTGGTGTTGGTCGGCGACCAGGCTCAGGTGGAACCGCTTTTGCCTGCCGATGCTGACCGCTCCCGCTTGGAAATCTTCCATTGCACCCAGACTGTCGGCATGGACGAAAAGCCGACCGTTGCCCTACGCACCAAACCCGATAGCAGCATCCGCCGTTGTTGGGAGTTGTTGGCCTTTCAAAAAGTCGATGGCATCGTCAGCGCCGGCAAC
>JBDNDE010000451.1:0-2605 GCA_046719305.1 Gemmataceae bacterium | reverse complement strand
AGAGGCCACCAACCGACTGCAAGGCATCGTGGTATTCTCCGATGGACGTAGCAACGAAGGGTCGCCGTCGGTGTTTCGGGAGATCGAGAAGCGTGCAGCCGATGCCAAGATACCGATTTTTGTAGTGGGTCTGGGGGAAGATCGCGACAAGGTCAAGATCGAGATCACTGATCAACGCGTGCCTCAAGTGATTCAACCCGAAGACCGCTTCCGGGTGGCCACCGAGGTGACCGGCGAAGGATTGGGAGGCCAAAAGCTCGACCTGACGCTGGAAATCACTCATGTACGCACCTACCGCACTAAGACCAAGACCAAAGACGGCAAGGTGATCGAAGAAGACAAAGAAGAACTTCTGCCCATCGAGATCATCGAACGCGAAAACCCGGAGAATCCCAAGGCTACTCGCGCCAAGATCGACCTGGGAACCAAATTGGTACTCAAGCCAACCACTGATCTGTTCCTGGATAAGTCCACCCCTCCACGCGCCGAAACCGACTGGCAACTCGACCCGATTGCTTTGGCGGCCGCGGCCAAGATTGACCTGACCAAAGGGGACTACGGCATCAAAAAGTGGGAACTGGGCGAAACTAAGGAGGACAGCGAGATCCGTTTTGTGGCCAAGGTTCCCGTCGACAAACGTGAAGGGCTAGGCGCTCAGAAGGAGCATCTCGGCCCCAAAGGAAACATGAAGATCATCAAGAAGCCCTTGCGTGTCTTGTTGATGGCGGCGGGGGCCAACCGGGAATATCAATTTGTGCGGACGCTGTTTGTGCGAGAAGTCGAGAAGAAACGCATGGAACTGACGGTCTGCTTGCAGGTGCCGCCCGGCCAACCGCTGGATCGCAAGGGAGTGGTGCAGGACGTGCCACCGGAACGCTTGTTGAGCTTCTTCCCCGACTCGTTCCGCACCAAAAAGGACAACATGGATTTGCAGTCCTATGACGTGATCGTCATGTTCGATCCCGACTTCAAACAACTCGAACCCAACCAGTTCCGCAATCTCAAAGCCTGGGCCGAAGCGGGCGGTGGCCTGATCTTAGTGGGCGGGTACATCAACACCGTTGAACTCATTCGTCCTCAGGATGGCGTCGATGGCAACCGCTATCAACCCTTGCTGGATCTGTTGCCGGTGGTGCTGGGCGACCGACGCGAACTGACCGAACGCAAAACCGACGACCCGTTTGCTCTGGACCTCAGCGAAGCTACCCCCGAAATGGAATTCATGAAGCTCGATGAAGAGCTTGACGAATCCAAATTCAAGGAAGACTGGAACAACTTCTTCTATGGTGCCGGCAAGGACCGCACCCCCAACAAAGTGCAACGCGGCTTTTATGGCATCTATCCGGTCAAGCGCGTCAAGACCGGCAGCCAGGTGGTGGCACGCTACCTCGACCCGACGCTGGAAAAGATGGAAGACGGCACCCTGCAAGCCTACATGGTGGTGTCGCCCGAGGCCCTTCCCCGAGTGGTTTGGATTGGCTCGGCCGAGATGTGGCGGCTGCGGGAGTACAAGGAAGAGTACCACGAACGCTTCTGGAGCAAACTCGTCCGCTATGCTGCTGCCAAGAGCAAAGGCACCACCCCCAAGCCAATCCGCATCGAGATGGGCAACACCTTCCCGGCCTTGCGGTACGTCGAGGTCGAGGCCAAGATCGAGAACTCTATCGGCGAGCCGTTAGATCGATCGGCCAAGCCAGAGATTCGGCTGGTCATGCCGCCGGGCGTCTCGGAAAACGAGATCAAGCAACCCATCCTCATGATGCCGCGCCCCGGGGCAAAAGATGGGTGGTTCACAGCACGCTTCCAAGTGCGTTCGCCTGGGGAATACGAACTAACAATCAAAGTGCCGCGCGGTCCCGCAGTGGATAGCGAGATGGTCGAGACACGCAAATTTAGCGTCAAAGAAAGCAACCCCGAACTGGATAACATCCGCCCCGACTTCGATCGGTTGTATCGTCTGGCAAGCGAGGCCGATCCCGTGTTCGCCCGCATCACCGATGAGGCCGAACGCAACGAACTACGCCGCGTGCTGACTCGGCCCAAGCTGACACAAGCCCAACCGGGCCGCCCCGCAAGCGATCCCGAGACTGAAAAGTTGCCGGCCCTGAGCGACAAGCCGAGACTGTATTTCACCTTGGCTAACGCCCGGCTGATTCCCAGCTGCATGATCAGCGACAAAAACACCTCAACCAGCAAGGGGCCACACCGCGACCTATGGGACGAGGGCTGGACGATCCTCGCCGGCGAGGTGCCCGAGGATCCTTCCAAGCCGGCCAAGCAGCCAATCAAGATTAGTTATGTATTGATGATGGTGGTAGCTCTGCTGTCCATCGAGTGGCTGACGCGCAAACTGCTGCGTCTGGCGTAACCCAACCCAGGCAGAAAGATCGAGGCAAGCAACATGGCAACCGTTACGCCAAATCGCATGGTCGACCTGACTCAGGATCGCGCCCGCATCGCCAGCCCTCTGGAGCGGCTGCGTGGCTATATTCGTACCTATGTCACGCTCGAAGGAACCGGCCTGGCGCTGCTGTTTGTGTGTGTCTGGTTCTGGCTCGGGGTGTTGTTCGACTGGGGCCTGTTCAAACTGCTAGGCGTCGATATC
>JBDNDE010000450.1:0-2621 GCA_046719305.1 Gemmataceae bacterium | reverse complement strand
TTGACCTGGCCCACGAGGGAGTGGACCTGACCAAGGCACAACGCATTGATGCTCGCTTGTACCAAACCTCTCTGGGAGATGCCAAATGATCCCGCTTTTGCTAGCTTCGCTGGTTTTCTGCGAACAAGACCCCGAGCCGGAACCCAAGCCCAAAGGGCCCGCCCCAGTGCTAGTCAAGATCTCCGGCAAGGTCGATGCGGTAAGTGTCCTGGTGCCCCAGGTACGCATGGTGACCATCGAGAAGGAAGTTATCGAGGAAAAAGACGGCGTGAAGGTTGCCAAGCGTGTTCGCGAGCAAATCCCGCAGACGTTTAACCGTTATGTCACCTTTCGCCTCACCGGGGCCAAGGGCCAACTAGCCAGCGGCAAAAAACTCGATGCCGACGCAGTGGCTAAGGCTCTGGACAAAGAACAAGTGGTGGCCCTGTCCGTGGATGGCAAGCCGGTAGATCCAGCCTATCTGCGAATGCTAAAACCGGGAACCTTGGTAATCGAAGCCACACCGTCCGAAGCAGGCGGCATCAACGCACCTGTGCCGTTGCCTGCCCCGGTCCCCCCACCGGTGGACAGAGCCGTGCCTCGCCGCTGAGATGGATCCTATTAAAGAATCCCCACTCCTTGAGCGGATGATGATCAGCTCAGGCGAGGAAAAGCAAAAGCTCACGGACCCAAAGCAAACTAGTTCGCCCCCCACGCCGCCTCACGCAAACGCCTTACAAAGTAGGGCGAGGCTCTAGGGCATGGCGGTCTTTGGGTCTTGCATACCCTCAAACTCTAACGACACCCAACCGCGATCATCGGCCTTCCGCATCAGTCTGGCGATGCGGTCGTGGTCGTAGTCGAGTTCTAGGTTGTACCATAACCCGCCAACGTAGTAAGTTTTGGCCTGCAACAGCACGGTCTTGGGAGCGAGCAGGGTTAGCTGGTCGTAGGGGTCTTCCAGAAAAGTGCCGGTTTCCTTCGTCTCCTGCAAGTTACCAACGTCACCTGCAACCAGGGCGATTTCTCCGCTTCGATCACCTTCAGCACCCCCTGAGGCGTTCGGCCCAGTCCTCAGTAGTTCTCCAGTCCCAACGTCGCTCCATACTTCTGGGCCGTTTTGACCAGGGTACCAAAGGGGTCCATCACTCAGCGGAAGCCATCCTCATCGGTATACCCTGGAAGCGTCTGCTCGATACCGCGATGTTTCCTGAGGTGATCAAAATTTTGCGTGTGCCCCAGGTATCCGTGTTGACAGCGCACCGTAGGATTACACAAGTGTGTAGGCCAGTTCAATCCAATGGATTGTTCTGTCAATCTGCTTTTGTCACGTTTCTTTCTCAGGAGAAAGAAAACCCTGATGCGTCGAAAAGCCCGTCAGAGCCAACCTATTGACAAACGCTCGACACTTGATCTTCTGTAGAGTGGCGTTGCTCTCGTCCTGCGTTTTGTCGATGCAGAATCTCCATGCCGGCAAAGCCGATCTCTGCCACAAGAACCAAGCAGTTGAGCAGATCCCGACGTTCCTTGTGGCGAAATGGCCAGAACGAATAAGTCGAAACACCGATGGGGTTGCCTTGCTTTGGCGGAGGTTAGGCGATGGAGCCTGGCGAAGCGGTCAGCAAGGGGAAGCTAGCCGCAAGGGAGAGAAAGGAACGGCAGTGATCCATAAAAGGCCTTCTGGAATGGGTTTGTTTTTTCTTACGTTCTTCGTCAACTTTCTGCTTGACTTAAACCGGCAAGATCGGCAGGATAGTTAGTAAAGATTGTTTCTGGCCTCTTCTCTGTTCCGGCACGGCGGATTTGTTTCACGACAGATCCGCCGTGTTTTTTCCTCTTGAAGTTCGTTCTGCTTCTTACTCATTCTTGTCGGCGCTGTCGCCAACCGCTCAAGGCGGTGTTGAGTACCACTACCGAGCCGATCAGGACGTATTTGGCTTCGAGCGGTACATTAAAGAAGGTGACACCATTTTCCAGCATGCCCAGCATCAAAACCCCGAGTAGGGTGCCCCCGACGTTCCCCACGCCACCCGACAAACTGGTCCCACCGATGACGACCGCAGCGATGACTTCCAATTCCAACCCGCTGCCGCCGTTGGGATCACCGCCGTTGCCGTGCGCGAACAGCAGCACGCCGGCCCAACCAGCCAGCAGTCCTGTTAGGGTGTAAACCAGCAGCTTGGTGCGTTCAACAGGTACACCGCTGAGCCGCGCTGCTGCTTCATTGCTCCCCACGGCATAAATGTATCGGCCGTAGACGGTGCAGCCGAGAAACAGCCAAACCAGAGCGGCCAGGAGGAAGAGCGACCAGACACCCGGATCGAAAAAGAGCCAATCATTGCTGACGCGGGACAGGGCATCAACCCAATCGGGGCGTGGCCCTTTGAATGAGACACGGGTACGGCCTGCTAGGCCGATTGCCAGACCGCGTGCGACACTGAGCATGCCCAGGGTGACGACAAAGGGCGGCACCCGCAATCGAGTAATCAGCAGGCCGTTGAGTAGTCCGCATATGGTGCCTGCGGCCAGCCCGGCCCCAATGGCCAGAGGTCCAGCTAACCAAGGGTTTTGCGTGCCATCCCAGGTCCAGCCCCAGGCACGGGCCAGATCGGCAGGCAGGGCAGCTTCGGGACCGTTGTAAA
>JBDNDE010000045.1:0-18998 GCA_046719305.1 Gemmataceae bacterium | reverse complement strand
TGAAAATCCGCGCCCCCCAGCCCTTTGGGTTCGTAGCCTTTGCGTTTGCCGGCCAACTGCTCTCGAACCGATTCGACCCTTCGGCGAATGAAAGAACGTGGCGGCAGGGCAGCGCCAAAAGTTCCTGCCATTGCCGGCCCCCCTGGAGCAAATGCACCCGAAGCAAATGCACCGGGCTTGGCCTCCCGTCCAGCAGCCTGAGCTTTTTTGTCACGAGCCAAGGCGTCTTTGATGGTTGCTTCGGCCTGATCGAGTTGCTTGCCCAAAGCAGCTTGGGTGAAGCTCTGTTTGGTTAACTCCGTGACCAGTTCCAGGTAGCGTTTCTTGAAACGCGGCACCGCAAACAGGCGCTCCAGCAACCGATTCTTGCCCACCCAGGGTTTATGCAGACTCAGTTCCACTTGCTGTTCGGGGGTGCCCGCCACCGGCCAGGCCCCAAACGAAAGATCACAATCCCACGGGAGCATCACGAACCTGTTCGTCCGAGGCACCAGGTACAGATAAAAGTTGTGTCCCAGGCCGAGATAACTATCCATGTTGGCAATAAGAGCATTCGCAGCCACATAACGCAAAAACATATCCACATCAAGAAAAGACTCAATTTGACGCTCGAACTGGGCGTCGTTCTCGCGGTCGATCAACCGCGTGAAATCTATCAGCCGTTGCTTGTGTGCGTCGCTTGGTTCGTCCTTGGGCCGATACATCTTCTCGTAGGCCGACCAGCCGCTGCCCAGGTAAGTCAGGCCGTTTGCTAGCCCCTCGGGCTTTAGAAGCATCCCCTTGCCTTCCTTGAAGTGCCGTTTGAGAAACTCCTTGTCGACTGCTTCCACCAGAGTGTACAGGCCCAAGAGCCGTTTCTCGTGTTGGCCCGGCACCTGCAGCGTGACCTCAACAAAGCCGGTTCGCGGGGCGATGAGTCCCGCCTCGCGGAAGAAGGCATACGTCACGGCCTCGCGAATCTTGAATGGATCGCTCACCCCATTGTTCAAGTTGAGCATTTTCAGGCCATCGAGATTCTGTTTGGGCACATAGCGGTTGAGGTCCACCTTGAGCGATTTTTTCAGCCCGGTGGCGGCCAAGAGAGTGTAGTTGCCTTTGTAACGGACCCCGACGGAATCAAAGGTCTGCTCTTTCCACCGGAGTTTGCCGTGGACCCAGAGGAGTTCAACACCGAAGGTATTGCGATGCACGTCGTTGACCGGGGGTCTCTCCACCGGGGCAGGAGGCCCGACTGGTCCAGGGAAGCCAGGGAAGCCAGGCGGGCTTGGAAAGCGGGGTTGAGGAGGCTGCATCCGTGCGAATTGCTTGGCCTCCAGTTCGACCTGCAGAGCGTTGAGGCGGTCCAACCCCAAAAGCGACGACCCGGCTTTGTCCGGTGGTGCGGTGCAGAGCAAGGATAGGGCCACCAACCAAGCAGTGTTCATGGAAACCTCATGCAATCTTAACGGGAATCCCATCTTAGCTGGTCAACCCCAGACGCCAGCCAGAGTAGCGAAAAGGAAAAACGTTTCCTCCTCCGTATTGGTTGTTCCCTGTTGACCCGTCTCGCCGCGTCGTGCCCTTGACGCCTGGGACCGAGCCTTCAACAATGCTCCCTTAGTCCTTTTCTGTTCTGAACGGATCTACCGGGGAGGCAAGTCGTTGATACGCCAGGTTTTGCTCGTGGATCCTTCTACTGCCTCGGTTCGAGCCGAGCAATTGCGCCGACTGGGCTACCATGTTTGGACTTGTCATACATGCGAAACCGCTTGGGATTATGCACAACGTCGTTTGCCTGATGCTATCTTGATCCGTTCGACTCTGCCCGCCGAAGACCGTTCGGAGTTGATCGCACAAATACGCTTTCATCTTCCAACAAACTCTTTGGCACTAATACTTGAGGAGGCTGCCCCGACCGCTGCGCTGACCATCGAACCCGACGCCCGGCTGGCTCCCATAACGCCTCACACGGCCTTACTGGAAGCGTTGGCCTCCGCGCTTGCCCAGGCCGAACGCCGTCGCCACCATCTCATCCGCTCCGAGGTTTGTTGGCGATTGCAAAGTTCGCCGTTGGTCTTAGAGCAGTTTGCCCAACCGTTGGCCCACTGGACGCAACAAACGGGCCTCAGTCCGTTTGCCGCCAAGCAACTGGTGCATGCGGTGCGAGAACTCTGTGCCAATGCGATGGAATGGGGCAACCACTACCAACCCGACGCGCCGGTGGATGTAGTCGCCCGACTGGACGAAGAGAAAGTTTCCGTGCTGATTCGCGATAGCGGCTCCGGTTTCGACCGTCAGCGGCTACCTCATGCGGCCCGTCCGGGGGATCCCGTTTCGCATCTGTCCATTCGGGCCGCCGCCAACCTGCGTGAGGGCGGCTTCGGCATCCTGATGGCCAGCGGTCTGGTAGACCAACTGGCCTACAACGAGTGCGGCAACGAGGCGTTGGCGGTGAAATATCTGCCGCATTCGCTGACGCATCCGCTGCGTTTGGGTTCTTCACCCCTGTTGGCCTCGGGTTGAAGGGGTTATCCAGCAGTCTTACCTACCAAAAGAGCTTGCTCAGTTGAACCATTCCCAAATCGTCCACAAACTCCAGCCGATGCCGATCAAGGACGTGATCCCTGCTAGGAGCCGCCGATCCGCTGCCAGGATAGCCCACAAGGCTTGATAAGCCGCTACCCGGAAGACACCGACAAGGACGCTGGTTAGCACCAGCCGTTGGAATGCCAGCCAGCTGAGGTGTAAGACCGCTTCCCACTGAGGATCGATCACCTCGTCGCTGAAATCCAACGCCAGCCACAGAATCAGAGTACGTTCGGCCAGATACCAGTTGAGAAAGAACAGAAACACCAGCAGCATCACACCAGCGGTGCGTGGTCGTTCTCCAGAAGAATCCGCCAGCGTGCGGGCCAACAAAGAACCCTGAAGGAGAAGGAAGGCAAACCAGACCAGCCAACCTGACCGTTCGGAACGGAGCAGTTGCTCTAAGATACCTTCCGTCATGGAGCCTGCACCAGGGGCAAGCTGGTCCGTGGCCCCATTCCGTCTTCGGACACTGGCACGCGAACAGTTGGTTCGATACTCACTTTGACCGCCTTAAACGCTGGGGTTTTCGATTGCGGATCCACCTCGGTCGGCACCAACACGTTGGCCTCGGGTAGGTACATGGCGACGTTGCCGGCGCGGATGTCGTACTCGCGAACGAGGATGTTGTGCATCACACCGACAGAACTGCGAATAGTTACGCGTTGATCAATTTTCAACCCAAGCCGCTCGATGTCGGCGCGGTTCATCAAGACGATGTCGCGGCGTTCCTGGGCGCGGTAGATGTCTTGTTCCTCATAGACCACCGTGTTGAATTGGCCCTCCGAGCGGATGGTCATCAGGCGCAACTCGCTCTCAGGACGCTCAGGAATCACTACCGCCTTGAATCGCGCCTTGCCATCAGCGGTGGGAAATTGCGGCGTATGGAAAATGCGACCAGCGACGGTGAATTCGCGTTTGTTTTGGTCGATGCGGGCGATCTCCTCCCAGCCGGGCACGACCTTGGCAATCATCTCGCGCACATGGCACAGCCGGCCCAAGGCGGCAAAATCAACCGGCGAGCGTTCGCCCAGTACGCGCTGGGCCAACTCGGTGATGACGTAAGTCTCGCTGCGGGCTAAGGGCTGGCGCGGCTTGCCGCCGTCGCTGAGCCGCACATAGTTGAACATCGATTCCTGGGTAGTGGGTTGCGGTTCCTCGTCGCGGGCAAGCACTGGCAGGACGATCGTCTCACGGGCCAGCCCATGAGCATGGGTTGTGTTCAATGTCGTGTTCAGATAGGTAATCTGCTCTAGCCGTCCGATGGCTCGCTTGGCAAACGCTTGGTCCGGGTTGGCTCCGTACAGGTTACCGCCCAGGCAAAACGCCGTCCGCATCCTGCCGGCCTCGGCGGCCTTCATGCACCCCATGGTGTCCAGGCCAGGCGTCCGTGGGAGGCTCACGCCCAGATGCGTTTCCAGATTTTCCAGAATGGACTTTTTCAATTCCGGTGTCACGCCTACCGATCCCATCGCCTGCACGTTGCTATGGCCGCGGATCGGCAACAGCCCGGCGTGCGGTCGGCCGACCATGCCGCGCATCAGGGCGAGATTGACGATGGCCCGCACGTTGTCCACGCCATGCAGGTGATGGGTAATGCCCATCGTCCAGCCGAACACCGCTGATTTGGCCTTGCGATAGCGCTGGGCCACTTCGATCATCGTTTCCTTGGCCACGCCTGACGCGGCGACGAGCTTGTCCCAAGGCGTGCCTTTGGCCAACGCCTCGAACTCCTCGTAACCGGTGGTCGCCCGGTCGATAAAAGTCCGATCAACGGCGTTTTGTTCGATGAGATGTTTAGCGATGCCGACGATCAGGGCAATATCGCCGCCAATGTGCGGCTGGACATAGAGGCTGGCAATAGGGGTACCAAACAGAAGCGACCAGACATCACTGGGCACGCTAAAATTGACTAACCCAATCTCCCGTACGGGATTGATGACGATGACCTCGCCACCGCGTCGACGAATGTTCATAAAGGTGCGCATCAACCGCGGATGATTGCTAGCTGGATTACCGCCGATCAAGAAAAACAACTCGGTGTTCTCGACATCTTCCAAAGTTACGGTCGCGGTGCCGGTGCCCAACGCTTGGCTCAAACCGACCCCCGACGCCTGGTGGCAGTAAAACGAGCAGTTGTTGACGTAATTGGTGCCAAATAGCCGGGCGAACAACTGCAGCAGAAAGCCCGCCTCGGTGGACGATCGGCCGCTGGCGTAAAAGAAGACCTGCTCGGGGGTGCAAGCTCGCATCTGCTGGGCGATGCGATCCAACGCTTCGTCCCAGTCGATCACTCGATAATGGCTGTCGCCCTGTCGTGCCAATAGTGGCGTTGACAGACGCCCGCACCATTCCAACTCTCGCGGGGAAAGGCTGGCCAATTGCGCGATCGAAAATTTCTCGAAAAAAGCCGGCTTCAAACCTTTTTGCATATCAGCAACCATGGCCTGCAGCGATTTTTTGCAGACCTCGGGCCAGTGGCCGGCCTCATTACGCATGCCGCCAAGTTGACCGCCCATGCCCAGGGCACAGGTCTTGCAGGCGTTTTTAGATCGCATCGCCCGCCAGAGGTGCCAGGGGCCGACTTTCCACGCCTGCCGTAGGGTATACAGAACAGCAGCCCACCCGCCGCCGGAAGTCATGCGTTTCATCAGTATGCCCTCCACGGAAGTTAATCTACCATTTGCCAGCACAGAGGGCGACCGTTGTTAATGAGCAAACAGATCTCAACGATATCAACCACCCTGACGCCGGGTGCCACCTCGTGAATACCAACTACCTCGGTCGCTCCGGTACATCGCCACCAACCATCGAACGCCAGACTGCCAGCAACTCCGGTCAGGCCGCCACCCCTGAATTGGCTGAGAAAACCGCTTTGTCCGCGGTTCATCTGGAACTCTTTGAGGCCCTGGGCACTTTACGGTGGCAAACTGCGCGGCCACTCCATCACCGTTAGTTTTGTCGGCCTGGTTCAGGGCGATGCCCCGCCCCCCGCAATCCAGCCGCGAGGCCACTTCCGCCCGTTGGTAAGGTTTCGATGCATTAAAATATTTATTGTTTGATCATGTAAAATTTTTACTACTTAATTTTAGCCAACTTGGGATGGGTGAGGACGGCATCGGGGCGAGGGAACGAGTCCCAGAAGCGCAAGGGGAAGCTCTCGATTCCAGAAGCAGTTCTGCGAGTGTAGCGAGCGAAGATCGTAACAATTTTCGGCATTCTCTCGGGATGGAAAGCTTCTTCAATCTGAAACAGGTGTGTATTTCCCTAGAAACAGGTAGAATTCGATATCAAAGAAAACAGTTCATGAACTAGCCTCGACGGGTTCAAAGCAATGCTCTCTTGGTGGCGTGCATCTGGTAACCCGATGGTTGTGTTGTTGGTTTAGACGGCCCAAACGAGTACGAGTAGAGGGAGTTACCAGTGTCCAAGAGCGTGAATGCCTCCCGCTTGAGCATCCCGATTGCTTCACCCCTCCAACTGACTGACCGATGACATCCAGGTCGTGCGCTTCCTGGAGCGCCCTCCAAAGCAGCCTGTCCAGACGGGGACGCCACCCAGGCGGATCATCGCTTTGATGTGATTCCCCACTGCGAGCATACCAGGCTCTTCGCTGCCTAGGATTCCTGACGAAACGCCGGCTGGTGGGTAACTGAAATTTTCGCCGCTGCGATACTGGCCTCTGGGATCGGCAACGGAACGGAATGAAGGCAGCTGGGAGACTCCAAACTCCTGATTCGTGAGTAAGAAGACGCTGGTTCAATCGAATGGGTGGAATGCTCAGGGGAGATAGTGTACAATCAATCTTAATTACGCCCGTTTCCCGCCCTTGGAGTTGGTTCCGCATGGCTGAGTTCGTTGTTCGTGTGGGTGGCTGCACCGCTCAAGGGAAACGCTCCAACAACGAAGATTGCTTCGTTGCCGATGCTAATCGCCATGTCTTTCTCGTTGCTGATGGCATGGGCGGGCAGGACAAAGGCGAAGAGGCCTCGCGACTGGCCGCCGACATCATTCCCCGCGAGATTTGCTCGCGATTGGCAGCACGCGAAAACGGTCCCGAGGCGGTTCGCCATGCTATGGACGAGGCCCATCGCGCCATCATCGAGGCGGGTAAAACGATGGCGTCCAACAAACGCATGGGAACCACTGCCGTCTTGGCCGTGCAATGCGAAGATCAGGTGTACGTCGCCGGAGTGGGCGACAGCCCCGCGTTTCTGGTCCGCGATGGCAAAGTCGAACAACTCACTGTCGATCACACCGTAGCCGATGCCCTGGCTCGCAGCGGGGCGATCACCCCCGATCAGGTCAAGGCCAGCCCCTTTCGCAACGTGCTGTACAAGTTTCTCGGCTGTGCCGAAATGGCCGACGGTCCCGACATTCGGCCCTTTCAGCCCCACGCAGGCGACCGATTGATCTTGGCCAGCGATGGGCTATCCAGCTACATCACCCCGGCCGATTTGCTCGCGGGGGTCGATCGGCCTCCCCAACAATGGGCCGAGGAGTTGGTGTCGCTCGCCCTGGGACGCGGCTCGAATGACAACGTTACCTGTGTGGTGGTGGCCTTTGAAGCCGAGGGCGGCCCCGACTCCGGGGTGATCCCCCGAACCTGAGCCAGTGGTCGCTAGACTGCTGCGGCTGACCACATGGCAATAGCTCACTCCTTGGGAATCTGGTTGAGCGTGTAGTAGGCTTCAGGGTGCAACAGTCCTTCGCCTTCCTGGTTCTTGATCCCCTTGGCGACTAGTTCGTGGATGTTGCCTTCGACCAGACCTTCCACTGTCAAACGCACCGTCTTCCCATCGGCCGCCACGCTCGCTTTGGTGATCGTCGGCGTGGTTTTGTCCACGACCGGCGAACCGTAGGCTGCCTGATAAATGTAGGTGTAGGCTGACATCGTGTAGCTCTTGGGATCAGCGGCACTGTTGGCATCTACTGGAGCGGTGAATTCCAACTCAAAGCCGTCGGGCTTGGCCCGCATCTCCTTGATTTCAAAGGGGGTCTTGCCAGTCCAGACCAGCCGTTCGACAGCAAAAGGCTTGGGCCCACGCGACCCCCAGCCACGATTAGTACTGCCGACAAACAGCGAACCATCTTTGCCCTGACGCACCGGCACTACGCCCGAGCTAAAGCCTGCTCGAAACGGGAAGCATGCCCCTTGATACCGGTCGTTGATCTTCTCCAAGAAGCAACGCATGACAATACTATGGGTCTGATCGCCAACGAAGAGTTGCTTGGCAAACGGGCCAAACTTGCCCTCGGAGAGATCGCACTCGATGCCGCTGGCCGACTGGCCCATCAAACCATAGGGGAAGCTGATCACGGGCGGAATGAGTTGCGGTATTTTCTTGGCCTCGGTGATAATCCGGCTGCCGCTCGTGGGGACGGCCGGCGCTTTGCCCAGATATTTGGCCTCGGGTTCCTTGTACCACTTAAAACTATCGGGATGCCCTACAAAGCCGCCTTCTTTGACATGCTTCAGGTGGCAGGTGCCGTTCCACGGCCCTTGGTTGTCGGTGTAGAACACGTCGCCTTGGGCATTCAGCCCGATGCCGCCCGGTGAACGCACGCCGCTGGTGGTGGGGACAAACGTCCCTGCAGGGTTGACTTTGCCGGCCCAGCCGCGAAACTTGGTGCTGCTGTTGAAGGAGCCGGTCAAGCACAACGCAATCCAGATGTTGCCATCCTTGTCAAAACGGGAACCAAAAGCATATTCATGGTAGTCACCATTGATCTCCCAGCCGTCGGTGATGCACTCGAAAAGGTCGGCCTTACCGCTGCCCTTGCTGTCTTTGAGGCGTGTCACATCCGGACGCTGCGTCACATACAACCACCCATCCTTCCAGGCCAAGCCCAGTACTTCGTGCAAGCCGTGGGCAAATCGGCTCCACTTGGCCTTGCTGGGATCTGGATCGTAGGCGTTGTCCAAGGCCCAGATCTCCCCGCGACGTGTGCCGACATACACGCGCCCCTCGGGCGTCACTTCAATTGCTCCGGCTTCGACCACTGCTCCTTGCGGCGGTGTGAAGGTCAAGATCTTGTAATACTCGTCCTCGGCGCTAGCCTTCGACGGCCCCTTTTTCTTCTGCTTCTGAGCCGACGCCGGCGTCAGAGGCAGTGCTATAGCGGCCAGCAGGACCGCAAAGAGGGAAAGACGAATCCATTTCATGAGGAACATCCCGTGAAAAAGGGTTGGTGGGTTTTCCTTAACCATAGCGATCCATGCCCCGAGTGCCAACCGATCCGTGGCCCTTTCCCATCCAGGACATCCTCCCAAAAACGTCCCCGTGGCCGCTGATGCCCCTTTGGCCGATTACTGGGCGGCCAGTTTTTAAGTCTAAGGCAAGCAACCCGATCATTGCTCCAGGCAGCTGCATCGCATGAGCCGTCCCAATCGTCAGCCAGATGTTGACCCCAACGAGGCCGAGCAGTAGGATAAGAATTAATCCGCAACCCGCCCCGTTTTGAATTGTCTCACCCACAGACGATACTTCGAGCCTCCCACGCACCACGGAGCGTCTCTCCATGTACCGATTCTTGTGTTCCTTTGCCTTGCTTGTTGTGCTGGCGAGCGTTGGCCTCGCCCAGAACCGCCAGCCCTCTGGCTTGCCCGCGCCTCGGCTCTATGCCCTTAGCCCTGCCGGGGCCAAAGTCGGAACCTCCGTTGAAGTCCTCTTGGCTGGCTTCCATCTGGAAGATGCCAAGCTGATCTTCAGCCACCCCGGTATCAAGGCCGAACCGGTGCCCGAGCCGCCCCCGCCGATCGATCCCAAGACCAAGCAGCCCAAGATGCCCGCCGCCAAGACGCCCACGACGGTCAAATTCAAAGTCAGCGTGGCAGCCGAAGTCCCGTTGGGCAACCATGAGGTTCGTGTCGTCAACCGATGGGGCGTGAGCAACACCCGGGTTTTCCAAGTGGGCGATTGCACCGAAGTGGCCGAGATCGAGCCGAACAACGATATTGATGGAGCTCCCAACAAGCCTCAGCGTGTCGAGATCAACACCACCGTCAACGCCACATTCAATCAGCCCAACGATGTCGATTATTACGTGTTCAAGGCAGCCAAAGGGCAACGAGTGGTTGTGACTGCCTTGTCTTCCACGGTCGACAGCCGGGCACAACCGGCGATCGAGATATTCGACACCAAAGGACGGCAAGTAGGCGAGAACGTCTTTTACAACGACGACGACGCGGTCATCGATGTAACGGCGCCCGAGGAAGGCGATTATTATGTGCGGGTGTACCAGTTCACGCACGTCTTTCGTCCGGGGATTCAAGGAGGCATGCCGCCTGGGACGAGCGATCAGTTTTATCGCTTGAGCATTCGTACCGCTCCGTGGATTGATGCCATTGTCCCCAGTGTCATCGAACCGGGCAAAACCGTCACCGCCACCGTCTGGGGGCGAAATCTTCCCAATGGCAAGCCCGATCCCAATGCCCGCCTCGATGGCGTCGTCTTAGAAAAGGCCACCGTCAACATCACCGCGCCGGCCGACGCTGCCGGGCAGATGCGTTACACTGGCCGTGTGCTACCTGCGGGCGGTCTTCTGGATGGCTTCGAGTTTCGCCTGAAGAATGCGGCCGGCTCGTCCAATCCGTATCTGATCGGCGTGGCTCGCGCTGTGGTGATCGTCGAAACCGGCGACAATGACACCCCCGAAAAGGCCCAGGCCATCCCACTGCCGTGCGAAATTGCCGGTGTCGTGGAAAAACGCAACGATGCCGATTGGTATCAGTTCACGGCGAAGAAAGGAGAGGTCTGGCTGATCGACGTGACGAGCAACGCTCTGGGCGCGCCGACCTTCATGACCTTTACGCTCCGCAATCCGCGAGCCAAGGGCGGCGAAATTTACGAAGCGCCTCTGGAGGCCAACCCCCAGAGCTACTCACGGATGTTCTTCCAACGCAGCGAAGACCCTCGGCCCTATCGCTTTGTGGTGCCCGAGGATGGCGACTACCAGCTGTTGGTCACTAGCCGCGCTGCTGGCACCATGTTTGGGCCGCGTCACACCTACAGCGTCCGCATCACGCCCGAGCCAGCCGATTTCCGTCTGGTGGCTCTGGGCGAGGAAAGCTATGTCCCCAGCGTGACCACTGTACCGGCCGGCGGCCATCAGGCGCTCAACATCGTGGTGGAACGGCAAGGGCGCTTCACGGGTGAAGTGGAACTGAGTGTCGAGGGGCTGCCCCCCGGCGTGACTTGCCCCCCCCAGGTGCTTGCCGGAGCCGTCCGTGAAGCGGCTCTGGTGATCAGCGCCGCGCCCGGCACAGCCGACTGGCAAGGTCCGATTCGCGTCAAAGGCACCGCCCTGATCAACGGCAACAAAATCAGCCGCGAGGCCCGCTCGGCCGGTCTGGTCTGGCCGGTGCCCCCAGGCAACAACATCCCGTGCATTACGCGATTGGAACGCGAAACCTGGCTAGCAATACGCGGCAAGCCCGTGCTGGCCCTGACCCCCAGCCTTGACAAATCTAGCTACTTCCCAGGCGACAAAGGCGTCTGCAAAATCAAGGTCGATCGCGTGATGCCCGAGGCCAAGGCGGCCATCCAGCTAGGCGTGAATCAGACGCAGAACCGCCAGGGCAGCGAGTTGCCGCAAAACCTCCGCTTCAACAACAATCAGCCCATCGCCGTCAACCCCGGTCAGGCCGAAGCGACACTCAACCTGACCATCGGGCCGGATGTGCCGCCAGGGGAGTATACCGTGGTGTTTCGTGCCCAGACCCAGGTTCCCTACAGCAAGGATCCCAAGGGCAAGCCGGCCAATGTCAACACGGTGACCCTCAGTCCGCCGGTCCGTCTGGAGGTCTTGCCCAAGGCCCTAGCCAAGTTCAGCGTCGCCACCACCAACCTCAACGCCAAGATCGGCCAGAAGACGGAGTTGCCCGTGCGGGTGGAACGGCTCTACGGATTTGATGGGGAGTTCAAAGTCAAGGTAGAGCTACCCAGCGGAGTGCAAGGGGTGAATATCGCCGAACTGACCATTCCCGCCGGAGCCAACGAGGCCAAGCTGCTCGTCGAAGTGCCCGCCAATGCCATGCCTGGCAACCGCGCCAACCTAGTGGTCAAGGCTACCGCCCTGTGGAAGGGGAAAACTCCCACTGTCCACGAAACTAAATTCAACGTCAACGTCGTGAAGTGAGGTCTACCAACTCATGCGTTCGCTGCTCGTACTGCCGTTGCTGGGGTTGCTCGTCGTGCCGTTGCACGGCCAGGAAGACAAACGCCGCAAAGGCGAGGAATTGATACCGGAAGTGAAACTAGATCGCACCACGCCGGTGACCTATGAAAAAGATATTGAACCCATCCTGATCAACAAGTGTGCCTTCTGCCACAGCGGTGCCATCAAGGAGGGGAAGTTTGATCTAACTAGCTACGATACCATGATGCGTGGCGGCAAGCGTGGCCCGGCCATCATCCCCGGCAAATCGGCCGAGAGCTTTCTGTTCAAAATCTCCAAAAAGGAAGTGCGGCCCTACATGCCGCCGCGTTCCGAGACGCCGCTCTCGCCCCAAGAGTTGGCGCTGATCAAGCTATGGATCGACCAAGGGGCCAAGCCGCCGACCGGAACCCGTGAAGCGGTCAAGATTGTCGTCAAGGCTCCGCCTCCCCTGGTCACTCCCGCGCTGGGTGTGGCCATCCGCCCAGATAAAACCACGATTGCTACGGGGCGTGGCAACCAGATTCACCTCTACGAAACGACCAAGGGAGCGTTGACTCGCTCGCTGATCGACCCGGCAGTGGTTGGCCCGGACAAAAAACCGCTCAACGCCGCCCACCTGTCGTTGGTCGAGGCGTTGGCCTACAGTCCCGATGGCAAGTGGTTGGCCAGCGGTAGCTTCCAGGAGGTTAAACTCTGGGATGCCCAAACGGGCGAATTGAAGCGGACGCTGACCGGCTTCAGCGAACGTGTCGTCGCTCTGGCCTTCAGCGGCAACAGCAAAATCCTGGCCACCGGCGGCGGCGCACCGACGCAGGAGGGCGAGTTGAAGCTATTCGAGGTTGAGAGCGGCAAATTGCTGCACGACATCAAAAACAACGTCCACTCTGATACTGTCTTCAGCGTTGCCTTCAGCCCCGACGACAAGCTGATTGTCAGCGGCGGGGCCGACAAGTTTGTCAAGACCTTCGAGGTGGCCAGCGGTAAGTTTCTCAAGGCGTTCGAGGGGCACACGCACCACGTTATGGGCGTGGGGTGGTCCAGCGATGGCAAGATGCTCGCCAGTGCCGGGGCCGACAACGTCGTGAAGCTCTGGGATTATGACAAAGGTGAACAAGTGCGTACCATCAATTCAGGTAAGCAATTCACCTCCCTGGTATTCCAGCCTAAGAAAAATGAGTTCCTCACCACTACCGCAGATGCTCAAGTACGCATGTGGAATATCAATGGCAACAATGTCCGTAATTTCAACGGAGGGAGCGACTTCCTGTTTTGCGTGGCCGTTAGTCCCGATGGGGCCTTGGTCGCCGCCGGGGCCCAAGACGGTAGCGTCAAGCTATTCAATGGCACCAACGGCAGCCTGATCAAGTCGCTGACACCTGAAACCGAAAAGACGCCCGAAACACCCAAGAAGTAGCAGCCAAACAATCGATTAACCGGATTGAAACGGGCCACCAACTGTTGCAGCCAGAGGAGAGAGGGGGGCCTCTCCTTCTGGCTGTTGGAGTTTACAACTTGTTTGGATAGCAACGCCTGAGTACGACAGCCGAATCACACACCTGGCGAGGTTAGCTCAGTCCCTTGAGAGGGCCGGTGCTGTCGCCGAATCGCTTGGCCGGTACGCCCGCCGCATTAAGGATCGAGACGTACAAGTTGCACAACGGGGTATTGCGGCTGCTGGCGATGTGCTGGCCGGTGCTGAAGGCACCGCCCGCCTTGCCCGCGACCACAATGGGTAAGTTGTTTGGGTCGTGGGCGTTGCCGTCGCTCATGCTCGAACCTAAGAGCAGCATACAGTTATCCAGAAGCGTGCCACGACCTTCCTTGATCCCCTTGAGCTTGCGGCACAAGTACGCGAATTGCTCTACATGCCAACGGTTGATACGACTGTATTGTTCGATCTTGTCTTTCTGATTGCTATGGTGGGACAAGTCGTGATGCCCGCCATGCACCCCTTCGACGAAGTTAAAATTCTTGCCAGAAACATCATTGGCAAACATGAAAGTAATTACCCGTGTGGAATCGGACCAGTAGGCCAACACCATCAGGTCGAGCATCAGCTTGACATGCTCGCGGTGGTCGTGTGGGATGCCGGCCCTAGGAGCTGCCGGCACGGTGAGATCGGCAGCGGGGCGATAGTCCGGGTCGGGCTTGGCCGCAAACGCAATACGTCTCTCAACAGCCCGCAGGGCATCGAGATATTCATCGAGCTTGAACTGATCGTCACGACTCAGCTTGCTTCGCAACGACTTGGCGTCTTCCAGCGTCAAGTCAAGCAAGCTGCGGTCGTCGTCGTCGGGTCGTGCCGTCGCCGCAAACAGCCGTTCGTACACCATCCGCGGGTTGATCTCTCGAGCCATCGGCACACTGGCCGAACGCCATGAAATGTACGAACCATACAAGCGGGTGTAGCCGACGTTTGAGTCGATACCGCTGACGACCGGGTCGATGCCCAACTCCAATGACGGTAATGGGGTTCGATGGCCAAGTTTGCTGGCGAGGATCTGATCGACCGAGGCATTGCCGACATTGATATTCTTGCCCGTGGTCTTCGCCACCCGCAACCCCGTAAGAAAATTGGCCGTCTTGGCATAATGGCCATCACCGCCACGGCTGTAGGCTTTGTCGAGGTTGGAAAAGATGTTGATGTCGCCCTTAAGATCCGCCAGAGGTTTCAGCGAGAAGGGCAGTTCATAATCGCGACCACTCTTTTCGGGAATCCAGTTGGGTTTCCAGACGCCATTAGGGAAGAAAAGCACACCGAACCGCACAGGGGGCTTGCCAGAATCGGCGGAAGCGGGGTCGGGGGCAGCGGTCAGTCGCGGGGCTAACGATTCCATCCAAGGCAGGGCCAGCAAGACGCCCGCACCGCGTAGCACGTCTCGACGAGTGGTTAATGGATTCATGGTCGACCTCACTTTTTGGCAAATCGGTGCCGGAACGGGTAACTTAGCACAATACGTTCGATCAGTTCATGCGAACGATCTTCTCGCTCTGCTAAACCTTTTAATGCCTCATCAATCACACACTGATCGAAGCGATATAGTTGCCGACCCAAGGCATAGCCGAGCAGCTTTCGCGTCAGGTTGCGCAGAAATTCATTCTTCCGCTTCAGCAGCAGTAGCCGCAACTCCGCTGCCCCCTCGAAGCTCTCGCCCGAGGGCAACTGGCCTCGCGTCTCGATCGGCTTGCCTTCGTCATCCTTGGTGCGGTATCGGCCAATCGCATCAAACGCCTCCAGACCAAACCCTAGGGGGTCCATGCGGTTGTGGCATGAAGCACAGTCCGGGCGGCTGCGGTGCAACTCCAGTTGTTGCCGTAGGGTCAACCCCTTGGGGTCTTTGCCGTCGGCAGGTAGCTCGCCGGCGTTAGGCGGAGCGGGGGGCACTCGGCTACCGAGAATCTCTTCCAGAATCCACTTGCCGCGCAGCACCGGACTTGTTCGTAACGGGAACGACGTGGCCGTCAGCACCGCGGCGGTGCCTAGCAACCCGGCGCGATCGCCATGGCTTGCGGGCAGTTTCACGAGGCGAAATTCGTCGCCCTGGATGCCGGCGATACCGTAATGTTTGGCCAGCCGCGCGTTGAGATACGTCTCGCGTGATGTGAGCAACTCGGTCAACGGCCGATCTTCGCGGAAGACCCGCTCGACCAGGCGGATGGCCTCTTCTTTCATGTCAGCGGCTAAGGCATCATCATAGCTGGGAAACTTAGTCGCATCGGGGCGATGGGTCGTACCCAGCCCAGCCAAGCCGAGCCATTGCGTGGCGAAATTGGCAGCGAAGCCGCGCGAGCGGGGGTCTAGAAGCATGCGTTTGACTTGGGCACGCAGCACCTCGGGTTTGACGAGTTCGCCCTTGCGAGCCAAGTCGAGCAAGGTGGCATCGGGCAAGCTGGCCCATAAGAAGTAGCTCAGCCGCGACGCCAACGGATAGTCCGGCAGAGGATAGACGCCCTCCTTTTCTGGCTCCGGTTCGACCAGAAACAGGAAATGCGGCGAGATCAACACCGCCTTAAGCGGTAGCCTCAGGGCTTTTTCGCGTGAGTCCCCGCGTGCGATCGATTTGTGATACACGGTCATGAGCCGATCAACCTCGGCGGGGATGATCGGTCGGCGATAGGCGCGTTCGGCGAAGCGGCGTACGATGGTCCACGGTTCGGCATCCAGCCCCAGAGCATCACGGGCCGCTTGGCGCTGGGTCGCGTTGAGTGTAAAAGAGGATTTTTCGCCCGTGTCTAGGACGGCTCGCAGCACGTCCTCAGCAATTTGCAGATATTTTTCAATGTGGATGGCTGAGGTAAATAGGGCATCCCCGGTGGTGTCGAAGCCGCCTCCGCCCGCGCCGTCAGCAGGCAGTCGATCGGCCACAGCAAACGAGACGCCGCCCAGCAAATCCCGCAGGCTGTTGGCATATTCGGCGCGGGTGAGGCGTCGGCTCATGACATGGCCAGGGTAAAAGTTTTGCGTTTGATCGGTGGCTAGTTCGGTACAGTCTTTCTTGCCTTGCTGAGCTAGCGCGGTGGTCCAGGCCAGGAAGGCCTTGCGTTGTTGGATGCTGGGTTGTCGGCTGCCGGGCGGGGGCATTTCGTGGGTGCGGACACGAGCCGCAACCCCTTCCCAGAGCGGCTTTTCTTTGGCGGCTAGTTCAGCCGTGGCAAAGCGTTCGAGATCTAGACCGGCCTTTTTGGAGGTAGTTCCGTGGCAGCGGTTGCAAAACTGTTCCAAGAACGGCTTGACATCCTTCTCAAAAGTCTTGTCTTGCGCGGGAAGTGTCACGAGCAGGAGCAAGGCGGCAGGTGGAAACATGGCGGGAAACCTCGGCGGGCCTCATTTCGACTTATTCTAGGAAGTTGTCTTCGCCTGTGCAATCCTTTTCCACCTTCTTGGCTCGCTTGAGAAGCGATTCTCTGCCCTGAGTGAGAAAAGTGAGAAAATTTCGGGTGGACTCTCAAATTGCCCTTTACATCGCTTCTGCCGCTTGGCATATCGCGGACCACACAAAAAACCGATCAACCAGACGCCAAGCCATCGGCTCGCCTCGGGGGAGAAGCGAGCCGTGCGAGGGGGATGATGATGCGTAGAGTTCTCCGAGCCAGCCTGGCCGTGTTGCTTCTGGGGGGCGTGGTCACCTCGGCCTGGGCTCAAAAACCGGCCGGCGCGAATGGGTGGTGGCCGGCCTGGGGGCAGACTTCGGCCAAGCCCGCGTCCGAGAAAAGCGAGAGCAAGCCCAAAACCAAAAGCGATCGAGCCGAAGAACTCGCACGTTTGGAAGCGGTCCTGCAACGTCGCTTGCAGGTTTGTGATGAACTCCGACGGGTGGCATTGGAGATCGGCGATGAACAACTCGAAGAAGAAGCCATGCTCCTAGACGATCTGGCCTGGAAGCAGTTCGAGGCTCGCAGTGCTAAGCTGCTTAGTTTGGGCGGAGCGAACCTAAACGATTCACCCCTAGCCGAGGACAGCGTCACCCAGACGCGTGATCTGATCCTCAAGCATGCCGAGAAGAAACGGGGGAGCCGCTGATGAAAGCCTATTTCTCCGGGTTGATTCTGGCCCTGATGCTGTGTATCGGATGCTTGCCCTCGACGACGCAATCACGCCGTGATGAGAAACTTCCCGAACTTCCTTTCCGCGAGGAAGTCAAACATGTGCCTGCGGTCAGCCCCGACGGCATCAACGAAAAGAACGCCTGGCAACGGGCTAAACAGTTGCGGGCCGAAATCGAGGCAGATACCGGCCGATAGGCAAATGCAGCACGAGCGGTGTTTCTGGATAGATAAGGTGGGGTTCGTGACAGACCCAACAGTTCATGAGGGACCATCCGGGGGGATGGGGGGAACGGCCGGGCGCGGGGAGCAATCCTTTCGCCCGGTCGTGTTTTTGCGTATGATCTCCACGCGGCCTACCGCTGTTTCCCGCCATTGCCGACGCAACTCCTCTGCCAGGCGATCCGGCTGACATGCGATTTCTTCGGGCCAATGCAGCCGCAGCGTCCCGCCTTCGGCCAAGGCATGCAGAGCGCTGGCCGCCGACGCCTGCGCTCGCAACGAAGCCCCCGCAGCCAGCGGCGTCAACCCTTCCAGAACGCCCTCCAGTTGCAAGTGACGCCCCTCGGAGCGCAACACCTCCAACAGCCGACGCACGATACGCCTACCCAGGGCAAGCGAGGCTCCACCATTGGCCAGACTCCAGCCAGTGAAGCGACGCACCACTTCATCCAAATGCAGCACTTCAATGACGACTATAGCCCGTTCCAGTAGAAACCCCTCGCGTAGTCCTGGCCGTTCGCCTCCACGCAATTGTTGCCGTCGCTGCACCGCCGCGCTGAGTGCTAAGCGCAACAGACTACCCAGACGCTGGAGATAGCGTTCGGGATCAGCCAGCATACCCGGCTGCTCGGCTAACGTGAGTAGATGAATGCCGACGTGGATCAACACAGCCGGGCGGGAGCGGGTCAGACCGCCGCCTAGAGCCACGGCCCGTCGGGGTCGATCGAATACGAACGCCACATCGCGTGAAGGGTCCAACGCTCTGTCACAAACGCTTTCCAACCAACCCGGATCGTCCACATCTTCTGCGCCCAGATGCCAGTCGATACCTTGCGGGGAACCCTCTAGCCAGGCCAACGACCTCGCTCGCCGCTCAGCTAACGGCATGGTTGGCTCCGGTGCGAACAACAGGCCGCCGGCCTCGCTTGTCTGTAAGGCTGTGGGCATGTTCAAATGAAGCCGTACCGCCACGCCGACGGGAGCCAAGGGCGGCATCAGGCCCTGTTCCTCTACCCCCTCGATGGCCAATCGCCGGGCCAGGGTTGCGGCCGCCTGCAACCGCTCGGGCGTACACAATAGCGCGGCCAAGCGGTCGTCGGCGCACGACAGATCCAGTTGAATCAACTGCTGGGCGTTGGCCGCCTGCACGTCGGCCGAGTAGGGCGAATTGGGCGAGGGCAGTTCGCAGCGCGGTCCGCGTTGCTCATAAGCTCGTGCCAAAGCAGGGTACCCCAATTCCCGCACCGTCCGAGCCACCACCTCGGCAATCTCGACGACACTTGGCGTTGCCTCGCATTCTTGAGCCAAAAAATGCACCACGCCATCGGTCAGTTCCCGACACAAAAAGGCATCGGCCTGGCCCACGCACTGCGCGGCGTCAAACAGGCTGCGGGCGATGCGGTCGGCGTCGAACGGCTCCAGGCGGCCGTCAGCCCGACGGACCCAGGCGGGGGGCAATGGTTCGCTCATGCTGGCGTTGTCCTCCCGACATCAAATTGGGTAAA
>JBDNDE010000449.1:0-2648 GCA_046719305.1 Gemmataceae bacterium | reverse complement strand
TTCGCAGGTTGCACGATTTCCAACCCGTCGGCCGCGTGGCCTTCGCTAGGTGGTGATGCTCCGCAACGGCTTGTCTTCGCCAAAGAACTCCGTCAGGTTCCGGCACGGCTGCTGCCAGACCTCCAGCGTCGCGGGTTTTACGTCCGGCCGGGACAGGATGTACTGCTTGAGGAACTCGCCCAGCAGCATCCGCTTCGGGGCTTCGAGTGAGCTCATCCCGAAGTGGAAGATCATTGCGCGATCCATGAAATTACTTGACGCTGAACTTTGCCTTGCTACCTGCGAACTTGACCATCCCACTGTCGGCCTTGAGAAACGCCTTGGCTTCGGGAACATCCTTCAAGTAGGCATCCCAAAAAGCCAAAGACGACGCCTTGACCAACGGGCCGTAAGCATCATCGCTTCGGCCCAGCAAACCGCTTCGCATCGGCCCGCCTCCGAAGGAAAAGTGATTGGCTCCCTCAATAATGAGCAGATGCTTGTTCTTCGGCGGGCTGAGGTCAAACGGCTCGTTCCGCCATGACGCATCGTGACCGGGCCGAATATCTTTGGTGCCGGTGACGTAGAGAGCGGGCGTGTCGGCCTTTTTCCAGCTTTCCTTCGTGAGTCCATATTCCCCCGTACCCGCTGCCGAGAATGGCAAGACACACTTGACCCGTGAGTCGGCATAGGATCGTGTCTTGCCGTTGGCTTCCACGGTTACGCCCCCGATCAGCATAGACACGCACGCCCCGTAGGAGTGGCCGCTCACCCCGATCCGATCTTTGTTCAACTTGTTTTTCAAGTCGGGAACTTCTTTCACCAACTCGTCAAGTGCGTCAAGCACAGCGGTCACGTCCTTGACTCGATCGCCGAGTCCGGAGGTGAGATTACGTAGCCCGCCGCCGCCTAATTTCGGTCGCTCGTTATTGTCGCTGGTCTTCCGAGCGTCAGCGTGTTGCGGATGAATGGTAATGTAGCCGTGACTGGCCCAATGCTGGCTTACGCTGGAGTAAGCATCGATGCCCGCCCCGAATCCGTGCGAAAACACGATCACGGGGAAGAGGCCGTCGCTTTTCGGGTAGTACATCCGAACAATCAGTTCCTTCTTCCGTTCTTTGTCGTGCAACGTGACCTTCTCGACGGTCTGGACTTTGAACGGGCCGGGGTCAAGTTTGTATCCCTTGTCGTCGGCGATGACTGGGGACGCACATAAGATGGCAGCTAGTAGAGCAACGGCTCGCATCGGGAATACCTCTGAAAGACTGAGATGGCGAGATGGCGGACTATCTTCTCAACACGCTAGCGTCCCGAACATTACAGATCATCCGCTTGAACCCCGAAAACGGGCAGAAGTTTCGCAGCAGGCTTTCAGTATGCCTCAGCTTGAGACTGGAGGTTTCCTCAAGTATGTTTCGATTTTGCTAGTTCCAGCTCCTCATTTCGTTGATAAGCGCCTTGCTCGTACCGACCGGCATGGGCGTTAACTTGGCGAGAATCCTCGCGACCTTCTCGGCGTACTTCCGTCCGGGCTCGTCGTGGTCGGGAAGAATCCAAACTTCCTTGCCCGCCAGCGGTCGCCAGTCGGTTTTATTCGCGGCCTGGGAACCACCCACCGAAGTCGTGGCGACGAAGCCCAGCGACCGGACCGCGTCCGCGCACTTCTCCTTTTCGGTCACGATTAAGCGAGGGGCGTTCCGCACCTCGGGCAAGCGGTACAGTGGTCGCGGTTCGGGCATCGCCGCGATGTGCCAGCCGTCCGCACGCCGGGCCACCGGGCGAATCTCCTTGCCGCCCGATTTGTCCCAGCGAACGACCAGCCCGACGAGATTGCCGGCCGCGTCGTGGTACGTCCACGACGCCGAGCGTGGCCCGTGTTGCCGTTCCAACGCGGCCACCGCGTCGTTCGCCGACGAGTATGCCCGGCCGCCCCGCCTGGCCCGTGGCGCGTCCAGTTTCGCGGGGAACAAATCGGCCAAGCCCAGGCCCAGGGCCGCCACAATCGCCGCCGTGTCGCACCCGGCGTGGCACCGCAGCAGCACCCGGCCGTCGTCGCCGGCCGAGACGCTCAGGCTGGCATGGCGGTCGTCGTGAGCCGGGCACCGGGCCGACCAGCCGCTGCCCGATTTCCTCGCGCCGGGCAGTTTGGAGAGCAGCAGTTCCAGGGGCGTCATTGCTCGCCCCCTTTCGCCGGGTTCGATTCGCGGCTGAGCCAGGCTTGCAGGTCGGCCAGCGGGTAGAGGACGGTCTTCCGCTTGCCGCCGCCGACGCGGACGCAGGGGATGCGGCCATCCTTGGTGAGTTGCCAGAGCAAGCGCGGGCTGATGCCCAGGGCTTTCGCCGCTTCACGCGGTCGCAGGGCCAGAGGGGAAGTCGATTCGTTCATGGTCGCCGTTCCGCCGGGTCGCTCGCCACAAAACGCGGCTCGCATACCCCGAATCCGGCGACGGCAACCGAGCGCGGTAACCTGCGGAGATGAAGCGAGCCGCGCGGCTCGGCACCGTGCGGCTCAGAAATGTTGAGAATTTTCGGGGCGGTAACTCGGCGGTAACCGGTTACCGCTCGTCGTCGTCCTCTTCGGAACGCGAGCGGTCGTACTTCCGGCCGCGATCGGTGAGCCGGGCCTGGCGGCGGTCGATCTCCTCGTCGGTCATGCCGCGGCGGTTCTT
>JBDNDE010000448.1:0-2658 GCA_046719305.1 Gemmataceae bacterium | reverse complement strand
AACCCGCATCTCGAGACCAGGTATCGTGTCGGCCCAGAAAATTCCTCGTCGCTCTGGGAGGCGGGCTGCACGATTGGCCCGGCTGGCGCAAAAAGCCGGGCGGCCAGCCGACGCTGCGGTTTATATAATGATCGCAAGCGTAATGATCGCAAGCACGCGTCGTAAGCTCCGCCGCCAGCAATCCCCTGCACTTAGGATTGGTCCGTATGATCGATTTGACCCCAAAATACCGACGCGTGATTCTGAAGCTAAGCGGCGAAGCCTTCGGTTTCGCGGGCAAAGCAGGCAGTGGCATCTCGATCGACGAAACCCTGAATATTGCCCGCACGATCCAAAAAGTCGTTGCCCGCGGAGTGGAACTAATCGTGGTGGTGGGCGGCGGTAACATCCTCCGCGGCGCTCGTTTTGCTGCCGGCGGTGAAGTGATCAAGGAATCCACTGCCCACTACATGGGCATGCTCGCTACCGTACTCAACGGCCAAGCTCTCATGAGCGCGTTGGAAAGCCTTGGCTGCGAAGTCCGCCTGCAAAGTGCTATCCGCATGGATATCATCGCTGAGCCGTATCTGCCGCGCCGCGCCCTACGCCATCTGGAGAAAGGCCGCATCGTCATCTTGGCTGGGGGCACAGGCAACCCGTTTGTCACCACCGATAGCGCGGCAGCCCTGCGTGGCGTCGAACTAGAAGCGAACATCCTCCTCAAGGCGACCAATGTCGAGGGCATCTACAGCGAAGACCCTAATATCAATCCACACGCCGCCTTCTTTGATAAACTGACCTTCGAGCGGGTGATCAAAGGCGATCTGCGTGTCATGGACATGCAGGCGATCAGTACCTGCCGCGAAGGGAAGCTGCCGATTTTAGTGTTTAACTTCAAAACTGAGGGAAATATCGAGCGGGCCATTGCGGGCCACCCGATCGGTACGCTCGTCCAGGAATCCTTTTGAACTGAGGATGCCATGACCACTGCTGAGATACTGAAAGACGCCGAGGGGCGGATGGAAAAAGCGTTGGAAATCCTACGCAACGAGTTGCGTGGCCTACGAACCGGCCGCGCGACCCCAGCCTTACTGGATAGCCTGCGGGTCGAATACTACGGCTCGCCGACTCCGCTGAAGCAGTTGGCTATGATTTCGACGCCCGACCCTCAGAGCCTGGTCATCAAACCGCACGACCCTGCCACCTTGAAAGACATCGAAAAAGCGATCCGCTCCAGTGATCTAGGCATGGCTCCGAATAACGACGGCAAAGTCATCCGTCTCACCGTCCCGCCCATGTCCGGGGATCAGCGCAAAAAGTTGGTCGCCCAGGTCAAAAAGAGCGCCGAGGCCGCCAAGGTCAGTTGCCGTAATATTCGCCGAGATGGCAACAAGCATTTCGACACGGAAGAGAAGAACAAGACGATGACCGAGGACGAGCGCGACAAGGGCAAGGAAAAAGTCCAGACGATGCTGAAAAAGTACGAAGATCTGGTCGATAGCCTGGAAGCTCAGAAGACCAAAGAAATCATGGAGAGTTGAAAAACTCGCCTGCCCGGATAAGACGGCCATCGCCACCCAGGAGTCGCGAGCGGCTTCTCCTGGGTGGTGGAGTTCAACTTTGTTTCAACTTTGTTTGCATCACCTCCCGAGGTAGTTCATGCGCGCGCTGGCGGACGTCACTTATTCACCCGATCTGGGACTTTCCCAAGCTCAGGTCGTGGCCAGTCGGCAACAGTATGGTTCCAACACGCTCACGCCCTTGCCGCGTGAACCAATTTGGATGAAATTCATCGAAAAGTTCGATGATCCCATCATCAAAATTCTCTTGGCCGCGGCCCTGCTGAGCATGTTCGTTGAACTGTTCCAGTTTGCACCCCGCAACGCCAGCTTGGCTCTCGGGCTGTTCCTGGCCGCTCTGGTCGCCCTGTTTGTCACCCGGCTGAGCCAGTGGATTCCCACCTTCCTGTTCGGCTCGGCGATCGTCATCTTCTTTTTCGGCCTGATCCTCGTGCCGGCACATCCGCTCATCGAGGGATTAGCCGTGATGATCGCCGTACTATTGGCGACGGGAGTGGCGTTTGCGGCGGAGTACAAAAGCGACCGCGAGTTTGAGGCGCTCAATGCCCAGAAGGATAGCGTGCGGGTCAAGGTCACCCGCGAGGGCCAGTTTCAAACCATTGCTTTGGAAGAGGTAGTGGTCGGCGACCTAGTAGACCTAGAAACCGGGGACGAAATTCCCGCAGATGGGCGCTTGCTCAAATCCGCGGAATTAATGGTCGATCAATCGTTGATGACCGGAGAAAGCGAGCCTGTCAAGAAAATGGCTCAGCCCCAGGAGACAGCGCACGGTCCTGATCAGCCTGGATGCGTCTATCGCGGCACCCAAGTCGTCGATGGAGCTGCTGTCATGGTCGTCACCGAGGTTGGTGATGCCACCATGCTCGGCCAGATTGCTAAACGGCTGGGCGATGCGGCAGGCGATGAGGACGAAGACCAAGCCACCTCAGGCCAACCCGAGACAGAAGAAGCCCGCGTCAAGAAGAAGCTCACCATCAGCAAAGCAATGACCCCTCTGCAGGTGAAGTTGGCCAATCTCGCCGACCTGATTAGCAAGGTGGGCTACGCGGCGGCGGGACTGATCTTTCTGGCCTTGCTGGCCCGGGGCTTTTTCATCGGC
>JBDNDE010000447.1:0-2680 GCA_046719305.1 Gemmataceae bacterium | reverse complement strand
GGAGATCCACGCCGAACCGGAGCGAGCCTTATCGGATGGCTATCAGGCGCTCACCCCCACAGCGTATGAGCACATGATGAAGCAATGCCGTCTGGTTGCCCACGCCCTGGGGCGGACGATCGGCTAGGGCGTTGCTAGAACATTCTCCGATCCGATGCTCGGAACAAGGAGAATCTCATGCGAATCATGACAGGTACGGCCGTACTGTTGGCCGTGGCGGGCCTGGTGTTGGCCGAGGACAAGAAGCCCGAGACTAAAGAGGAGCCGAAAGAGGGGGACGGCTGGATCTCTCTGTTCGACGGCAAGACCCTTAAAGGCTGGAAGAGCCATCCCAAGAGTCCCGGCAAGTGGACGGTCGAAGACGGGGCGATCGTCGGTCGCGGGCCGGCAAGTCATTTGTTTACCGAGCGAGGCGATTTTCGCAACTTCCGCGTGAAGATGGAGATCATGATCAACGACAAAGGCAATAGCGGCATGTATTTCCGCACCCAGTACGGCCCTGGGTTCCCAGCCGGTTGGGAGGCCCAAGTCAATGCCACCCACTCCGACCCCATCCGCACTGGCAGCTTGTACCCCAGCGGCCGGGAGAAGGATTTGCGAGCCATCAAAGAGATTCAAGTGTTCAAAGCGTTGCATAAGCCGGAGGAATGGTTCACGCAGGAAGTCGAAGCGGTTGGCCCCAAGATCACCATCTGGGTCAACGGCGAAAAGACCGTGGAGTGGACCGACCCTAAGGACCGCTTCAAGAGCGGCCATTTTGCCATTCAGCAGCACGACCCCGGCTCGGTGGTCAAGGTGCGTAAGGTCGAAGTGAAGATCCTACCCGAGGACAGGAAGTAAACTGAATCGTTGCTAAAGCAAAGCAGTCGACCAAGAAACCGCAAGCCGCCAAACAGGAACTTGCTTGCTTGTCCCAAGTGTACGCGGAATCTCGCTGATCCAGGTAAGACCAGGCCGTTGAAACGTCTGCTCGGTCCGACGGTGTTCTCGGCTGCGATTCGAGCGGAATTGCCAAAAGCCGCCGAACACTTCTGATATTCTCGGAACATTTGGATGCGCAAGCCGGGTGATTGCGATGACTTGAACGAGGAAAGCCTCACACCAACGACGCGAGGGAGAGCAAGGCGACTAGAATAAGAGAGGTGCCCCCGTGTTCAGGAGACAATTCGCGTGAACCGTCCCTCCACCCTCGCTCAGTTGCGTGCTAGCGGCTGGAAGTCGCGTTCCATCAAAGAGGAAATTCGCTCGAACTTCCTTAAACAACTCCAGGCCAAGGAAGACTTGTTCCCGGGTATAGTTGGTTATGAACATACTGTGATCCCGGAGATCAATATCGCTCTGCTCGCGGGGCACGACCTCCTCTTTCTTGGCGAAAAAGGCCAAGCCAAAAGCCGACTGATGCGTTGCTTGGTTCGCTTCCTGGATGACGAACTACCGTATCTGGCAATACCCGGCTGCCCGGTTCACGAAGACCCCTACCGTCCTATCACCCAACAGGGCAAACGCTTCGTCGCCGAACATCGTGAGGAAGAAATCCCCATCGCCTGGTGGCCCCGCAAGGAACGCTATGCCGAACGATTGGCCCCCGGCACCAAATTTGCGGACGTTATCGGCGAGATTGATCCGGGCAAGCTGGCCGCGGGAACCAGCATGTCCACGGAAGAGGCCCTACACTTTGGCCTCATCCCCCGCATGCATCGCGGCATTTTTGCTATGAACGAAGTGCCGGAACTTGATGAATTGGTGCAGGTAGGGTTGTTCAATATTTTAGAAGAGCGGGACGTACAAATACGCGGTTATCCGATCCAGTTCGATCTTGACATCTTGGTTCTGTTCAGTGCAAATCCCTCAACCTACAATCGCTCGGGCAAAGTAATCCCGCAACTCAAAGACCGTATTGGCTCAATCATCCACACCCACTATCCCCGCGATCGTGCCCTGGGCATCGAGATCATGGAACAGGAAGCGGGGATCGATCTGGGCGGCGAGTACCCCGTGCTGGTGCCGCCGTTCATGAAAGAGATCATCGAGCAGATCAGCATCTGCGCTCGCAAGTCAAAATATGTCGATCAACAATCGGGGGTATCGGCTCGCTTCTCGATTGCCAACTACCGCACGATGGTGGCCAGTGCCCGGCATCGCGGAGTGATTTTGGGCGAGAAACCAGCCGTGCCACGCATCAGCGATCTGGGACATTTATATTCCTCCTCATTGGGTAAGCTCGAACTCGACCTGATGGGGAGCAATCAAATGTCCGAACGCCAAGTTCTGGATGCCATCATCGCCGAGGCGATCCGCACCGTCTTCAACGAATATGTCGAGAAAGCTGGCTTGGCCGAAATTGCTGAGGTGTTTGGCAAAGGTGTGAAGATCGAGGTCGGCGACTTGCTGCCCAGCGAGGCTTACGCAGAGCGACTCAAACGGGTGCCGCGTGCTTGGGAAAAAGCCTTCGAGGTCAACCCGGCCGATTCCGCCGCCGTTCGGGCTTCATGTGTCGAATTCGTCCTGGCTGGCCTATATGCCAGCGACCAGATCAGTCGCTCCAGCAAGCACGGCCGCATCACGATCGTACACGACGCGGTATAATACAACCGTTAGCTGCGCCGTTTAGCGTCACCGACCAGAGCCACAGGGCGTGGTAGATGCCAATCGAGATCATGCCGGTCAGCGCCAGTTGCCC
>JBDNDE010000446.1:0-2681 GCA_046719305.1 Gemmataceae bacterium | reverse complement strand
ATTCCGCATCGACTGGGATAACCCGCCCCCTCCCGCTTTCACTGGCGTCCGCGTGTTACGTGACTACCCCCTGGCCCAACTGGTGCCTTATATCGACTGGTCGCCATTCTTCATGGCTTGGGAACTGGCCGGCAAGTACCCCTACATCCTTGAAGATGCAGTGGTCGGCGAGCAAGCCCGCAAACTGTTTGCCGATGCTCAAGCAATGCTGCAACGCCTCATTCAAGAAAAGCTCCTTACCGCACACGGCATCTATGGCTTTTTCCCTGCTAATCGCGATGGCGACGATATTATCGTCTGGAGTGATGAGACTCGTACCACCGAGCGATGTCGTTTTCATATGTTGCGGCAGCAATGGGAACGCGAAGGCCAGGAAACCTTCCGCTGCCTGGCCGACTACATCGCTCCGGTGGGCTATCCCGATTACCTCGGCGCGTTCGCCGTCACCGGCGGCATCGGGGCCGAAGAGTTGGCTGCCCGGTTCAAGGCAGCCCATGATGATTACAATGATATCATGGTCAAAGCGTTAGCCGATCGCTTTGCTGAAGCGTTTGCCGAGGCGTTACATGCACGCGCGCGAAAAGAATGGGGTATCGTTGAATCGCTGAGCAACGAGGAACTGATCGCCGAAAAATATCAAGGCATCCGCCCGGCAGCGGGTTATCCCTCCTGCCCCGATCACACCGAAAAAACCACTCTCTGGAATCTGCTGCAGCCGGGCCAGATCGGCATGGCGTTGACAGAATCGTTGGCCATGACCCCGGCGGCTAGTGTGAGCGGGTTATATTTTCGGCATCCGCAAGCCAAGTATTTCGCGGTAGACCTGATCACCCGTGACCAGGTGGAAGCCTACGCCGCTCGGAAAAAAATGTCCAAAGCGGAGGTGGAACGTTGGCTGGCTCCAAACCTTTCTTACGATGTGGAGTGATTCTCATGCGAATGATTCTCGGCCTAGTGTTGCTTGGGGTGCTCGTGGGATGTACCCCTGCTGACGACCCCAAACCGAACCCCGAACCCAAAGAAAAGGGCAAAATCGTAACCACCAAAAGCGGCCTAAAGTACGAAGATTCCAAAGTGGGTGACGGAGCGGAGGCCAAAGCCGGCGACACCGTCGAGGTTCACTACACTGGCTGGTTGGCCAAGGACGGTAAAAAGTTTGACAGCAGCCTGGACCGTGGCGAACCGTTCAGCTTCAGACTCGGGGCCGGCATGGTCATTAAGGGCTGGGACGAAGGCGTTGCCGGTATGAAAGTGGGCGGCAAACGCAAACTGCTCATCCCAGCGGAATTGGGCTACGGTGCGCGCGGCGCAGGCCGAGCCATCCCGCCTAATGCAGACCTGGTCTTCGAGGTTGAATTGCTCAAGATCAAGTAAAGCGACACACCGAGTCCCTCGGCTGTCAGGCAACCCCGAGGGAATCTAGCTGTCTCTCGATCCGATCAAGGAGTCTTCATGCCGCTTCGCGTCATGCTCAAGTCGAAACTGCACCGTGCTCGCGTCACTCAGGCCGAAGTCGATTATGAGGGCAGCCTCACCCTCGACCGCGATTTCCTGTTAGTGGCCGATATTCTTCCCTTCGAGCAAGTGCATGTTTGGAATGTGACCCGAGGCACCCGGTTTCGCACCTACGCCATGGAAGCCCCGGCGGGCAGTGGCGTCGTCTGTGTCAATGGGGCGGCGGCTCATTTGGCTCGTCCAGGAGATATTGTCATCATTGCCACCTTTACCAACTTAAGTGATCTGGAGGCACGCACTCATCAGCCGCGCATTGTTCTGATGGATGAGCATAACCGCATCAAAAAGGTAGCCCCCGAAATCCCCGGCCCGGCGCGACGTAGCCCTGAGCAATGAATCGGTTCCGTGTAGTCATCCACCCAGGCCATACGCACAGTCCGTCCGTCTAGCTGATAATCGACTTCTTGCGTGTCACATAATCCCACACCACATAGCGATCCAACTCACGCCCCGCACAGAAGAACACCCGCCCTCGGGTCGATTCCGCTAGCCGATATGCAAATTGCACGTCCTCGCGGGACTGATTCCACGTCGAGAGCAAAAAGATATTCAACGTGATCCCCTCGCGAGCGCACAACTGCGCCTCACGCAACGTCGCTCGCTCCGTTCGTGGGTCCGGTGGATAGAGCAGATAGAGCATCGAACCTTCAAAATGGGCTGTCGGCAGGCCATCGGTGATCAGCATGATCTGCCGGTTAGGCGTATCTTGCTGGGCCAGAAACTTCCGCGACAATGCCAGGCCGTGTTGAATGTTGGTAAAGTGCGGCGGCACCATACTCTCGGTGATGTCGGGGTTGCTCATATCGGCCCGCAGATGCACCACCGGATCGTAGAGCGTTACCGGTTTGGGCATCAACGCCGCGATCTCGCTTACATGGCGAGGCTTGGCAAAGCTGTACATTTCTAGAAATTGTAGATAATCCCCGGGGAACTCACTCTTGATGAGTCCATCGAGGGCCAGCCCCATCCGCTTCACATTCACATACATGCCCTCATAACGCATACTACCGGACATGTCGAGCAAAACACACGTCGCGGCCTTGGGATTGTTACGCGTTTGATGAACGACGATGTCTTCATTCTTCAGGCGTACCGGCAGGCCGCCCCGCAGGATGGCATTGGTAAAGGTTGCCACTACATCCAGATGCGCTACACTGTCGCCAAAC
>JBDNDE010000445.1:0-2700 GCA_046719305.1 Gemmataceae bacterium | reverse complement strand
GTCGGGATCATCTACCCTTGGTTCTCGGGGGCCGCACCGCGTATGATAAACAATATTCTCCCGCCACAAAACCGCTATCCCGCGGAGGCACCGTGTTCAAGCTGATCAAACAACTCTGGTCGTCTCTCCTTCGCCAATCTGAAGGAAAGCCGGCATCTAGCCAGTTACTTCTATGGGGACTTCGAGGCGTGTTCGGCGCGATCGTCATCAGCCTCGCCATGCTAGCCTTTCAGCATCTTAGCCGAAGCACCGAAGAGCAAATCCAGGCCTGGGTCGCTTTTTTCTCGATTTTGGGAATGGGGCTATTGATCGTGGTCACGGATATTTTGATTCGTGACAAACAAATCACTACCATTTCAGCTCTTTATTTCGGTCTGCTCCTGGGGCTGTTGCTGGGCAACATCATGTCGGCGGCCGTCGACCCGTTCCTTTCGGACCTCGACACCGCCCGCGAGGCTCGCCTCTCGACGCCTACGGTGCCGTCCATGCCCGGTAGTAGTTCGGCCCAAGTGCCTCTCTACACCAAAATTCAAAATGAACGCCGCGCCCTGGTGAGTCTGATGATTACAGTGTTTTGCTGCTATGTGTCGATTTCAACCCTTCTGCAGACAAAGGACGAGTTTCGCTTCATTATCCCCTATGTCGAATTTTCCAAGCAACTCAAGGGCCCTAAGCCGCTCTTGCTCGACACCAGCGTGATTATTGACGGTCGAATCGCCGATATTGCTAATACGCGATTTCTCGACTCGAAACTGATTGTCCCTCGATTCGTGTTGCAGGAACTTCAAAATGTGGCCGATAGTTCCGACAAGCTCAAACGGAATCGGGGTCGCCGAGGATTAGATATTCTGAAGAAACTGCAATCCAACAACCGAATCGAGTTGGTGTTGCATGAGGCCAACTTCTCCGAGTTGCGCGACATCCAAAAGGTCGATGAGCGGCTGGTCGAGATGGCCAAATTGCTTGGTGCAAGAGTCGTCACGAATGACTACAACCTCAATAAAATTGCCGAACTTCAGGGCGTTGAGGTCATTAATCTGAACGAGCTAGCCAATGCCCTCAAGCCCGCTGCTCTGCCTGGTGAGATGATGAACGTGCGGGTAGTCAAACCGGGTGATCAGTTTGGACAAGGGGTTGGCTATCTTGAAGATGGCACGATGGTAGTGGTGGAGCAGGGACGCAACGCCATCAATCAAGAAGTGACGATAACGGTTACCAGCGTCTTGCAAACCCCTGCCGGGCGGATGATCTTTGGGCGACTGGAACCTAAAACCAATGCCCCCACTCAGCCGAACCCTCACACGGTTTAACCTGGTCCGGTCTTCCGGGCCGGACTTCGGCTCGGGAGACTTGCTCATGAATCGAATCGCACTCTTGTTGCCGCTCTCTTTGCTTTCTCTGCTGCCACTCAAGGCTCAGCCGGCCGATCCCAAACCGGATGTCCCGGGAAGTTCGGCGGGAAAGAAGGATCGTGAACTGGTTGAGCGGTTGCTAGCCTCCCGCAAGGAATATCAGCTCACCTTGGAATCGTTGCGGAAGCTCTATCTCCAGATGGGGGATGTGGAACGCGCGCGTTGGGCCGAGGATGAACTGGTTCAGTATCACCGGATTCCGAAACATGCTTTTTTGCTGGAGTTGGACGTACCCCCGCCTACATTGAAAGGTGCTACCAATATTCCCGAAGCGAACAAACTGTATCGTCAGGCGATGGTCTACAAAGATAAAGGCTGGGGCACTGACTACCTCGACAACATGCGTCGGGCCGAACTGCTGTTTCAAAAGATTTTGACGGATTATCCTCAGAGCGACAAAATCAGCGACACAGCCTATCAATTGGGCGACCTATACGAAGGCCGGGCCTATAAAATGCCCCGTCGAGCAGCTCTGTATTTCGAGCGGTGCTACGAATGGAACCCACGCACTCACTTTGATGCCCGCATCCGGGCCGCTCGACTCTATGATCGCACCCTCAATAACCAAGCCCGTGCCGCTGCCATCTATCGGCAGATTATCGCTGTAGAAACCAACGACAAACACATCGAAGAAGCCAAACGACGGCTGGCTGAAATTGGTGGCACACCGCGTTGATGCCGGCGATTGTATCTCGCAACTGCTCAAGACTCTTTGCTGGGGTTTATTGGTTAGAGAACACGCTGGCGATGGATCACCTGGAGGATCGCTTCGCCGTATTCTTTTACCTTGGCCTCGCCAATCCCCGTGACTTGCCGTAACTGGCTCAGATCCCCCGGCCGCTTGCGGGCCAACTCACGCAGAGTCAGATCGTTGAAGATGACAAACGCTGGTTTACCTCGCTCGTCGGCCAACTGTTTACGCAAGACGCGTAGAGCCGAAAGCAGACTGGGATCGATGCCTTGAAGAGTTGTCGTTTCGAGCAAAGCACGGGCCGGGCGTTCGCCTTTCTTGCGTCGCGTTAACCGCACAAGGCGGATGTCGTCGCGTTGGTTACGCATCAATTGCCAGGCTAACTCTGTCAGTTTCAGCTTGGGAAATTCATCTTCGGTTTGATACAACGCCCCTTGGCCGATCAGTTGATAAATCCAGTCGCGCAGGTCGGTTTCGGGAACTTCGTCCAAAAGTCCGAAAACCGACAACTTATCATGTCCATATCTTCGCACCTGATCATCTGCACGGCCTCGTAAAATCTTGAGGATGTGATTGATACCAAAGCGCTCCCGCACA
>JBDNDE010000444.1:0-2711 GCA_046719305.1 Gemmataceae bacterium | reverse complement strand
CCGAGCCGAAGAACCCAAAAAAGAACGTGATGAACCGACTTTCGGTGCCCTAAAAGCTCCTTCGGCGGCCGAAGTCCAATCCAAGGCCGAAGCCTGGCTCAAAAGCACTGGCAAGGCGGATGAGGCTAAGTTTAAGGCGATCTGGGAGGCAGATGGTACCCTGATCGAGAAGATTGCTCATACTCTGTCGCTGGGCGATGCGGCAGCGGCCAAGCTGCTCAACGAGGCCCGCGATCCCTCGGCTCCGGCTCCCATCGAGGTACCTGCCCTGCTGAAGGACAAGAGCAAGCCGGCCTTTTTCCGTCAGGGGCTGATTCTGGCATACGGCAAAGCGCTGACGCTGCGGAAGGTCTACGAAGAAGCCCTCGAAGTGTTCGGCCTGATCAAACCCGAAGAGGCAATCGACCCGGCGGCGTATTTCTTTTATAAGGCCGTCTGTGAGCATGCCCTGATCCTTAAGGACAAGGCCGATGCCAGCATCGACCGGCTGCTAGTGGATGTCAGCGACAGCCCCGAACGCTATCGGATGGTGGCGGCCCTGATGCACTTTGACATGCTCACCTGGCAGGAGAAAGACCTGGGCTGGATCGCGCGTAAGATGGACAACATCCAACGCCGACTTGAACTGAACCGAGGCGGCAAACAGACGCAAAAGATTCAGAAAGAAGTGCTGGTGCGTTTGGAAGAGATGATCAAAAAGCTGGAAAACGACAGCAAACCGCCGCCTCCCGGCGGAGGAGGTGGTGGTGGCGAAGACGTGCCCTCCGGCGGTGGCGGCATGCCGGGCGGCGGCAGCGCTCCGGGTAGCGATATGTCCTCTTCGCCGATGCAGGACACCATGGGTGGTACCGCCAGCGGCACTGGCCAGATCGACCCCAAAAAGGCCCGTGAAATCGCCGAAGCGTGGGGCAAACTGCCAGAAAAGGAGCGGGCTGCGGCTCTGCGTGACCTGACCCGTACCATGCCTGCCAAGGATCGGGCGGTCATCGAAGCCTACTTCCGCGAACTGCAGAAACGTAGCGGCCAAAAGTAAACCGTGTCACAGCGGCGGGCGTAGGTCCGCCGCTTGTTTGCACTTGTGTTGAATCGCTTTTGCCGTTGAGTGGTGACGATTTGCGGCCTAGTGAGCCTGTGAGAATCGGCTGTGTGATACGTCTTCCATGCTAGTAGTTCTGTTATGATAAGCGGCACGGTCGCCTGTTGGTTTCTTCTGCGAGGTGTTGCTCCTATGCGTCTAGCCCGCTTCTCGCTGGCCGGTGCTTTCCTTCTGATGCCTCTGCTGCTCACACGTGCTGGGGAAGTTGCCCTGCTCAAGGGCGACCCCATCAAGGGCGATATCCTCAGCGTCAACAACGCTGAAGTGGTCCTGAGCGTGGCCGGTGAAAAAAAGACGGTGCCGCTGGCCAATATCCTGAAGATCGACTTCCAACCCGTCGCTGTGATCAACCCTAGCACCAAATACTCGCGGGCCGAACTCACCGATGGTACCGTTCTGCTTGCCAGTGCTTGGAAGATCCGCAAACGCGACCTGACGCTTAAGTTGCTCAGCGGGCCGGAAGTCACTATCCCGTTACAGGCAGTGGCCAACCTGCTGAATCAGGCCGAGGACGAGAAAAATCGGGCAGATTGGAAATCCCGTACCTTCAATAACCGGGGTCGCGAAGCGATCGTCATCAAGAAAGGCGACGTAATCAGCAATATTGAATGTACCCTGGGCGAAGGGGATGCCGAGGGCAAAACCATCACTTTGGCAGTGATTATCGATGGCGAGCCATCCACTCTCAAGCGGACCCAAACCACGGCGCACGGCTTTTTGTTCAAGACGGTCCTGGACCCCAAAGCTCCCCCGGTGTTGTGCAAACTGATCGACACCCTGGGCAATATCGTCATGGTTGCCGAACTCCAGCCCCAAGAAGGCGGGCTGAAGGTCATCACTCCCGCTGGTGCCTCGCTGGAGTTCCGCTACACTCAAATTGCCCGGCTTGATTACGCTAAGGGCAAGCTCGATTACCTCTCTTCACTGACCCCTAGCAAGATCGTGGCCAAATCAAACCTGGACGAGGACACTAAGCCCGACCAGTGGCATATCTACAAAGATACCAATCTCAACAAAGGGCCGCTCACACTGGGGGGCGTGACCTACAGCAGTGGCCTGGCCCTGAAGCCCTACGCGGAACTGACTTATGAGCTGGACGGAGAGTATCGCGAGTTCAGTGCCCTGGTCGGCCTGGATGACAACGTTAGTGCTGTGGGCAAAACCATTCTCGTCGTCGAGGGAGATGGCCGCGAGTTAGTCACTGTAGAGATTTCCGCAGACGACAAGAAGCGGTTTCGGCCCGTGACCTTAAACATCAAAGACGTGCAAAAGTTGAAGATTATCGTCAAGGCGGACGGAGAGTTTGACGTGGCCCGGCACCTGGATCTAGCCGACGCCAAAGTGAGCAAGTAACCCAAAGTGAGCAAGTAACCCACAGAGCAACGAGTAGCCCAAAGAGCAAGGCAACGGGGAAAAAGAAAGATGAAACCGTATCGGATGGGGTTGGGAGTGGTACTGCTGGCGATCGGTCTAGCGGCGACGCTCAAACCTGCTCGCGCCCTGGAGGTAGACAAGCGGCTGCTCGAAATCGAGCGGAAACGCACCGAACTGATCGAGCAGATTAAACCCGCTGTCGTCTCGGTCATGGGCCGCGACCCCCGCACCAAGAACGTGA
>JBDNDE010000443.1:0-2727 GCA_046719305.1 Gemmataceae bacterium | reverse complement strand
AGAGCAATTATATAATTATCCTTGCCGACGGTTTTGTCGAGAAACAACAACAGATCGCGGATAATTCGATCCGAACGCAGAGTGATATCTAATACTTCTTGACTATCTGGCCCCCAGCAGTGGCCCACTAAGTCGTTGGACGAAAAACTCACGCTAAGGAAGTCTGGCTCGTCGCGTTGACCAAGCTTCTCCGCCAGGATAGCACGCTTAGTTACTTCGAGTAAGTACTCGTTGCCTTGAGGAGAGTTGGCCAGCGCGGCATAGTAGACGTTTAAGAGCTTTTTAGGTCCGCCATCAAAGGGATGGGGGAAGCTAACGCCCTGAAAAGCTCCCTTGCCTTCGCCTTTGGCCTCGTCGGGACCACTGAATTTCTCATAGTCCAGATCGCGACGGAGTTTGTCCCACTGGGTGTTCAGCCAACTCAGCCTCAGCGTGGATTGGTTGATTTCCTCTACCCACCCATGCACCCGATCGCGATAGTATGTCGAGGTCACGAATCGGCCTTCTTTGTCGACCCAGTAGACGGCATCGGCTTTTTTACCGGCAGGCAATACGGCACCCCGATCTTTCAATGATAAGGCAACCACTTTGCCTTTGCTACCAGTGGCTGCCTTGAGAGCGTCGCCCAAGGTGGGGGCCAACAGCGTTTCGGCAGCGATGCCGTAGGTTTTGCTACTTGGCAGTTTGTCCTTGTCGCCGGAACTGCTTGGTGTCGCGGGAGGTACTTGCGAATAGCGGATGGAGCCCGCGCAATACTGTTCTCGCCGTGCGGTGCGGTCGTACCACTCGTTGGCAGCAATGCCGTGAACGTCCGGCGAGCAACCGGTGGCACAGGTAGCATGGCCTGGGCCGGTCATAGTCATGGCAAAGGGATAATGGCAGTTGGTAAACCAAGCTCCTTCATCCGTGAGGCGACGCAGGCCATCTTTGCTGTATAGATCGCGCCAGCGTTCGAGGAAGTCGCCGCGCATCTGATCAAAACAGATGAAGATAGCTAGTTTGGGTCGAGCGGGCTTAGCTGCACTGGCCTGAACGAGCAGCGAACAGCCCAAAACCAGACCAACTATCCCTGCCCCTCCAAACGACAAGCCCCACCGCATGACCATCGCCCTTTATTCCTTTGTGGCACACCTATCTTTGGCTATGTATCTTTCGCTATTGTAGAAATCTCGCAAACAACGTTGATGAGAATTCCGAGAAGAAGGCGGTTTTCTCGACGCATCAGGCCTTTCACCGCATCGCAGCTGCACCTCGGCGACAGATGCGAAAAGTGACTTCGGCCCTAGCGATCGCCTCTGGCCGCTTCCGGCTCGGGGATCGGCGTTGATCTGCAGGGCATCGGCTGTAACAATACAAGAAGCCCTGTTTCGCTCGAACCGATTTGCAGAGGGAATCTGATCGTGGCGATGGTGCCGGATTTTCCTGTCTCGGTGACTCGTCCGGCTGTGGTCAAACTTGGATCGCTGGCGTTGCGCTCGCGTTACACCGTGGCCCCTTTGGCTGGCTACACGAATCTGGCGTTTCGTCTGGCGGTGCGATCGGTGGGACCGTTGGGATTAGCGACGACCGATCTGGTAAATGCTCGGGCACTGCTGGTGCGAAGTGCCAAAACCATGGACCTAATTCGCACGCGACCTGAAGATTATCCGCTCTGCGTGCAGATCTACGGTGCTAATCCCACTGAAATGGCTGAGGCTGCTCGGTTTCTCCAAGATTATGGAGTCGCAGCCATAGACATCAACATGGGCTGCCCGGTGAACAAAGTGACCAAAGGTGGCGGCGGCAGCGCGATGATGTGCGACTCCAGCGGAGCGACCATTGCCGTGGTTCGCAGCGTTGTCGAGGCAGTTCGCCTGCCGGTCACAGTCAAGATGCGTCTGGGCTGGGATGAGGACCACCTCACCGCCCCGCACTTTGCCCGGGAATTTGAGAAAGTCGGCGTGGCCGGCCTGACTATCCATGGACGCACACGCCAGCAAGGGTTCAGTGGCCAAGTCAATCGCGAGGGGATTCGTCGCGTCGTCGAAGCCGTGGAGCGTATCCCGGTGCTGGGAAATGGCGATGTACGCACTATCGCCGATGCGGAGGCGATGTTACGCGAGACGGGATGTGCAGGGATCGCAATTGGCCGAGGGGCATTGCTCAATCCGTGGTTGTTTGCCCAGCTGGACCGCTGGGAACGAACGGGGGACCCCGGCCCCGCCGCCACCTACAGCGAGCGGTTAGCGTTTATGGGCCGGCACTTTCGAAATCTCTTGGAGCTGGACGGCGAGCGATTTGCTTGCATTAGTTTCCGCAAGGTAGCCAACTGGTACTGTAAGGTGCTGAAGCCCGGCCGGGAGATCCAACAACAATTGGTGATGATTGAGAGTTTGGCTCATTTCGAGCGTCTTGAAATGGAGATCGCCCAGATCATCGCCGATCGAGGAGCCGATGCCCTTCCGGAAGCGGACTTGCCGATCCGCATACCGAGTGGGCCACAAGAACGTTGGTGAACACCCCACCCACTGTTCAGGAGGTGCGCAAGGATGCCGGTCGCCTATGAGACGGAACTTGGTCGGTGCCATCTGGCCGATGCACGCGAGGTATTAGCTGAACTGTCTGACGACAGCATTGATCTGGTATTGACCTCGCCGCCCTATGCCCTCAGGCGCAAAAAACGCTACGGAAATGCCGATGCAGCTGCCTACCGGGAGTGGTTTTTGCCCTTTGCAGCGGAGATTTACC
>JBDNDE010000442.1:0-2743 GCA_046719305.1 Gemmataceae bacterium | reverse complement strand
GGAGTCAATACACCTTTTGATCCACGCCAGCCTGTGCTGCAGTGCCGAAGGGCATCCTCCGCAATTTGCATCAGCTGATGGATGGAATGAGTCAGTTCCGCATAAAAGTTCGTAAACCCACGAATACTTTTTTCAGCATTCCGCCACAACGATCCGGGTCATTCACGCGTATGCGGCAATCAGTGGCCCCCGTCGGATAATTCCTTCCGCATGACAGAGCAGCCTCAAGTCGCACTCCGAGCAGATAGCAGGCTTCGGTGGTGTCTTGACGGCGAAGTCGCCCGCCTGGATGCGCCGCACGGTCTGGTCGAAGTGGCGGCCTGCCTCGACCACTCTCCTGGGTTCGCAAGGTAAGACCATCAGCGCATCCTGTTTTCGGGGCTCGCTTGTCCAGTAAAGCAGCAGTCGGTGGACGCGCCGGCCATGGCGCTGCTCAAGAATGTGCGCATAAGTGCAGAGCTGACGCTCGTAGGCGGTGATCAGTTCAGGACTGTTTATCGGCTTCGGCGAGGTCTTAAAGTCGAGCAGCTCGAGCTTGCCGTCACCGCCGAGCAGTAGGTCTACCTTGCCTGTCAGGATGTAATCGTCCTTTTCGAGAGATACGTCCACTTCCGTCTGGATCACCCTGCGCATCTCGTCCTGGTTTTGCCGGAAGTAATTCATGACCTGCTCAAAGGCGGCTGCCTTTGCCCGATTGCCGATGGGACGGATATCCTTCATGCGGAGGAAGCCGTAGGTCCTCTCGAAAAGCATGCGGATTCGCGGCTCGTCCAGCATGTCGAGACCACCGTCGAGCGCGATGCGGTGAATCTCTTCAATTGTTTGGTGGACTAGCAGGCCGAAGGCGATGTCCGCAGAACGCGAACGCGCGAAATCGTATTCGCGGAAGAACTGATATTGGCGCGGGCAGGTTTCGTAGATCTTCAGGTCGCCCGTGATGCTGTAGCTGCGTTTGGCCGGGATGCGCTCGCGCAACCGGAAACGCTGCGCGGCGAGCACATCCTTCTCCACGTGAGGCCACTGAGGAAGCTCCTGCCAGATCGCGGTGAAAAGGTCCGTTGGCGGTTCGTGAGCAGTGAGGACCAGTATCCTCTGGGCTCGGGAGAAGGCGACGTAGTGGAGACGCATTTGATCGAATGTGGGGATTCGGTTTTCCGGTTCGAAGCCCGGGCGGCGGTAGAACGGCTCGAGGTGACGGTCGATCTGCCGGGAGCTGGAAAGCTGCGCGCAAAGGGAGCCAACTACAACGACAGGGAACTCAAGTCCCTTGGCCTGATGAATGGTCATCACCTGGACGTACCCCTTGGGGAACGGTTGGTCCGGATCCTCGTACTCATTGATGCCGCCGTCGAAGAGGAGCCTCAGGAAGCTGTTGAAAAGGTGCAGCCGGAGGATCTGGCGGTTGCGATGGGTCACGACCGTGTAGTGATAGTAGGTCTGGAATGCATTCAGTAGCCGGGAGAAGATCGCTAGGTTACGGGCGGCATTCTCGTTCTTGACTGCGCTTCTGAAGGGATCCAGAGCGAGCAGACGATAAAGATAATCGGCTGGACGCACATCGAGGGCCTCGCCTTCTTTGAGCCCTGCAATTTCCGCTGTCCAGCGCGCCAGGGCTTTGCCTAGCGGGCTAGGCTCCGGAAAGCGGTGGGCCAGATCGACGATTGCGTTATCAACGTACAGAGCCAGCCTGCCGACTGCGCCGGCCACCTTGCCCCGGCCGCTGCCGTGCCAGCCGAAGATCAGGGCGAAGCATGCAACAAGGGCGCGGATTTCTTCGTTTTCGAAGTACGCGCGCGCACGCGGGCAGAAGGCCGGAATCCCGCGCTCGGCGAGAGCTTCAATGTACGGTCTGCTGTGGTCCTGCCGGACGCTGTGAAGGAGAAGCGCCACCTGGCTGTAGTCCTCGATAATCGTGGCGTCCTTTAAGTACAGAATGAGGTCCGCAAAACTGCGGGCCTCGTCCCGCCAGTCGCACTCCGAGATGGCGAAGACCGCCGGGTACTCCGGATGCTTTGCCATGGGATCAGCCTGGATCGTCTTGTTGTAGCGGAAGCGAGTCCCATTCGGGTTCGCCCAGTCGGCCGAGCTCATCCAGCGGTCGTAGCGATCAATAATTGCGGGATGAGAGCGGTAGTTCGTCGTGAGCATCACGATCTTGCAGCCCGGCAAACGCTGTGGGAATTCGAGGATATTGCGAACCGTCGCGCCCCGAAAGCGGTACAGACTCTGGTCCTCGTCGCCGACTACGCAGAGGTTCCTGGTCTTCTCTGTGAGCTTAAGCAGGATCTGCTCCTGGATGTAGTTGGTGTCTTGGTATTCGTCTACAAGCACGTACTTGATCTGGTTCGTCAAAGCGTCCCTGACCCCAGGGTCAGCCAACAGGTAATCATGGACAAGCCTTTGCAGGTGCGCGAAGTCCACGCGGTTATCCCGGAACAGCGCACGCCTGTAAGCGAGATAGGCTCTACCGATATCACGCAGGAAGGCATCGCCTGAGTCGAGAAGTTCTTGCGGATCGACCAGCTCCTCGGTGATCTTATTTACGTAGGCGCGCACTCCTTCGATGGCCTTCCAGCAAGTCATCCAGCGTCCCAGATAGAGGCCGTTCTCGGCACTCCCGATGAGTTCGTCGAAGTGCTCGAACAGGAAGAGGAGCTGCGTCAACCCGTCCAGGGTCTCGTAGTTGTGGCCCATGGGGGTCTTGTGCCGGTATCGCTGGAGCAGGCTATTGCAAAAGCCATGG
>JBDNDE010000441.1:0-2834 GCA_046719305.1 Gemmataceae bacterium | reverse complement strand
GAGCCACCACATCGGAAATTTGGTGCCCCTGGATCAGATAGGGGAACAATTGGAAATGGATGAAGCTCGGTGGCCGGGTGCGAGCACGATAGGCAGTGCCGCTACCGTCGCCGATGACGTAGAAGCCCAGTTCGCCGTTGGGCGATTCAGTGGAGGCGTAAACCTCCTCGACGGGCGATTTCCATTGCCGGTTGGTCATGATCAACTCGAAGTGATGGATCAGCCCCTCAATGCTGCGATAAACGCTCATCTGGTTGGGCAACACCGCTTTGCTGTTGGCATCGACGTTCACCGGACCAGCCGGCAAGTTGTCTAGGGCGGCCGTGATGATGTTGACCGATTGCACCATCTCTTCCATCCGCACCAGGTAGCGGGCCAGGCAGTCCCCTTCCGTGGCAGCAGCGATCTTGAACGCACCGCTCAATTCGCCGTAGGCCAGGTACGGCTCATCTTTGCGTAGGTCGCGCAAGACCCCACTGGCTCGGGCAATCGGGCCGGTGGCACTCATGTTGATCGCTAGTTCCTTGGAGAGAACCCCGATGCCCTGGGTGCGTTCGAGGAAGATCCGGTTGCGGTTGAGCAAGCGGCACACATCGCCATGAGCTTTGGGGAACGCCTTGAGGAATTCGCGTACCTTTGCGATCCAGTCGTCATCGACATCGCGGAGCAGACCGCCCACACGCGTGAAACTGGGGTGGAAGCGTTGGCCGGCTGCCGTTTCTTGAATGTCGTAGATGCGTTCGCGGAGGTTAAAGGCGTACAGAAAAGCCGTGAAGCCACCCAAGTCCAAGGCACAGGCCCCACAGCACAACAAGTGGTCGTGGATGCGGGCCAACTCGGCCATGATGGTGCGGATGTACTTGGCCCGGGGAGTGATCTCGATATCCAGGAGCTTTTCAATGGCGTGGTGCCAGGCCACCTCATTGGCGATCGGCGAGATATAGTTCATCCGATCAACAATCGTGACATATTGATTGAAGTCCAGATGTTCGCCGAGCTTCTCGAATCCCGAATGCAAGTAACCAATATCCGGCACCGCGCGGACAATGGTTTCGCCGTTGAGCGTGAGAATCAGACGCAACGTCGTATGTGTCGCCGGGTGCTGTGGCCCAAAGTTCAGGGTGTACAAATAATCCTTGTCTGGGCTATCCGGCAGGGCGATGGCATCGGCCAGTTCCAACGGCATAATTTCAACTCTCCGCACGCACAATAGGCTGGAAATTGTGGCGTTCCCCCTTGCCGCGTAGCGGATAGTCCTTGCGGAGCGGGAACGAAGTAAATTCGTCAGGCAGCAAGATTCGTCGCAGGTCCGGGTGGCCGTCGAACTCGATGCCAAACAGGTCGTAGGCTTCGCGTTCCATCCAGTCTGCCCCTTGCCACAGGTCAAAGACCGAACGTAGCCGGGGACCAGGATCGTTGACGAAGGTCTTGACGATCAGCCGTTCGCCGCTGGTGGTGTTAAGCAGGCAGTACCACACGCCATAGCGATCGGTGGCATTAGGGTAGTGCAAGTAGTCCGCCGCTCCTAATTCGACGAGCATGTCGAAGCCCATGTGTTTGAGTTGGGCCAACAGCGGATGCACCTGTGTGGACTTAGCGGCGGGAACGATCAGGCGGCAATTGTCGCGGAAGGTGCTGGTGTGGAACAACTCCGCGTCCACCTTTTGACGCAACTGCGCAACGGTGGCTTCAAACCGTTCGCGTATCGCCTGGTAGCGGTTAGGGTCGGCCATAGTTTTCCTTTAATCCTGCAAGCGGGTGGCGCTGGCGAAGTTGCCCGGAGCGACGATCTGTTTGGCGGGGTCCACCTGGTCAGGCTTGAGGCGTGGCCCCTCGAATGATTGCCGTTTGGCGAATTCGCGAGCGTTCAGCGTGCCGGTACGTTGTACTTTGTCTTGGAGGTCCATCAGGGCTTGTAAGACTTGTTCGGGGCGTGGCGGACAACCAGGGATGTACACATCTACCGGGATGAAGCGGTCGATGCCCTGAACCGTGGCGTAAGCATCGAACACCCCCCCCGAACTAGCACACGCTCCCATGCTGATGCACCATTTCGGCTCGGGCATCTGTAACCAGATCCGCTGCATCACCGGCACCATCTTCATTACCACACGCCCTGCCACCAGCATCAGGTCGCATTGACGCGGCGAGAACCGCATCGCCTCGGAGCCGAAGCGGGCGATATCGTGTCGACTAGCGCCGGTGGCCATCAGTTCGATACCACAGCAGGCCGTGGCAAAGGGCATAGGCCAGAGACTGTGTTTACGGACCCAGTTGGCCAGGTAATCCAACTGAGTGATCATGACGCCTTCGAGCGGTTCTATCGCCATTCAAAGACTCCCTTACGCCAGGCATAGATAAAGGCAAACGTCAGGACTAACAAAAAGAACTGAACTAACCAGAAGACCAAGTCCCGTAGAGCCTCTGGGATCAGGCTGCCTTCGGGTCCACCCGTCGCAGTCCAGGGATAGAGGAACAACAATTCCACATCGAACACGAGAAATAGGATGGCCAGGAGGTAGAACTTGACATCGAATTTCTGCCGGGCATCGCCGATCGGGTCCATCCCCGATTCGTAGGGCATCTGCTTGACCGGCGTAAGCCGTCTGGGCGAAACCAGATGTGCCACTGTCGGCGCGGCGACGGCAAAGCCGATCACCACAACAAGGAACAGGAAGATGGGGAAGTAACTACCCAGGGTAAAGTCCATATCGGCCTCGTGTTCGTGAACTTTTTCACGAAGTAGGTCCAAAAGAAGACCCCACCGTCCATCCGGGGGGGTTGGATGCTTTCAGTTTACTAATAGAAATCGCCTGCCGCGAAGCAAGGGCCAC
>JBDNDE010000440.1:0-2840 GCA_046719305.1 Gemmataceae bacterium | reverse complement strand
GACCAGGGTTCGCTTGACCAACCCGCGCAGTTTAAGCTCCCGCATGATGAGCCCGGCCTCGATGGTCTTGCCCAATCCGACCTCGTCTGCCAGGAGATAACGCACGCGGTCGTTGGCGATGGCACGGGAAAGAGCACGAATCTGGTGCGGTAGCGGGATCACGGAAGACTCGATAGGGGCGAGTAGCACGTCCTGGGTCAGGGCGTGGGCTACCCGTGCGGCAGCAGCGATGTAGGCGATATGGTCGGGCGAGCCGATGCCCGCGCTCTCCAAGGACTTGAGCTTGGAAGCCGGTGTGCGGACCACAGAGTCGAGGCTGGGCAGCCAGACGCGGCAGGTCGTCTCACCCCAGAGGGTCTGGACTTCGATGACCCGACAAAGCTGCCCGTAGTCCGGGCTGTAGTACCATTCACCTAATAGCATCATTTGATCCTTGGCTATATAAAAAACCTGGTAATGACTTCATTCGCCTGTTTGCTAAGGTCGCCAGCCTCTTCGGTAATGATCAAACGACCTTTAAAGAAGCGCTCGTACCACGCTTTCTTCTTCTCCCAGTGTGCGCGGTAGTCGTCACGATGGAGCATACCGATGTGCTCCCAGAAGTAGTCCGTGCCTCGCCAGGTGATGGTGAAATCCGGCAGGTAGAAGGTTCCGTCAGGTGCAAACAGGGGCTGCTCGTAACGAAAGGGGATGTCCCGCTCGAAGAGCATATTAGCGATGATGACCTCGGATTTCGAACGGACCACCACGTCCGCCAGAGTCTGGTGAATCCGCCCGTCCTCGTACCAGCCGCCCACGGTCAGCAGGGCCTCGGGCACAGGGCGGAACGTAAAGAGCGAGGAGTTGATGCGCCGCAGTCGCGAGGCTTCGAGCCTTCGCATACCCAGGAGAGAGGTGACGTCCTGCTCAACGAGCAAGGTGCAGTGCCGGCGGGCTCTCGTGATCGCGGTGTAGAACAGCTCCGTGGAGAGCAGTGCCTGCTTGCTCTTGGGCACCACGACGTAGACGCGCTCAAACTCGCTTCCCTGCGCCTTATGGATCGAGATGGCGTAGGATAACTCGAGATTTTCTTCGACGCTCTCATCCTTAATCGGCCGGCCATCTCCAACCTTGCCCAGTTTCCTGCCATACCCGACCGAGTACCCCTCACGCCGGTCAAAGACGACACGGAACCTTTCCAGCCGAAAGAATGGTGTTTTCCACTTCTGATTATCGAAGAGATGCGGCCAGGCAAAACCGAGCTGGCCGTTGAAGATCTCGATTGCCTCCATGCAGCGTTTGTTGTGGTTCCATGCCCAGATCGGCCACGACCTGGGTCGATTGCGGATCTGGATGACCTTGTCGAAGAGCATCACTCCGTCAAGAACATTCGTTCCCGCGGGACGCTGCCCCTGGATGTGCTCCTGGCACACCCGGTTGATCTCTTCGATCCCGAAGAACTCGCCGCGATATGGGGTTATAACTTGGAAGTAGGCAGGCTTGCTGTTCTTCTCATGCGCCTGCCACCAAATGTCCTTGAGCGTTTCACCCGGCTCCTCGCCGCGCGATCTTACGTCTTCAGCAAGGTCCGAGGCCATTTGCTCGAGCAGGACGCGCGAAAGGTCTGCTTGGTCCCGCCAGTAGATCACCCGCAGGTCGGGCGCTATGTCCCCGCCGAGCTGCACGCGCTGCAGCATCTGTTCGGCTGCGGTCGTGACGTCCTCGTTCTTCGGCCCCTCGCCGCGGTCGTGGATGTAACACTGGGCAAGGTCGATGATCCCGGTCGCGCCGCCGGTGAGGCGGCCCACGAGCTGCCGGAGGTTGTGCTCCAGCGTGGCGATGCTCTCCGGCGCCTGCTTTTTGACGAACTCGATGATGTCCGCGAAGAGGCGGCCGCGACCGATCGGTGGGAGCTGATTCGGGTCGCCCACTAGGATGAGCCTCTGCACCGTGGGCCAGCGCACGGCTCGGAAGAAGGTCGCAGTCAGGCCAAGCTCTAGCATCGACGACTCGTCGAGAATGTACGTCGCGTAGCCCTCCTCGACACGCCCGCCCGAGCGTTTGAAGCTCATGTTGTCGTTGAGCCAGCCGCGCCTCGCCAGGAATGAATGAATTGTGGCGACTTCGACACTGCCCCTAAGGGTATCATCCTTCTCGATCACCTCTCGGATTCTTTCGGCGGCCTTACCCGTGGGGGCGAGCGCAATGACCGATGAGCCAATGCCGTGTCCACGTTTGATGGCCTTGATCAGCGCACGGATCACGGTCGTCTTTCCGGTACCGGCCTCCCCGGCGAGCACGCTGAGAGGGCGGACGAAGACCCGCTGACAGGCCTCGATCTGCTTCTCGATGGCGGCGTGATACTCCTTGGCCGCCTTGCGCTCCAGAACGCTCTGCGGATCGTGCAGGAAGCCTTTCCACAACTCCCCCGTCACCGGCGTGTGCAGCACGATGTCCGGCCCCCCCACCAGAAAGCGAATCTTTTCCTCAATCAGTCGCTCATCCTCGAAGGCCTCTCGCAGGTATAAGTAGATACGATTATCCACCTCACGGATCTCCACAGCCTCGCTGATGAGCTCTTCTTCGGCTGCGAGAAAGCGATCGTTGAAGGCGAAGCGCTTCCACTCGGGAAGCACAGATAGGCGCCTGTTGACCGCTGCAAGGATGGTGTCCGCGGGGGCGAAAACGTGCGACTCCTCGTGCCGGAGTGCATCCACGAGCAGGGCGCGAAACCTTCGTCCGTCATCGATTTTAGCAAGGGCCTTGCCGCCCAGTTCTGGCGCCGGGATCATTCCTCGATCGATGGTTCCCCATGGAATAAAGTCGTCAGGGTCGTTGCCCTGGTATTGCTCGGAGAGGAG
>JBDNDE010000044.1:0-19064 GCA_046719305.1 Gemmataceae bacterium | reverse complement strand
GGGGTCGGCATCGCTGTTGCCCAGCAGGACCGGCCGCGGCGCACACAGAGCCATCACCTGGACGAAGTCCCAACGCTGGGTGTTGACGAAATACATGCAATCGCAATGCCCGCCCACCACGCCGCGCTCCAGTCTCCCTGGCGAACCTTCACTCACATGGGCTAGCAGGTCGGCCAATCCGGCGACGGGCACCGCGCAGCGTAACCGTTCATCGGCAGCCATCGCCCACCACGAGGTTGCCCCCCCGCCGCTGCGGCCGGTGACACCGATGCGGGTGCGATCAACCTCAGGTCGTGTTTCGAGGTAATCGACGGCTCGCAGGGCGTTCCAAAGCTCGATGCCCGCCGGCGTGTACCCTAGCGACTGCCACCACCACAATCCCAGACGATAGGTGCCGTGGTGCAGCCCTTGCAGTTCGCCCAACTGCAAGGTGTCGACGATCAGGCAGACATAACCATTCTCCGCGAACCAGGCTCCGTGATGCTGATAGGTCACCTTGTTGCCGTACGAGATGCCGTCGTGAATTTGGGCTCCGTGACCGCACAGATACAAAATGGCCGGCAGCGGCTTCTCAACCTTCAGGGGACGGTAGAGGTTGGCCGTGACATATAGGCCCGGCAACGATTGGAAGTGTAAGTTTTCGACGCGGTAGTGGGGCGTGTCGAGCGTGCCGGTGATTGTTGCTTGCAACGGCGTGCGTTTGGGCAACGGGTCCAGCCCCATCATCGCCAGGAACTCGCGGCGGCGTTGGAGTTGTCTTTTGGTCCACTCGGTGGCATCGCGGACCTCGGCGAGGGCTTTTTCGCGGAGGGCCAAAGCCCGCTGACGAAACGATTCGGCCAGGAGTCGATCACCGACCTCGGTAGCGGAGCGTACAGGCGGGGCGACCGAAAAAAGAACAAGCAGCAAACACGTCATGGGTAGGTCTCCCCGTCCTCGATCGGGTACTGTTCGCAGGTTAGTAGCCAGGCGATCGGACGGCTACCTCAAGCCTCCTTTGCCTCGGCCTGCTTCCCTTGGGAGGGGGGCTCCGTCGGCCCTGGTGGTTCGGGAGTTTCGGGCGGTAGCCGAGTCCGCCGTTGTACCGCCTGACGCAACAGATACTCGATCTGACCGTTGAGGCTGCGCAACTCTTCCTCGGCCCAGCGTTGCAGGGCCTGATGCAGGGCCGGGTCCAAACGCAACAAGAAGGCTTTTCGCGCCATCTGGCCTCCAGGTCAGTCGATTGAAACGCTCAGTTAGTTGTGCAAGGTGCCGGCATTCAGCACCGGTTGCGGCGTGGCATGGCCACACAATACGACCATGAGATTGCTGACCATAGCAGCGCGGCGTTCGGGGTCCAGTTCGACCACCTGGCGTTTGTTTAACTCGTCCAAGGCGTGTTCCACCATGCCTACGGCGGCATCCACGATCAATTGCCGGGCGGCGACCATGGCGGCGGCTTGCTGGCGTTGCAGCATGGCGGCGGCGATCTCTGGGGCGTAGGCCAAATAGCTGATACGGGCCTCGATCACCTCCACGCCGGCACACCCCAGCCGTTCATGCAGTTCGCGTTTGAGTTCGTCGCCGATGTGGGCCGTGTTGCCGCGCAGGCTGCGTTCCTCGTCGCGTCCATCGTAACTGTACTGGCTGGCGAGGTTACGGAGGGCGGCCTCGGCCTGGGTTTTGACGAACTCTTCATAGTTATCGACCTGAAAGACAGCCTCGGCGGGGCGGACCACCTGCCAGACCACTACGGCGGCGATTTCGATCGGCGTGCCGTCACGGTCGTTAACTTTACTGGGTTTGCGGCTATGGGTGGCAGCCTGGATCACCTTGCCGCTCTCGTCCTTGATCTGGTCGGTGCTGCTTTGGCCCGTCTCGAAAGTCCGCCGCCGCAGGCTCACCGCCGTGCGAGTGAAAAAAGGGTTGCCCCAGAAAAAGCCAACCGCGCGAACCGTGCCGACATAGGTTCCAAACAACTGCACGACGCGCGACATATTCGGCCCATTGACGATATAGCCGAACAGGGTCACGAGCCAGACCACACCGCCTAGGATGAGCAAGATGACAACGCCGAAACGATCCAGGCCCACAAAGCCGAGAGCCACTAACCCGGCCAAGCCGAGGAGGTGGAGCGTAAGAGCAGTCCAGCCGGAGCCAAGCACGAGTTCTTTGTCGTTCACGAGTCAAACCTCCGAAAGGTGATAGGGGTATTGTATCAGAGTGATATCACTCTGCAAGAGGATTCGTCCCCTCTCGCAGCATCTTGCGCCGCAGAGCGTAAAATCCTGCCGATTGTCGGCCTTTTTGCTACCCTGAAACTCAGGACAGCCGAGGGAGGGGCGATTGTGAACGCTGCCGAGATCCTGCAACAATTCAGTCAAAAACGCGCCGAAATGCTCGCACAACTTCGCCGCGTCATCATCGGCCAATCCGAGGTTATCGAGCAAATCCTCGCCGCTATCTTTACCCGCGGTCACTGCCTGCTGATCGGCGTGCCAGGATTGGCCAAAACCCTGATGGTTTCCAGCATAAGCCAGATTCTTGATGTCGGCTTTAAGCGGGTGCAGTTCACGCCCGACCTGATGCCTTCGGACATCACCGGAACGATGGTGCTGGACGAACCGGAACCCGGACGACGTGAGTTCCGCTTCGTGCGGGGTCCGGTGTTTACCAACATCTTGTTGGCCGACGAGATCAACCGGACGCCCCCCAAGACCCAGGCAGCGCTATTGCAGGCGATGGCCGAGCGTGAGGTGAGCGCCGGACAGGAGACGTACAAACTGCCGGATCCGTTTTTCGTGATCGCGACTCAGAACCCCATCGAGCAGGAAGGAACCTATCCGCTGCCCGAGGCGCAATTAGACCGCTTCATGTTTACCATCAAGGTCGATTACCCAACCTTCGAGGAAGAAAAAAAAATCATCGCCATGGCCGCCCGACCCGAAGCGATCGAGATGACTAAGGTTCTCAGTGCCAAGGCGATTCTCAACCTGCAAAAGCTGGTGCAAGCGATGCCTATCGGCGAAACGGTGATCGACTACATCGCTCGGCTGGTCTGCGCGACGCGGCCCAAAGACCCCACGGCTCCTGAGTTTATCAAACGGCTGGTCGATTTCGGCGCGGGTCCGCGTGCCGGGATCAACCTGATGCGAGCCGGTCAGGCGTTTGCTGCTATGGCGGGGGAGCCGGCCGTCACCGAGACGGATATTCAGAAGGCAGCGATTCCGGTATTGCGGCACCGCATCGGCCTAAACTTTCAGGCTCAGGCGGAGGGAATGACCAGCGAAGACCTGATACGCAAACTGTTGGCAACGGTCGCGCCGCGCGATGAGGCTAAGTATGCCAAGCCGCGACGCTAGACTAACTTGCAGGAGCAGCGGAGGCAGCACAGCGACGGGAGGCTCCAAACGTGCCGGGAAATAGTTTCGGCGAACGGTTTCGCATCACTACCGCGGGCGTCAGTCACGGACCGGGATATGTAGTGATTATTGATGGTTGCCCGCCCGGCTTGCCACTGAGCGAAGCGGACCTGTTACCCGATCTGCAGCGTCGCCGCCCGGGCCAATCGAAACTAGTGACCCAACGGCAGGAAGCCGACGAGCCGGAGATCTGGTCGGGGGTCTTCGAGGGCCAAACCGACGGCACGCCGATCAGTATTCTGTTCCGCAACAGCGATTCACGCTCCAGCGACTACGACACCCTCAAAGAGGTCTATCGCCCAGGACATGCCGATTTTAGCTTCGATGCTCGCTTCGGCCGCCGCGACCACCGGGGCGGGGGGCGTTCCAGCGCTCGCGAGGCGATCTGCCGAGTAGCTGCCGGTGCGGTCGCCAAAAAATTGCTCGGGACGCTGGGGGTACGCGTGCTAGGCTACGTCCGACAAGTGGGCCAAGTCGTGGCTAACATCGCCGACCCGACAGCCGTGACGCTTCAGCAAGTGGAGGCCACCCCCGTGCGTTGTCCCGATGCCGAGGCTGCCACTCGAATGATTGACCTGATCGAGACCGTCCGCCGCGACCGCGATTCCATCGGCGGGGTCTGCGAACTGGTTGCCACCGGGGTGCCGGCCGGCTGGGGCGAGCCGGTCTTTGACAAGCTCAAAGCCGACTTGGCCAAGGCGTTGCTGTCGCTGCCGGCAGTGCTAGCCTTCGAGTACGGGGCCGGCTTTGCTGTCGCCTCGATGCGCGGCAGCGAATGTAATGATGTGTTCATCCCTCGGGCCGATCGACTCCCCCCTATCGGTACCGAAACCAATCGGCACGGCGGCTTGCTAGGCGGTATCTCCACCGGCGAGCCGATTATCTGCCGCGTCGCCATCAAGCCAACCAGCAGTTTACCTCGGCCGCAACGCACGGTGAATCGCCGAGGCGAACCAACCGAAGTTCTGACCAAGGGCCGACACGATCCCTGTCTGCTACCCCGCTTCGTGGTCATGGGCGAGGCGATGGTCGCCCTGGTGCTGGTCGATCACTGGCTCCGCTGGCGTAGCCAATGTGCCCCAATCACCGCTAAGTAATTGCTCGGCCACGGGCACTGCATCGCCGGAAGTCGGTGCGACCGGCTTGGCCGGGCCAAGGATCGAATCGGAAACACCGGGCAAGCCAGGATTGCCCTGGCCCTGCTCGTCGGCTTTCCAGCAGGCCACCCATTGTTCCCACAAAATCGGTCGCCAAGCGAACACCAGGGGGCGCAACTCGGCCTGCTTGGTCGGAGTTGGGGCATCCAGTCGATAGACCTGCGGTTGGCCAAGCAACTCGTAGCGAACTAAGATGGCTTGCTCCCCAAACTCCAAGGCCAACGGCTTGCCCGGCAATGCGGCCAAAATCTGCTCGCGTACCAAGTCGACCTCGCAGCGTTTGTAGAAACCGGCCAGGGCGGTCTCCAGGGCGTTTCGCTGGGCAGCATCCAGTAGGTCGGTCCAGCCGGCCTGACGAATGCGAGCGATTAGCCGTTCGTGATGATGCTGAATCTCCAGCCGCAAATCCTGCAAGGGATAGTTGGGATGACACAGCGAAATCAGTAGCCGATTGGTGGCCAGAACCACCTCACCGACTTGTACGGGCACGCCCTTCCAGTCACGGCTCTGCATCAACAGGGCGATCATCTCACGCTCGGCAAAGCGTTGCAGGGCTTCACTGACGTGCTTGAGTTCCAGACGAAAGGATCGAGCCTGGGACCAGTTACGTGTACGGGTGGCTACCCGTTCGGCCTGACGCAGCTTGGCATATAGCGAGGGTACCGTGCCGGAGTGAAAGCCCGGAATCAGCAGTCCACGCACGGTTTCGCCGTGGCTGCCGACAGCCACGGGCAGAAGTCTGCGTTCGAGATTGGAGCGGTACAGTCCCCAGTTTTCGCGCATCTCCCAGCCAAGAAACCCGCCCACACTGGGCAAGAGATTCACGATGCCCAGGGCAATTAGGTAGGCAGGGATCATCCCTATGGTGTCAGCAAAGGGGGGATGTTGGATGCTAGGCAGTAGCCCAAAAGCCGGCCCGATGGCGTAGTAGACCTTGGCGAAAAGAAATGTCAGCGGGAGCTTCAGCGGGTTGATCAGTGGCTCGATCAACACCAGCATGAAAAAACGGATCACAGCTGCAATGGGAGTCCAGAGGATGCCCAGGACCGCCTGAAGGATCAGGCGGAAACGGGAATCGCCCGTGGTGAAGCGCAAAAGCTCGTCGATGCGATAGAAAACAACTTCGATCGCATCGACAATCCGTTTGAAGACCAACAAGATGAAGCGAATCAGACCAGAGATCAGCCCAGCTCGGATCAGCACGTCCAGGCGAGACAATAAATCCCCTATCCCTTCTAGGAAAATGCGACCCAACGACGAGTTGACCACCACCACAGCCAGAGCGTAGGCCAGTAGCCAGAACAATCGGAAGCGTGCAAAAGGCTCAGGGAACGTCCAGGCTAGCAACCCCAGCACGACAGCCGGCAATAGCACGAAGCGTAGCGCTAGTTGCACTAACCAACTAGAAAACGCTCGGCGAATCGCTTCCAGGGGAATCAGTGACAACGGCCAATCCCAAAAGAGCCGCCGCATCAGCAGCCCCAAGGTCCACAGCCAACGAAGCAATGCATGGCGAACCGCCTCAACCTCTAGCAAACAGTACACCACCACGGCCAAGCCAATGACGATGCCGACATGCCAAGCCCAATGGGGTACGTCGGGCAGAGGGGGCAATTCCCTCTCAGGATGTTCATCGAGATATTTGGCCCGTTCGCCCAGTTCATGGACCGGCCCCATCAACACTAAGGAAGCTTGATGCAGCGGCTGCGAGACCCTCGCCGGCACAAACGATAAGCCGTAGCCCAGTAAGTAAACCGTCATCCAGGCTAAGACCAACGGCAAGAACAAGAGCCGCGTCAGGCTGCGTCCAAAGCCGGTCCCGAACAAAAGCGAAGTGCCACGAGCCAACAACCGCGTATAAATCTCTCCCCGGCGATACACCCCATCCATCAAGTCGGCTAACCGGCCATCGAGTTGCAGTAGGGCATCACCGCGAAAAAACTGATGGGCATCAGCGACATCAGGTAGTTTGAGATGATTGCGTGAGATGATATCGCGAAGTTCACCAAAGCTAAGAAATCCATGCGTGGTGATGCGGTCGAGTATTTCACGCACCATCTTGTCGAAGGCTACCCGCTCCACGGGATTGGTCGGACGCAGCCCCACATCTTCTAGAGCCGTCGTCAGGACGGGACGAAACCGTGTCTGCAGATCGTGCTTCAAATGCCCGTAGGCGGCATCCATCAGTTGGCCCAGTTCATCACGGTCCTCGTCGGACAACCGCACTTCTTCTAAGCGGCTGCGGGCATCGGCCAAATAACGCACGACGCGCACCTTACGCTGACTGGGTAGCGGCCGATAGAACGATTTTTTCCCAAGCGAGCGGAGATAATCCACCACGTCGATGGTGTAAATCTCGCGTTCGTGAACCTCACAGGCCCGTTGCAGGGCAGTCAGTACTCGCTCCTCAACAGGCAATACCCCCTGATCGGCTTTGTCTAACAGGCAGATCAGTAGCCGATTCCAGCGTTTGCGGTCTAACTCAGAGAGTTCGCACAGTTGGGCCAGACGGGTGGCGAGATCGCCGATGTTGTTTTCCGCTTCGCGTCGAGTAGGAAGCGTCAGGGCTCCTGGCGCAATTCGCGAGGCCTTCATCCGCAGAATGGCAGCTTTGACCAAGTTTTTTCGATTGGCGGCTCCATGAGCCAGATGCATCAGATTCCAGTAGGCTTCCTGAGATTCATCCGTACGAACAAACGGAACATCTTTGGGCAACGGAGCGCCTGGTAAACGGGTCGAGTGAAAGAGGGACTCAGCATCCAAATCCCGCTGCAACAACTGACGGATCGGCTCGTGTTCAGTGATGCCGGGAAAGGTGTTTTCCAGCAGCGATGGGGCGAAATACTGCAATTCCAGATAAACGGCGGCAAATTCGATGTAGGTGGTCCGAGCATCGGCCAGGGAGGTGAGATACCGATCTTGGATGAGAACCTGGCGAATTTCTTCAAAGGTGGTCTGCCCGAGGTGTGCTAGTCGTTCTCGCAACCTGCGTTCATCCAGTGGTTGGCCGTCACGCGGGGTATGAAAGGCCAAGTGAACGCGTGCATGAAACAAGCGACGCCAGTAGGTGAGCAAGACTTGCTCTTTTTCGAGGTTGCTGAGCTGTTCCTTTTCGGGTCGAACCAGCAAGATCACGGTATCGGGCAGCAGCGGTTGATCGGGAGGCAGATCAAGGTCGGCTTGTTCCGCGTGGCGAAAGAGGGTTTGGCGGTCGCAGACGAAACTTTTCTGATGGGGCACACTCCACAGAAGCCCCGGCAGTTGCAACGCTTCGCGGAGAACCCGTTCGAGAATGCGCGAGGAAACGAGGACGGCCTTATCGTCGACCTGGCGAAGGATGCGTTGAAGTGTAGCCGCCGTCATCAAGGAACCAACCCTCCCGTTGGGTCAGTGTAGGTTAGCCCGCAGCCCGAGCAAGGGGAGCTAGCGAGCAGCGTGAGCAAGGGCTAGCGTGAGCAAGGGCTGTTGGGCTGCAGGCGAGAGAATTTTTTGGCGGGGGCTAGACAGGAGACGAGAGGGGCTTTATAGTCGTAACTGAGACTCAATCTCAAATTTCAATGGAGTACCCCCCATGCCTCCCCGCCACGCCTTCACCCTGCTGGAACTGCTCGTCGTAAGCGCCATCCTCGCCGTCCTTGTTGCCCTGTTGCTCCCCGCCGTCCAAAAAGTCCGCGCCGCTGCCGCCCGTATGGCCTGCCAGAACAACCTCAAACAGCTTGCCTTGGGCTGTCTGAACCACGAGTCGGCCTTTGGTTCTTTGCCCCCCAGCGAGGACAAGTTTGAGGACAAACGCGCCAAGCCCGAGATCAAACGCGAAACCGGCTGGACGCTCTTTATCTTGCCGTTTATCGAACAAGAGGCACTGGCCCGCGCGTACAACCTGAACCTCGGCTGGGATCACCCCGTCAATGAGCCGGTTGTCACCACCCCGTTGAAGCTCTTTGAGTGTCCCTCGGCCCCCAACCCACGTCTTGAAGAAGAGATCGAGTACAACAAAGACAACGACCCCACAAGCGGCATCAAGAAGCAGTCTCGCGGAGCCTGTGGTGACTACTTCGCTGTCAAGGGGGTCAAAGGCAAAGACCTCGCCGACCCGAACAAAGCCGGCTGCACCGATAGCGCAGGAAATTATGTGGCCTGTTTGAGTGCCCCGCCGGGCGCGCTGCCGGGTGGCGACGACGACAACGGTTTGGCTTGGTGGGCCGGAGTCTTCGGCAAACGAGAGATCAAGCTTGAATCCAACCCCAGCAAGAATAAAAATATCGATACTCGCGTGCGCCTTGAGGCGATTATTGATGGCACCTCCAACACCCTGTTGATCAGCGAGTGCGCTAATCGTCCTGCGTTTGTTCGCCTAGGCCGCGAAGTAACTTTGTTCAAGGACAACAACCCCGCCAAAGGTATCCGACGCAACAAAGGTGGTGCCTGGGCCTCCAAAGACAATGCCTTCGACCTGCATGGCTCTCAGGCCGACGGCACCGTTGAAAGCAAGAGCGATGGCCGTGAACGCAAGGGGGGGCCATTGGCCATCAATGTGACCAACGAGAGGAATATCTACTCCTATCACCGTGGCGGGGCCAATGCAGCTTTTGTGGATGGCTCGGTCCGCTTTCTTTCCGACCGGATCGATATTCGCGTTGCGGCCGCCCTGGCTACCAAGGCGGGGGGCGAAGTGATCGATGCTAACGCCTTCTAATCCGATGAGGAGACAAGGGATGAATTTGTATCGCGTGATTTGGCGTTGGCATTTTTATGTCGGGTTGATCCTGGCCCCGGTGTTAATGGTCAGTGCGGTCACTGGGTTGATCTACATCTTTAAGGAGGACGTGCGCGACCTGCTCAATGCCCAGGCAGTGTTCCTCTCTCACCAGCAACCGCCGCTAGACCCCGAGTCGCTCCTGGCAAGGATCGAACCTGACAAAGGGAAGGTCCAGAAGCTCCTCATCCCTGCAGAGGCAAACCGCTCGTGGATCGTCCAGTTGGCTGAGAAGCCCAAACCCCCGAAGGATGAAACGGGTGAACATCCCCAAGCGAAAAAACCGAAGAAACCCGACCACAACCAATACGACTACCCCCAAAAAACCAAACCCGTCAAACCCGACAAACCCGACAAGCCTGATTACGGCAAGCAGGGCTGGCATGTCGATCCCTCCTCTGGTGCTTTCCTTGGACCTGTTCTCAAAGACCCAGCCTTCTTCAAAACCGTTCTCGATATCCATCGGCGACTTCTCAGCGGCACTTACGGCCGTATCGTTATCGAACTGGCCACCTCGTGGGCAATTGTGCTGATGCTGACCGGGCTGTATCTATGGTGGCCGAAGAAGGCGGGCGGTCAGGGGGTGTGGTGGCCGCGGCTAACGGGCAAAGGGTATGCGGTGTTCCGAGACTGGCACGCCGTGACTGGTTTCTATCTGGCGGTGCCACTGGTGTTTATTCTGGTCACCGGCTTGTTTTTTAGTTATGTGTGGGGCGGCACCTATAAACGGTTCCAAGGCAAAGAAGCCAAGAGCTTCTTTGAGGCTCCCAAGGAACTCAAAGCGACGCGCGGCACGGTGACGGCTGGTGTCCTCAACGAGTGCATCGAGCAGGCCCGGAGCCGTTGGCCAGGCTGCGATCTGGAGCTAAGCATTGCCACGAAAAAAAATTCGCTCTGGACAATTCTCCCGCAAACCCGCCACGGCCCCAAGCGTCAAGGGGTGATGGTTGTTGACCCGGTCTCGCGGGAAGTGGTGGTCCAGCGCGACCTCAGTGAGCTTTCCTGGCTGGCTTATCTACGCATCTGGGCTTATCCCATCCACACCGGTAGCATTTGGGGCTGGAGCAGCAAACTCCTCGCCGCTCTGTGTTGCCTAATCCTGATCGTCCTCTCGGCCAGCGGTTTGGCCATGTGGTGGTTCCGCCGTAAGAAAGGTACCCTGGGTCTACCGCGTCGGCCGGCGGTGCCGCTGCCTCTTTGGCTGATGACGGCTATTGTGCTGCTGGCAATCGCTTTGCCGGTGATGGGCCTTTCGTTACTGGGAATTCTGGTGATCGACGGGGTGCTGAATCGGTTCACGCCACGGGCCAGCCTCGCCGAAGCCTGACTAGCAGACGGCTTCTCCCCTGGTGCTCGCCCACGGTCGCCCAGGCAGGTATGCTATTCTGCGTTACCATCCCGAGGGAGATTGCTGCCGATGAGCCGAGTCCAGGTTAGTACGCATCCGCTCGTGCGACATAAACTGAGTCAGCTACGCGACGTGCGAACTGGGGTTCCTGAATTCCGCGCCTTGGTACGCGATCTGTCTCGGCTGCTTTTTTATGAAGCTTTAGCCGACGCTCGCACCCTACCGCGTGAGTTGCAAACGCCGCTGGCCACCATCCAGGGCGAGTATCTCTGGGAGCGGATCGCCCTAATCCCGATCCTGCGGGCTGGATTGGGCATGGCCGATGCCATTGCAGAGTTGTTGCCCACAGCGGTGATCTGGCATCTAGGAGTGTATCGGGATCATGACACGCTCCAGCCCGTGACGTATTACAATAAATTGCCCTCGGCCCTAGATCTCGATCGGGCTATAGTGTTGGACCCGATGCTGGCCACCGGCGGCAGTGCCCTGGCCTGTATGACCGTGCTGAAAAGGGCAGGCGTCACACGGATATCGTTCATCGGCTTGATTGCCGCTCCCGAAGGTGTCCGGGCTATGCAAGCCGCCCATCCCGACGTCGAGTTGTATCTAGCTGCAATCGACAGTCACTTAAACGAGAAAGGTTACATCGTTCCCGGTTTGGGGGATGCGGGCGACCGCCAGTACGGTACTTAAAAACGCCAAACGGCTCCCTTCTTGTCGAGGGGAGCCGCCTTTCCGCTGGCTGGTTGCTAAAAGCCGACTTCGGCTTGAAGGGGTAGCTTACTTGCCGGAACGCCGCGGCTGTTCTCCATAAGCCGGGTAAACATATTTGCCACTTGTTGGCTCGGGACGAATACTAACGTATCGTTCGGTAATCGGCGTCGGTACACGCGGCAGATTCATTACGTCCCGTTCGATGGCAGGCGGCATCGGCGGCATCGGTACCGGAGCCGTCGGTCCGCCGTTGTAGTCAAACGTGCCATCGGCACTGGGCATTGGCGGCGGCGCAACGCCCGAGTGAGGCTGCGGCAAAGTCGGGCGAGGATTCTGAGAGGGATTCACCGGACCTGGGACAGCCGGTTGAATCCGTAACGCCAGCGTGGTGACGGGGGTCACCTCAGTCACCGAGCAGGGGAAAAAACCGTAGTTCACAAACGAAGCGGTGTAGAACGGCCGGGCATAGAAGCCACCGTAGAACGCAGGATAGCCAAAACCAAACCCAACTCCGCGATAGAACCCACCATAGTAGATCGGCCGGTAGAACCCACCATAGTAGATCGGTCGGTAGAACCCACCATAGTAGATCGGCCGGTAGAACCCGCCGTAGAAGCCCACAAAACCCCTACGGTAGCGGGTTTCCATCACCTCGGCATCGTCATCTTCAGCGGTCAACCCCAGCGTGCGGGTGTCGGCCGGCTTGGCCGGCGTAGTTCCCGGCAAGCGGAGGCGGAGGTCATCGTCGTCGGCACGCACGGCAGGGGTCAGTACGGCTGCGAGCAAGAAACCGCCTGTGAGAAACAGGGAACGCATCATGGTTCACTCTCCTGAGGCTACAGACTCGAAGGGTACAGGCGAAAGGAATGGAATGTTCCGCTGGCATGCCATCCCCAGTTATTCTATGCCCCTGCTGCGAATCGAGTCAAACCCCACTCCTGCACAGATTCCGCAAAGTCGCGCCGCTTTCTGCGCCGATGAATAAATCAGCACCATTTTTCTTATTCGGAGGGGCCGCTCATGATCCGTTGGTCGCGGTGGTGGGGCGTCGCTTGCGTGCCGCTAGCAGCCATCGGATGCACCACCCACTGGTATGTTCCTTCCTCGCCGACTCCGATGACTGCGGCTGCCCCTGGGTCGGTCGTCGTATCCGAGCCTGCATCGGCAGCGGGATCGACTTCGATCTACTCGGCTGTAGCTCCTGCCTCAGCGGGATTGCAGCCGGTCTCGGCGACGCTACCGGTGCCGGTTAGCGAGGTGACGACAAACAAGGAACTACCGATCTCGCTGGATGCCATTTTCCGGCTGGCCGAGCAATCCAACCCCAAGATTGCCCAATCGCGCGAGAAACTGGCCGAGACATTACTTGTGCAAGAGATGAATGCGCGTTGTTGGTTGCCGGAAACCCATGCCGGCATCACCTATTACCGACATGAGGGGGGCATCCAAAACGAGGACGGCACACTGACACGTTCGAGTACGGGAGCCCTGCTGCCGGGCCTGACGATTCGCAGCGAACTGGATCTGCGCGAAGCGACTTTCCGTGCTTTGAATGATCAACGGCTCGCTTGGCAGAGCCGGGCCGAGCTAGTTCAGATCACCCAAGAAACGCTCCTGGAGGCGGTCACCACCTACGTCGATCTGCTGACGGCCCGACGGGGTGAAGCATTGGCCCAAGAATTGGAAAAAGCGGAACGCAAACTGCTCGAACGGGTCGAACGCATCGCCAAAACCGAGGTCGCTGCCACCGCCTTGGTCTCGTCGGTGCGTTCGGCGCTGGCTTCGCGGCAACAACTCCTTGCCAAGCTGCGTCAGCAAGGCAACGCTGCCTCGCTGAAGCTGGTGTATTTGCTGGGGCTGAAACCTGGCACCGTGCTGGTGCCTACAGATAAGGTGATCGTGCCTATCGAACTCGTCGATGTCAGCCCCCCCACAGAAGTTCTGGTCACCAAAGTGATGGCCCAAGGACCAGGAGTCGCCGAACTCGAAGGGCTACTCAATGTCCTCCAAATCGGTCTGGACAAGTCGTATGGCTACCATAACTTGTTGCCCAGTTTGGGGCTGAATCTATTCGAGGGCGGCATCGGGGCCGGTCCAGGAGCGCATCAAAACTGGGCCAATCGCTTTGATGCCACGGTGAGTCTGCGTTGGAACCTTACGGAACTGAACAAGGTGGAGTACAACCGACAACGCGCCCGCCATCGCCAGGCCCAGACCCTCTATGCCCTCAGCGATCTGCGCGGCAAACTAGCTTTGGGCGTGCAAGAAGGCAAAGAGGCCATTCTCAGCGGCCGAGAGCAACTCGGTCTAGGGGTCGATGCCATCACCCAGGCCAGCGAAGCTTATCGACTCAGCGACAAACGTTTAGAAGAGGGCGCACCGGGGGCCAATCCCACCGAGGTGCTCTTGGCCATCCGCAATCTCGAACAGGCACACTTTAACCATCTGTTGGCGATCGCAGCACACAACAAGGCGCAATTACGCTTGTTGCTGTTGCTGGGACCGGCACCCTCCACCGCCCCGGTGATCATGAAGCCGGAGTTTCTGCCCTCAGCCCCCCATTAGTGTGCGGGGGCCGGTATAGCCCTCGACTCTGCCTGTTGACGTTTGGGCGGCCAGAAGGCCACCAACAAGAGCAAGGCGGCTACCAAAGCCATCGCCGTGGGCACAACGAAAATTTGCTGGAAGTTGAGGATCGGTTCCTTGTCAGTACCTCCGACGTTGTACATCTCGCCCAGCATCGGCCCAATAGTGTTGCCAGCCATCGGCCCTAGACCGAGGATGAGGGCGTTGAACAACCCCTGAGCGCTGGCGCGGATGTCCTTGGGGAAGTACTCATCCACAAAGATGTACACCGTTGCAAAGAAGAACGCGTAGCACACGCCGTGCAGTAGGTTGGCCGAGATAGCAATCCAGACCAGTGGGGCAAAGGCAAATACCGAGAAGCGGACAGCATGCCCAAGAATGCCGATGATCATCGTGGTCCGCCAACCCAGGGAGTGAAGCACATAACCCAAGATCGCCATGGTGCCGATTTCCGCGATCTGTCCGACGCTCATGATGGGCATGGCCCAGTTACTTGCAATGCCGACACCGGTATTGATTCCATCCAGGGCATTGGCTTTGCTGGTCAGATACCGCTCCGTCCAGACAAAATACATCTGGTGAATCGTGGCATCAATAAACGTGACGATGAACAGCACCAAGATGAAGGGATACCCCAGCAGCTTGACCGCCCCAAGCCACGCGAGGTTCTCGCCACTCTCGCCGGCCGGCTTGGGCGGCGTGTGCGGCAATAGCAGGCTGAAGGCCGCCAGCAACAGCGACGCGCTGCCCGAAACGGCAAAGGTCAGAGCGGTGGCCCGGCGGTAGTCGTCGCCCTTCAAAGCATTATCTGGGTTCAACGCCGAGCCAATCCAGTTCACAAAGCCGGCATCGGCAAAACTCGGCACCTTCTGCCAGTCGACCAAGATGAAGACAAAGGGCAACGAGGCAGCAATCCAACCAATGGTGCCCCACAGCCTCACCGGTCCGAACCCCGTAGCCGGGTCTTTCAGGTTAGCAAAGGCGATCGAGTTGGTGATGCTGATCGTAGGCACATAAAACAGACAGTGAACCAACATCAAGCCAAAGAACAGCCAAAACGGCGCGGGCGTCTGTTCATCAAGCCGACGAACGAAGAACAACCCCAGCATGCACAACCCACCGATGAAGTGACTCAACGCCAAGAAACGCTCAGCAGCGAAGTTGCGGTCGGCAAACTGGTTGCTGAAGAACAGGCCTACCAAGGCAGCGATCGGAAAGCAGTTGAGGATCATGGCCTGCTCCGAGCCGGAGAAGCCCAGGCTCGGCAGATAGCCGAAGACCAGCGGGAACCAGGCTCCCCAGATAAAGAATTGCAGAAACATCATAAAGGAGAGTTTGAACTGAACCACGAGAGCCGACCTCCGCACGAGTCTGCGACACGCTGTAATCTTCATAGTGTACTGCCACACCGCCGCGTCGGCATCAGGATGCCCGCTCCGGTCCTTTGGTAGACCATTGGCTTCACGCTGCTACTGCTGGTCGTCTCGGTTAGGATTAGCCAACCCTGGGCCTCATCGAGACGATTCGCATGCTGCTTCCTCCGATGTTGCTTGGCTAGCTTGCACCGTCGCGGGCAGTTCGGCCACTTTGCTCTCTCGTTTGGCCGCTCCCCACACCTCTACCAGCAGGTTTCCTAGCAAAATCAGTCCGCCGCCCAGAAACAACGGCCACGACGGTCGATCATATCCTTCAGCACCGGTGATCGCCCAGATGCTCATGCTAAAGAGCAGGGTAAAGAACGGCTCCAGCAGATAGATCAAAGCTGCCCGACTTGGAGAGATCAGCGGTTGATAGGTATTCATCCAGTGGAAGCCCAGAGCAGTAGGCAGCACGGCCAACAGCAAGATGAGCCAAGGCAAAAGCGGATCGCGCAACACGGTGGCCAGCCAGGCTAACCAGACAGCGAGTCCTGGTCCCATGGCGGCGAACAAGATGGCCAAGAGCAGGCCACCCAGGGCATTGCTGAACAAAAATGCAGGCGAAAGCATAGCAGCACGCATGGCCTTGCCCAAGCGGTCCAGCAGAAGCATTTGCCCGGCCAACGCTACCGAGGCGGCCAGGGTCAGCCATTCCCCCAGGCCCAGCTTCCAGCCGCCCTCGACGATGACGGCACAACCAGCGATGCCCAGGGCCAAGCCGAACAGCGTCAGCGGTTGGACAGGTTGGCCCATCAAGAGCAGCAGCAGCGGCACCCAGGCGCTACACAGGCAGGTGAAGAAAGCCGACAGCGAAGGGGTGGTGTAGGACAGGCCCCAGGTTTGCAAGATGAAGCCAAACAGGAACGCCGTACCGACGATGGCTCCAGCGCGATGTTCCTGCCAAGTAGCGTGCCGCAGTGTTGGTTGCCAGAGCAGCAGCACCAGCAGGGCCCCCCCCATTCGCAAGGCGATCAGAGTTAAGCCCGCTAGCAATCCCTCTGCAGGGGAATCGTGAGCGGCCTGTTGCCACGCCCGCGTACAGGGGAAGGAGATGCCCCATACCAGCGTCACGATCACCAGCCGTAACGCCGGTCCAGTCACGTTTGTTTCCTCGGGTCGCTTCTCACTCAGGCATTATAGCAAGCTCTACCAACAAGCCGTTCGAGGCGGAGCTAAGGGAGTGCGGCAAGGCTTACTGCGTTAGCTGTTCTCGTCGCGTCGGTCCAGGCGGCGACGGGCTTGGCGTAATGCTGCCAACACGCTGCCCTCCTGCTCGGCGAGGGCGGCAGGGGCAGCCGGTGCGGCCGGTGCGGCAGTCGATTCGCTCGGCTTCGGCTGGGTCAGTGGGGCCGTTGTCGCTCGCAGCGTCTTGGCTCGCGTAGCGGTCGCTCGGCGTTCGCCCCGGTGGGTTTCGTTGGGCGCAGTACCGAGCGTGGCCCCCGAGCGTCGCAGCAGATTCGACAACACGCTGGTGCGGCGGTCGAGCACCTCCAACAGCCATAGGGCCACTGCCGCTAACAGCAACCATCGGGCCAACGGCACTTGTTGAAAGGGGCGGGGCAGATCGCGCCAGACATCGCCCAGGGCCAGGCGTTCGATGCCGCCCGTGGCGCGAGCTAGGCGTTCCAGGGCGATTTGTCCAGTTTCGCGGTTGCTGGGCTTGAACTCCGGCGAATATGGTAGACAAACCGGCGGCAGACTGATCGGCCGTTCGTTTTCGATCTCGACGCTAGACAAGACCGTTTCGCCCGCGCCCAGCGGTATATGGAGGCTAAGGGTGTCGGCCCCGGTCCAGCGAAGCGTGTCGCGGGACGTTTGCGGCACCTGGCCTAAGCTGCTACGCAAGATGCGCACGACGGTCAACCGCCGGAAGACGTCACCTTTGGTTCGCTCGGGGTCCAGGTGCAGTTGAATCCGGGCGATGCCTTCACGCACTTCCTGCGTGAGCATCATGCCGGCGGGCAGCGGATTAGTCGGTCCTGCCGTCCAGCGGGCCAAGCTGGTGAAGAACTCGCCGACGCGGTCCCACTTGCCCATCGCGCCGAGAAACTTGCCGTCGGCCTCGCCGGTGTAGCATACGACACGTCCGGCCCCAGCACGCCATGACGCCACCAGCGGTGCCTTGTACTCGTCCAGGGTAACACTGGCCAGCGTGGCCTCGGGTCGTAGATAGCAGAGGTTGTAACCGCCCACACTCAACCCCTGAGGCGTGGGAAACTCGGCATCCGCGAGCGTCCGCAGACTGGGCAGATGCTGAATCGGGGTTTTCTCATCAATGAACGTGTTGCGCGCCACCACGAAGGTGTCTTGGGCAAACAGCCGCGGCAACTCTTCGGCTCGCTCGGTGAAGAAGATGCGGCCGCGGCCGCGCTTGGCCACATCCTTGAGCAAGTCGCCGTCTTTGTCGCGGTCGCTGCCCAGGCCGATCACGCTCACGGTGATGCCGGCTTTCTCGGCCAGTTCCAGAAGACGCTTGTAATCGCCGGGCTGCTCACTGTCGGCAGCATCGCTAAAGAGGATCATATGTTTGGTTCCGGCCTTGGCGCGTTGCAAGGTGTTCAGCCCGGCCTTGAGCGCCTCATCGACGTAGATGCCGCCGCCCATCGACTCAATGCGCAGGATGTCGTTGCGATACTTGGCCCTATTGGCCTCGGCATTGCCCAGTGGTGCGACCACGTGCGGCGAAGTGTCCACAGCGAAGCAGGCGAATTCGTCCATCGGCCCCAGCAGGTCTAGCACCGAGACGGTACCCAGGTTGGCCAGATCCATCTTGGTACGGCCCGCGCCGGCGGGAGCGGCCATGGAACCGGAGCGATCCAGAGCAACGACGATGGCCAGCGACAGTTTGCGATGCTCGTTGCGAAGTTCCATCGAGACGGGCAGGATCGGTTCCAAGGGCGACTTGTAGTAGCCACCCGTGCCATAGGAGCGTTGACCGCCGGTCATCATCAGCCCTGCCCCGGTTTCACGCACCCAGCCGGCGATCGTTTGCATGCCGGCATCGCCGATCTTCTCAGCTGGCACATTTTCGAGAATCAGGCCGCTGTAGCGGTCGAGATCCTCCAGCCGCCAACGCATGGCTCCGGGATCGACCTGGCGCACGTCCAGACCACCGGCCCGCAGTAGCCGATTCAGCCCGGAGTTGGCCTGCGGGGCCAGATGCAACAGTGGCTTGGGTCCGCTGATGCCGACGAGCAGTTTGGCTTGATTGTTCTCGGGCACCGGATCGCGGGTGCTGCCTTCGACTTCCAGGCGGTACGCCTGGTTGCCCGGTTGACCGGCGCGGTCCCGGAAACTGAAGCGATTCAGCCCACTGACCACCTCGCGTTGACCGCTGGCTAGCACCTCCTGGCCTCGGCGGAACTTGTACTTCACGCTACCCGCTTCGGGAGCTTGTACCCAGGCCGTGATCACAAACGCTTCGCCAGTGGAAACTAAGCTGGGCGCATCGATGCGGGCTATTGCTAAGTCCCCTGCTGCCACACGCTCGATGGCTCGAAAGTCGATGGCAATATTGCGGGCCAGGGCGTTGGCCACCTGCGTTGCCGGGTCGATACCGGTCCAGCGTCCATCAGACAGCACGACAATCCGGCCAGGACTGCCGGGCGGGATCAGGCCCAGAGCGGTTTCGATCGCCTCGCCCAGGGACGAGGCATCGGCTAGGACCGTTTGTTGGAAGCC
>JBDNDE010000439.1:0-2852 GCA_046719305.1 Gemmataceae bacterium | reverse complement strand
CAACACCACTCGGCCCTCCTTCTCCACAACCACCGGCGTCATGCTCGACAATGGCCGTTTGCCCGGTGCGATCAAGTTGGCGGGGGTGCCGATGCGTCCACTGGGGGTGGTGAGGCCCTCGGCCAAGTTGAAGTCGGTCATCTCGTTGTTGAGCAGGAAACCCGCGCCAGGGACAACAATTCGTGAGCCAAAACTATCTTCAATCGTGGTCGTGGTGCTGACCGCCATACCGTCTTTGTCCAAAACGGAATAGTGGGTCGTGGAGGGCTTCTCGTCGCGTAGTTTGATCTCTGGGGCCACCTTCGTTGAAGGGGTAGCCTGGCTGTCGTCGATGTCTGCTGCTCGCTTGCGGGCGTACTCACGGCTCAGCAGCGTCTCGGTGGGAACAGCGACAAAATCGGCATCGCCCAAATACCGGGCACGATCGGCATAGCCGCGTCGCATGACCTCCACCAGCCGATGCAGCGTGCGGGGATCGTGCCGGCCGAGCTTTCGCAATTCCATCGGTTCGAGCATGTTGAGCATCAGCATCAAGGTGATGCCACCTGACGAAGGCGGCGGCGGAGCGTACAGAGTATGGCCGCGATATTGGCCGATTATCGGTTTGCGCTGGATAGCGCGGTAGGCTTCCAGATCGGCAGCCGTGATCAGCCCCTTGCCGGCCTTCATTTCACGAACGATCAGCTTAGCCGTTTCGCCCTTGTAAAAACCATCGGGGCCTTGCTCGGCGATGCGACGCAAGGTAGCGGCAAGGTCTTTCTGCACCAGGCGATCGCCGGCTTTCCATTTCCCGCCCCCAGGCCGACCGAACACCCGCACAAACTCGGCAAACGCCCGGCCGCGCACCATGCCGGCATTGAGTGAGCGGGCCAGCGAAGCATCCACTGCGACGCCCTCATCAGCTAGTTGGATGGCCGGAGCCACGAGCCGTTTCCAGGGCAGTTTGCCGAAGCGTTTGTGGGCGAGATACAGACCGGCGACGCTGCCAGGCACGCCAACGGTGTGGTAAGGAGTGGCGATGCCCTTGGCAAAGAGCGTCTTAGTGGCAGCAGCGGGAGCCTTTTCGCGGTAGTCGAGGACCACCGGTTCTGCTTTTGCATCCGCGGGACGAATGAGCATAAATCCCCCCCCACCGATGTTTCCTGCCTCGGGCCAGGTCACCGCCAAGGCAAACCCGATCGCCACGGCCGCATCTACCGCGTTGCCCCCGTCAGCCAGGACGGCACGGCCCACGGCATCGGCGGGCGGCGAAACCGAAACAACCAAGCCTTCGGCGGGCATCAGTGCGAGCAGCAACGGCAACATGGTGAATAGTCTCAAGTGATGTGACAACGATCACGCTGCTATTGCTTCTAGCAGAGCGGTGGCCACCCGGCGAGAGACGGCCCCAGAAAGAGAGAAGAATGGCTGCAGGACCGCCAAGCTTTGGTAGTAGTACTACGACCAAACCGCCCGCTCAGCGGAGGGGTTTCTGGAAGAGAATCTGATTCTCCAATTGCTCCGCATCCCAGCGGAGGCCGACAATATCAAAGCCTCGGGCGATCAGTAGGGCCAAGGCTGCGCGCTGGGTGTTGAGGCATTCGCCGCGCAACCACTCGTAGCCCGTCTCGCCAGCCCAGGATTCGGCCGCTTCAAGTAATTGCGAAGCGATGCCCTGACGACGGTCGTCGGGCAGCACCCCCAGCAACCAGACCCACAACACCTGTGGCTCCGTCTCGTAGGCCACCAAAAAGCCGACCGGCCGATCATGGCGGCGAGCCACCAGTTGCAGCAGTTGCGGGCGACCGTGGTAGCGATGCTCGAAGGACGAACGGTCCTTGTGGGGGCGAAACAGTTGGTTGTACAGGCCCACAACGAGGTTGACCTGCTCGGGGGCAATCGGATCGACAATCACATCCGCCATAAGAATTTCACAACCTCACGGACGCTAGCGGTGGAGAAGAGCCAGCGTCCTACTGATATTCTTAGGCTGGAGAGAGCCTGCGTAGCGCTTTCTTACAGTATCTGTTACATCCTAGCTTCAGCGATCGGGGGGGCGATACAGCGACGCGACCAACTCCGGCCACGAGGGTACCTGCAAATCGCTCAGATCGATGAACTCGACCTCGTCGTCTTCCTCAACGGCCGGCACCACACCACCACCGGTTTCCCCAACCACTTCCTCGTCGGCATCGTCCTCATCGCGAACAGTTCGTCCCTTGGCAGCCTCGATGGTTCGTGGAGCAATCACTTCGTCGCGGCTGCGCCCTTTGCCGCGTCGTCGCCGTCGTTTCCGTTTTTTCTCGCTCTCGGATTTATCGGCCTTTTCGGTAGCGTCAGACGGCGAGACAACAGCAACCTCGCTCGGAGCCATTGCCGCTTCGCGCGTTACAAAGTTGACCGTGGTGATTTCCACCGTTTCCGTGTGTTCTACCACTTCGAGAACACCTTCACCGACATTCACGGCCGGTACATCTACGGCGATGGGCTGAACTTCGGCAATCGTGGCTGTTGAATCTTCGTCTTGGGCGGGTAGCGGTGTTTCGGGAATGGTGCTAGCGACGAGCGTGCCTTCAGCCAACTCTTCAATGGATTGCCCCACCAAGGCTTCCGAAACCTCAGGGGTCTCTTCGCTAGGCGAAGCCACCTTTTTGCGGCGACGCGGCCTAACGGGAGCCTCCTCTGCGGCGTGTGTCTCACTTCCCTCACGGACCGTTTTACGGGTTTTGCTCTTGGTGGCTTTGGTACGCGTTTTCTTGATTCGTGCTGGGGCGGCTTCGGCGTGTACTGCAACAGCTTCATCGGACGCGGCCTCGGCCTGGGGCTCCTCCGCCAGTTTATCCGTAGGTTCCCCAGCGACTTGCTCAGCCGAT
>JBDNDE010000438.1:0-2878 GCA_046719305.1 Gemmataceae bacterium | reverse complement strand
GCAAGCGGAACAGATCAAAACACGCAGGATGTGTGTCGGTGTGCGTGATCCGCAGGGGCGGCCAGTGCATCTGTTAGGTAGCCCGCTGCACCTGAACGGCCACACTCCACCTGTTGCATATCCGCCGGCTCTGGGTCAACACAGCGAAGAGATCCTCCGCGAGTTAGCCGACCTTGCAGAGGGGGAAATCGCTGAGTTGCGTAACAAAGGAGTGATGTAAGCCAGGGGGAGTAACTCAAAATGGGTAAAGGGCCATGCCGGATGCGACGACGGTTGCCCGATTACTTGATGATCACGAGATTGTCTCGATGGATAATCTCGGCATACGGCACGCTACCGAGAATCTCACGCATCTGGTCACTTCGTAGGCCACGCAACTTGTCCACGGTGGCCGCTGGGTAATTGGTCAGTCCACGTGCGAACTCGATCCCTTGGGCGTCGCGAATCTCGACGACATCGCCCTTGCTAAAACTCCCGCTGACCTGCACAATGCCGATGGGCAGCAGACTTTTCCCTTTTTCGACCAGTGCCGTTCGTGCCCCGGCATCGACCATCAACCACCCCTTAGGTCGCGCCGTGTAGCCGACCCACCGCTTCCAGGCCGGTAGCGTTGTCGCATGAGGCAGAAACAGCGTGCCTACCCGCTCCGATCGGAAAATGGCCGACAAAACCTCGGGACGACGACCGCTGGCCAAGATGACCGATTCTCCGGCAACAGTGACCAGTCGCGCGGCGCGAAGTTTGCTCCGCATGCCGCCGGTGCCTAGAGCGCTGCGGGTACTGCCGGCTCGACCCATTACCTCGGCGTCGATCTGCTCTACTGTAGCGATTGGTTGGGCGTTGGGGTCGGTGGTTGGATCAGCTGTGAACAGCCCATCGACCACGGAGAGGATAATCAACAAAGGTGCCTGAAGTAGATTGGTCACTAAAGCTGCAAGGTGATCATTGTCGCCGAATTGGATTTCGGCCACACTCACGGTATCGTTTTCATTAACGATCGGCAGACAACCATACTCGAATAAAGTGGAAAGAGTATTACGAATGTTCAAGTAGCGGGTCCGACTATCGAAGTCCGCAGCGGTCAACAGCAGTTGAGCGGTAGGAATCTGATGAGGGCCAAAAGCCGTCTCCCAGGCCCGCATCAAAAACGGTTGACCGATGCTGGCGCAGGCCTGAAGCTGCCGCAGGTCGGAGGGGCGTTTGCCTAGGGCAAGCCGACCGACGCCCGCACCAATCGCCCCGCTGCTGACGAGAACCACCCGCTTGCCCATCGCCCGCAAGGCGGCCAGCTGCTGAGCCAGGGCCGCGAAGCGTTCAGGGGCAAGCGAGCCGTCGTCCCCAGTTAGAACATTGGTACCGACCTTGATCACCACGGTATGGGCAGCCGTGGTCACTTCCTGCCGAACCGGGTCGAGCATGGCTGCACCCAAGCGTTTCCGAAGCGTTCTAACGCGGCATCTCCTCAGTATTTTGGCCGCGTTTGAGAAATTCAGGCAGTTCATAATTGCCGTCGCGATCGAGTTTGGCCCCGGCCTCGCGACGCAATTGGATCATCACGTTTTTGCGATACTCGGCCCGGCGTTCGTCCTGGAACTGGTCGAACAACGGATCGCGGAACGGGGTGCGTTCGTAGAGCTTGCGGAAGTCGGCCACGGTTGGCTCGTCGCGAGCTTCCAACACAGCGACGTAGAAGGTCCGAGCGGGGGTGTCGACAAAGACGGTCGCCTCGCCGGGTCGCTTGAGTTGCTCAACAAGTTGCTTGGCCAACTCAGGGGGCGGATAGGGCAGCGCCTGTTGAAGCGGGACAGGTACTTGATAGAGCAAATACTCGGTTCGCGCTTCTAGGCGGACTTCTTTGGGCGGTATCAGCCGGGCTACTTCGTCCAGCGTGAACAACTCTCCGGTTCGATTTTCCTTCAGTAGCCGTAGAGCATCGGCCGGCGGCAGCTTTTCTTTGTTGATGAGGTTGCGGATCTCGATCGCGCGTTGCCGGGCTAAGTCCCGAGCGCGTTCCAGACGCCAAGCCTGTATTACATCGTCACGGGCCTCTTCCAAGCTGCGAACACGCGGCCCGAGGTCTTCGACTCGCCAGGCTAATAGTTCGCCGCTGTCGCTGCGTTCCTGGAACGTCTCCGGCATGCGGAAGCCCATTGCTGGGGTGGAGTCGAGTCGGAACGTCCCTTGGCCCTGGAACAGCCGCGCTGCGATCTGGGAATAGCCTAGTTCCGTCTGACCGCGCTGGCGGAAAAACTCTCGCATCGCGGTCAACCCCTTTTCCGCTCCAGGGGTTTTGTCTGCATCCTGAAGCGCCAGCTGGGAAACGGGGTAGGGCATCTCGTGAAACTCTAAATGCAGTTCCTTGGCCCGCTTGGCCACGTCCAGCTTTTCTTTCTGTTCGCGCAGCTCCTCGCGAATCTGCTCTATGGCCAAGTGCATTCGTTCCCGAGTGATTCGTTGCTGTAGATTGGCCAGGATCACCGGCCGCATTGTCTCGAAGGGTAAAAGCGGAGGGCGATGCGGGGCGCTGAGAGCAACGGCCGTCAACGCCGCGGGCCAGCCGGGCTGAGCGGCAGCTGTTCCCAGAAGGCGAGCCGAGGTGAAATGAATGGCCCCACGGGCTTCGCTCAACGTGGCAGTGGCATACAACGAGGTGAGCATCGGCACCGCTCCGCCGGGCATCAGGATGGTCGAACTCAGAACGGCCGGTTGGATCACGCTTGAGAGTTGCAGACGTTTTTCGAGGTCACGGCTAAGCAAGTCATCGCTGGTGATCCAAGCCTCCGTCGAGCTGAGATATTGTCGATATTCCTGCTGCACCGGGTCGTTGAGCAGCGGTTGCAAAAGAGCCAGGGTCGGCCCCAGAGGACCGGCCCCAGAT
>JBDNDE010000437.1:0-2878 GCA_046719305.1 Gemmataceae bacterium | reverse complement strand
AGTGGTGTGGCCGCCCGTCAAAACAACCCCCAGCTTACGAAACGACTCCAGCGCCCCGGAGAGTAACTCGAACAGCATGGTTTCTTGGATGGGGCCACGAGCATAGGGGAGCGTTGCAATCGCTAGAGCGCAAAACGGCCGAGCATTCATCGCATACAGATCGCTAACAGCATTAAGTGCAGCGATGCGTCCAAAGAGATATGGGTCATCCAGAAAGGCTTTGAAGTAATCCACCGTCTGAACTTCGAGCGTGGCTCCAGCAAAAAGTGACGGATCGAAGCGGTGGACTGAGGCATCTTCGCCGGCATGGGTACCCAGAAGGACACGCGGGTCGTCGGGAATCTCCAGACGACGCAGCACGCTAGAAAGTACCTCCCCGGGCACCTTATTGCCGCATCCGCCACACCGCATCAGGGGCGCTGGCGGGCTGGATGGCACTCCCATTTTCATGGGTAAAAACATCTTTACCCAGTTTCGATCGATGCGGTCCTTCCATCGTCGCGCCCAACGGCTTTTAATCGCCAACGGGCCATAGCTCAGGATTGCTTCGCCGTCGGCGGTGTTGAGCAAACTCAGTGTGAGCCATTGGGGCCGAAAGGCACGAAGAGGCCGTTCGCGGAGGAAACGATCGACATTGTCAAATAAGACGCTCCCCTGTCGCACGGCATGGACGCCATTTTTCGGTAAATCAGGCAGATGAGCCAAACAGATGCAATCGCCGGTTCCAAATACGTCGGAATGAGAGGTACTTTGAAGGGTCGGGGCAACTTGAAGAAAGCCCGTTTCGCTGAGTGCTAATCCGCTGTCAAGCAAGAGCGGGGAGGGAGCAGCTTCGGTGGCCCAGAGAACAGCATCGGCCTGGGGCGGCTGCTCGGCGGTAACGCGGGTTTGGAGATACACCTGTACGCCTGCCTTCAGCAGGCGGTCGTGAAACAATCGGCCCACCCGACCGGCCAACGAGGGGGCGAGTTGTGGCTCGGCGTGATACAGACTCAGGCGAAATTCCGGCCGAGCAAAACGCCGCCGGATGTTGATCGCCAGTTCGCAGCCGCTGGCCCCGCCGCCCACAATAGCCAGATGAAACGGCCCCTGCGAGGGGATCGAATCAAGCCGATCGAGCAACGTATCTAGAGGCCGCATGGCCCAGTCGATCGGCCGGGTGAGCAACTGTTTAGGTAGCGATCCCAATCCTAGCGACAGCAGATCATAGCTGAGCGGTGGCCGATGGGCGAAATGAACCTGGCGCAAGTTGGCGTTGATGCGTGTGGCCGGCTCAGCGATGAGTCGCACGCCGGCGCTGCGGCAGAAACGCACCAGATCGATGGTGATCTCGTCGCGCCGGTAGTCGCCTCCGATGCAACCAGGAACCATTGCCGAGTAGGCAATGGTGGCCTTTTCACTAATCAGCGTGACGGCGACGCCTGGGAGAGGCCTCTTGCGGAAGCGGCGGATAAAGACGAGATGGGCGTTGCCGGCTCCGAGGAGAAGCACCTGTTTTTCGATCATCCGCGGGACTTGCACAAGCACCACTCCACGAGGCGAACTTATTCCGCGCTGGGCAGGCAAGAGTCGACCGAGGCAACGCTGGGGGAGGTTTGGCCGAGCCAGCAGGGCAGATCGTGTGGCAAGCGTTCAACAAACTTGCTGCGTGGCAACACCAAGGAGCAGCCAGCTTGTCGGGCCGCATGCAGGCAGGCGGCCTGGACATGCGAACCATAGGCGACAACGGGTACCTTGCCCAAGGCGGCCAGAAAGGTGGGCAGATCCAGTTGGGGATGATGCAGATCAAGCAACACACCACGGGGCGTCTCTTGAGCGGCCCAGTGCAGCAAGGCCTCTGGAGTGCGAGCAACACGGACATTCAAGCCCAGGGCTGAGGCTGTGCTAGTGATTTTACTAGCAAATAGGAGATCATCGCTTAAGACCAAGCCAATGCTCATTTGATATCTCCGCTTAACGGACAGCGGTTCGTGACCCGAGCCAGGTCTGGGCCAGACCTGAAACCCAGGGTTGCTCAGGTAGATAAACGATGCGAATTTTGCTCCCCTCGATGGGTAGATCGTTACGGTTGGCATCCAAAAAGTCCAGACCGACTTGCTCTTGCATGCGTCGATCCTGAAACCGATAGGCAATCGCCCACATCCCCTCATCCAAGGTAACACTCTCGATCCAGGCGTCCGCCGTTACACCACGCTCGCGAAATTGCCGTTGCCGACGATAGCCGAGCCATTCCAGTGCGAGGAAAAGGGTAACGGCTGCGAGGATTCCCAGGGTCACAAGGACCGCCAGTATCGACAGCAACACAAAAGGCATCGGGCACCTCGACTCACTTTTCTGGTTTTACGGGCTGATCCAGCAACGGTTTGCCCATGGCATCCACGGCACCCACCACAGTCAAGATCATCCGTTCCGGATGCAGATACTTTTTGGCCACGGTTTGAATATCCTCGGCGGTCACGGCAGCAATCGCCCGCTGCGATTTTTCCAGGTAATCCCAACCCAGACCAAAGCGTTCGATAGATACTAGCTGTTCCGCGATGCCAGCGTTGGAGCCGAAACGCATCAGAGCGCTGCCAAGGAGGTAGGTTTTGGCGTCTTGCAGTTCGTCGGGCGTGGGTTTGGTATCGCGGATGCGGTGCAGTTCCTCCAGAAACAGTTTCTTGACGCGCTGGAAGTTTTCCTTGTCGGTGCCGCTGTAGCAGGTGAAGGTGCCGGGTTCTTTGGCCGCACTGCTGGTAATGTTGGCACTAACGCTGTAGGCCAGCCCCTCACGATCACGCAAACGGCTAGAGAGCCGATCGGTGAAGCCGGGGCCGGTGCCGAGGATGTAATCCATGACCAAGAGTTTGAAGTAGTCGGGATTAGTGCGACGAATGCC
>JBDNDE010000436.1:0-2878 GCA_046719305.1 Gemmataceae bacterium | reverse complement strand
GATCTCGTCGAAAAACTACCAAACGCAGCGTCCGACGATCGTGGACTACCCGATTTGAGCTTTGCGTTTTATGACCGCATGGTCATTTTTGATCATATTACCAAAACTATCGCTGTTGTAGCTCATGTGCATGTCGATCCACGGAATATGCAGAGTTGCTATGATGCTGCCTGTGCTAAAATTGACCGACTCGTCGAACGGTTGCAACAGGGTGTCGCCGACTTGCAATTAACCGACATCGAACCATCTGGTGAAGTCAACCTCGCCTACCAGTCCAACTTCAGCCGCGAGGAGTTTGAAGCAGCGGTCGAACGCTGCAAGGAATACATCCGTGCCGGCGACATCTTCCAAGTCGTACTTAGTCAGCGCTTGACCACTGAAACACGCGCTCGGCCGTTCGACATTTACCGCACTCTGCGGGTCGTCAATCCTTCACCTTTCCTCTTTTATCTCCGGACACCTGAAACGACGCTAATCGGTTCGTCACCAGAAATCATGTGCCGGGTCGAGGCCGGTCAGGTGACAATTCGCCCCTTAGCGGGTACTAGGCCGCGCGGCAAAACTACTACCGAAGACGATCGTTTGGCCGCGGAGTTGCTAGCCGATCCCAAAGAGCGGGCCGAGCATATCATGCTTGTCGATCTGGGGCGTAATGATGTGGGACGCATTGCTTGCTTTGGCAGTGTTGAGCTTTCCAGTGTTCTCAGTGTAGAACGCTACAGTCATGTGATGCACTTGTGCAGTACGGTCACGGGAAAACTTCGTGAGGGTATGACTGCCTTGGATGCCTTGCGAGCGTGCCTGCCGGCCGGCACTCTTTCCGGTGCGCCCAAAATCCGTGCCATGCAGATTATTGATACACTGGAACCCTGCCGTCGCGGACCATATGGCGGTGCTGTTGGTTACATTGATTTTGGTGGCAACATGGATACTTGCATCGCCCTACGAACAGTCGTCCTCAAAGGGCAGACTGCCTACATTCAGGCGGGTGCCGGCATCGTCTACGACAGCGTGCCGGCCAGCGAATATGAGGAAACACTCAACAAAGCTCGTGGTTTACTCAGGGCCATTGAGATGGCTGAACACCAACTGTAGGCTCGAAAGTGGTAACGCCAAGATCGAACCATTGCCAACCAGCAGAACTGTCGCGTCTCAACGGAGCGATTCCAGGGGCTTCAGCCTCATGGCCGAGAGAGCAGGAATCAGTCCGCCGACACAGCCCATAAAAAGACTAAATCCGACCCCTGTCAGTAACACATACTGATCAACCACTAACCGGATGACTACACTCTTCCCTCCACCTGGGCCGCTAGCAATGTTGGACGTGGCCGTAAGCCCGTGGCTAAGTGATCCCAGGGCGATGCCTAACGCCCCGCCAATCACAGCGAGCAGCAACGCCTCCATAAAAAACGAGGTCAACACTTGCCAACGCGTGTAGCCGATGATGCGCAGAACGCCGATGTCTTTAGTTCGCTGAGCAATTGCAGCAAACATCGTGTTCATTACACCAAAAGCACTACCGATTGCCATGATCAGCATCACCACCAGGATACCCACCAGAAACTGTTGATTGGTCGTGTTCAAACTCGCGAAATAGGTGGTTTCCAGTTGAGCTGAAACAGCCGGTTTCTTGTACTCCTTCTTCAAATACTCAGCCAGTTTCTGAGCAGTCTCGACATCCGTAGCCCGCAGCACCGCCGTAGTGTAGGTCGGCTTACCAAACTGCTGACCAACGAGTTGGAATTTGGCCCAGATTTCCGAATCGTAGGTAGTGCCCGAGGAATTGAGAATGCCGACGACAACCCACTTACGCGGCCCCAGATCGAACGTATCACCCACCTCCAAAGCGGGTTTACCGGCATCCGGACCCAACTCACGCGATAAGCCCTCACCGATCACCGCTTGGATCGCCTGCTCGGCCGAGTCGCTATTGTCGAGTGCTTGTACACCGGATTGGGAAAACCACTGACCGACCTTTAACTCCATTTTATGAACGCGACCGGTTTTCACAGCATCCTCAATTCCACGCACTTGCAACAGCCGCCTATCACGCGAATCGGTAATTTTGGTGCCAGAGCCGGGGCAAATCGGGGAGCCATGGGCTTCCAGCACGCGACCGAAGCGAGCGATCGGCACCACTTGCTTACATTTGGGACAGGGTCGATAGAGGATGGGCTGACTAGCCACGCAATAGAGTTCCCAACTGACCAGGGGTTGGTTATCTTCGTCGCGGGCAATTCCTGGTTGCAGACCGATTTCTTTGATATCACCATACCCCAGGTTGCTAAACAGTTCGTCGGTTGCACCATCTGCTAGAACCAGGATATTTTCAGGGATGCCTGATTTGCTAGTAAGTGCGTACATTCCATTGACAAACGCAAGCATCACCGTCAGTAAAGCAACCACGAGAACAAAAGCCACGGCAGTGAGAGAACTGGTTTTCCAGCGGACGAGCAGGTTTCGCAAGTTGTATTGGAAAGGAACACGTTTCAGCAGCCCAAACAATTGAAGTATTAACACTCCGAGGAGTATTATACTAAGAGGGACACTTACTATGAGAACGTACAAAAGCATCTGGAATACGAAGAAAACCGGGGCCGCCCAGAGCAGATCGATCCCGTCCAGCTTTAGCTGGAAAAAAACTGTCCACATCAGCGCAGCAAAATGAACCCCCACCATCGGATAGAGCAGTCGGTTCCACCACTGCTCGGCACGACCAGTCAGAGCAAGGACTACGCTCCCGAGGAACAAAACGCCCATAAGGAGCGAAGCCACTCCCAATACCCAGCCAACAACTGCAACGATGCTCATTGTTCCCTCAAGTCGTCTTGGCAAAGACTTCTGCCACCTTCACCGACCGAGCCGACCAAGCCGGTAG
>JBDNDE010000435.1:0-2892 GCA_046719305.1 Gemmataceae bacterium | reverse complement strand
CAGTGGCCCCCCCACCCAGCAACTGCTCCCGCGCCCACGCCGATTTCGGCCTCGTGGTCCAGTGCTCCGCCCCCTGTGCGTCAACCTCAAACGGAGCCGGCTAGTACGTCGGGCCCTGATCAACGGGTACCCGGTGCGCGGGTCGTGGCCTCTGGCTCGTGGGAAAGTCCACCGCCGGTGCGACGGCAGGAAGCATCGACAGCTCTGCCCCCGTCTGCCCATCCGTCGCGAATCCCCACCCCCTCGCCCGTCCAGGCCGAGATTCAACCCGCAACGGACGAAGTCGCCGATGATTCGCTCGAACCGGATGCAGCCCCTCCGGCCAAAGGGCGGATCGCTCGCTGGATCATTGTGCCCTTCGTTGGCTTGGTGATCGTCGGACTCGGGGCCGGCACTTTTCTGGTTTTCAACGCCATCAAGGATACTGAAAATCGACTGGCGGCCTCGGCCGATGCCGACTACGACAAAAATCTTTTTGGAGCGGCGGGACAGAAGTACGCCAAACTAGCCAAGGATTTTCCCGAGAGCGAGCAAGTTGAGCGGTATCAATTCCGGGCACGACTCAGCGAGTTACGTAACTTAGCCGGCGCGGAAAGCGACAACATCAATGAGAAACTACAAGCCTTCCGACAGTTCATAGAAGATTACGCGCAGAAACCGATCCTTAATGAGCATGCAGCCGATCTGGGTGATTCGGTTGTACAGATGCTCGTCAGTCATGCCAAAAGCGGATTGGAAGACCCGCTTGATCCCTCGCTCTGGACCGATCTGGAAAAAGCCGAAACGGTCCTTCGGATGGTCCGTTCTCTGAAGGCTCCCAAAGAATCGCGGCCGGTCGCTTGGATCGATCTAGAAAAGGCTATGGAGGAGTTAGGCGCTGCCCGCCGCAAGGCAGAGGAGCGCCGCCGCGTGCTAACCAATCTAGAAGCGCTAGCGCAATCTCCTTCGTATGCCAATCTTGTGCTGGCCGAGTCCATGCTTGCCGAGGAGGGGCCAAAATTCCCCGGCCTGACCGAATCTCCCAAGGTCAAAGAGCTTCTGGAAACTCTTTATGCGGGTCATCGGGCCTCGATCAAGTATGTGCCGCGCGGTAATGAGCCTGCCCCTAACACCCCCTCCGAAGAGGATAGCTCGCCCGCTCTGCTTGTTGGCCCCCTGCTGGCCGGTTCTCCGGGTAATCCACCGCCCAATGACTCGGTGGTGTTGGCCCTATCGCGTGGCGTGCTATATGGCCTGAGCGAGAGTACCGGTCAGATCCGCTGGGCGAGGCGACTGGGGATTGACACAACTACTTTGCCGGTGCGTGTCCCTGCCGGCAGGGGCAGCAGCGAGCGCATCTTGGCCTTGTCTAGCGATAGCGCTCGACTGGATGCTCTGGATCCAGATGGCAACATCCTCTGGATCTACCGCCTGGGCACCCCGTCGCTGGGGCGGCCGCTGGTGGTTGGTCAACGCGCCTACCTAGCTACTTATAATGGCGACGTTCATGAGATCGAACTCAACGAAGGTCGGTTGCTGGGTCGATTTGTGTTGAATCATCGGCTAACTACCGGCGGCGCGTATGACCCGCACACCGGGTTGTTGTATTTCCCTGCGGACGATGGCTGTATCTACATCCTTCGCCCTGGTGCTAATGCTGGATGCGAGCAAATTCTCTACACCCGACACCTGGCCGCTTCGCTTCGGGGCGAACCGATCTTATTACCGCCTCTTCAAGGTGACCCGGGTTATCTGGTCTTGAATCAGACCGCCGGGACACGTTCGACGCAACTGAAGGTTTATGAACTGCCGATTCGTGAGCGAAACGCCTCTCCGAGACGCTTAAAGATGAACGCCGAGATGGAAGGCTGGACTTGGTTTCCGCCCTTCAACGACCCGGAGAAAATCGCTCTGCTCACCGACGCCGGCATGCTGGGGGTATTTGGCATCCGGCAACCTGGGACGATGGACCAACCGTTGTTCCCGCTGTTGCCTGAGGGAGGCCTACGGCTGAGCCGATCCCAAACCGATTTGGAATTGAGTCCCTCCACGAACGACCTGAGCACGGCCGCTCGGGCCACCATTGTGCAGATCGAGGGCGAAGATTATTGGACACTCGGTTTGGGGCGGTTGCAGCGTCATCGCCTGGTGTGGGACACTCGGACCGGACCGCGTCTGGTGCCCGTCTGGCGAGATGCACCGCTGCTGGGGTCGCCCCTGCACGAAGGCCAAGTCTCGGCCAAGGGCAACCGTCTAGTGGTCGTGACACAGGCTCCACGTTCCCCGGCCACTTGGGCCACTTGTGTCGAGGAGCGAAGGGGCGAAATCGTCTGGAAACGTCAACTTGGTTTAGTGTGTCAACACGAGCCGATGCCCATTTCCCTCCCCGAGGGGCCACCGTTGCTGCTAGCTTTGGATGAGGGTGGCTCCCTGTTTTCCATTGACCCCACTCGCTTCAAGATCGGTCCCAATACTCGTTGGCTGCTCGACAGTCGCATGACCCCTTTGGCCGGTCCCTTGGAAGAAAATCGCTTGGTGCCTCCCGTGCTAATCCGCTCGGCCGATGGCCAGAGCGTGTATATGGTTGCCAATCCTGGTGCGGGAAAAACGCTGGTCATTCGTCACATCCTGCCAGCCGCAGTCGGTCGGAAACTGGAGCTACGTGAACGGCGAGTCGAGATTCGTGATCGCCTGGCCGGTCCTCCGGCGCTGGTCGGCAATTACTTGGTCATGCCGCTTGCTGATAGCGACGAAACGCTGATCCGCGTGGCAATCAACAAGGAGGAAGTGCAGGAAGGCCCAAATTGGCGGTTGTCGCGAGCCGATCCCGAGGCGATTGGCTTCGTGCTGCCCTTGAGCGACAGTCGATTTGTCACCAGCGATGGGGGCCGCGGCTTGACTGTGTGGAACTGG
>JBDNDE010000434.1:0-2906 GCA_046719305.1 Gemmataceae bacterium | reverse complement strand
CCGGCGAGCGGCTTCGAGCCCGTGCCGCCGGAGAAGTACGTCGCTTGGTTCAAGGATGTGGCCGCGGCGATCGAATCAGGCCAAAGTAGACGAAGAGGGTGAGGATCACGACATTTTCCAGGCCCAAAGGCATGAGCACTTTCCACGACAGATCCATCAGCTGATCGAAGCGGAAGCGGGGTAAGGTCCAACGGATGAACATGTAGAACATCACGAAAAGAATCATCTTTCCGCAATAGATGCACAACTTGAGAATCGCATCGCCCCAGCCAAACCAGCCTGGAGTCGTCACGCCTGGTAGCAGCCATCCGCCGAAGAACACCGCGACGACGATCAAGCTAGTCACGATCATATGAGTGTATTCGCCCAAAAAGAACAACGCAAACTTCATGCCGCTGTATTCGGTATGGAAGCCTCCTACCAACTCTTGTTCTGCCTCCGACAAGTCAAACGGCAGACGGTTACATTCCGCAAAGATGGCTACCACGAAGATGAGGCAGAGTACGGGTTGAAACAAGATATTCCAGCCATGATCGTATTGATACAGGATGATTTTTTCGAGATTTAGCGAACCTGTTACATACATCGCCCCTAAAAGAGCAATGCCCATGGGGATTTCATAGCTGATCATCTGTCCTGAACTTCGGATGGTGGCCAGCAAGCTGTACTTGTTGTTGCTGGACCAGCCGCCCAGAACCACGGCATAAGCCCCCAAGCTGCCGATGGCCAAGACAAACAGCAGGCCAATATCAACATGCGGGGCGATAACGAATTGCACGGTCTGGTTGTATTCTCGCAGCCGCTCGGCATAGGGCTTGCCGCCCTCCACAGATCGCGCGTGGGCGGCTTCGGCCGCGAGCACTACTGCTTCTTCGGAACGGGTGCGAGGCCAGATCGGCCCGCGGGGTTGCTCGCGGAAGCTGTCGGTTTTGGCCAGAGCAGCTAGTTCCTCGGAGGAGAGCTGTCTCTGGGACATCTGCACTTGTTCATCAGTGCGGTAGTCCAACAACACCGGCGGAGCAGTAGTCGGCCCAACAGGGATGACCGCCAAGGCCAGCAACGCCGTACCCGTGGCAATACAAGGAGCCAGGAGATAAAAGACGCGATCGACCCCGCCGGGGATTACTTGTTCTTTGATGAGAAATTTGATGCCGTCGGCTAGGGGCTGAAGTAGGCCGAACGGTATGCCGAATTCCCAGCCGGCCCGATTGGGGCCGATCCGATCTTGGGCCCAGGCACTGATCTTCCGCTCGGCAAGAATCATGTAGGCACATAGCCCTTGCACGACTGCCATGATGCTGCCGATTAGGATCAAGGTTACCCAAAAATGCCAAGTCGTGAATTCAAAATACACGTTGGTAATCCTCATGCGGCCTTCGGCCGGTCTGCCTTTTAGACACTTTTCAGAGCATCTAGAAAGATGCCATACGCGCCTAGGTCCCCCTTGGCCAGAGGGGCGAAGGCTCGGATCTCAGCGGCCAGTTCTTTTCGCAAGCTGGCCGCATGAACCAGCCCGGTCCGCTGCATCAGATCGAGATAGACCTGCCCTTCGGTTCGGACCTCGCCACTAGGGGTCAGGCCCCACTGCAGCGCTTGGGCCAGCCCAGCATGATTGACGAAGGTCCCCTCTTTCTCGGCAAAGGCGGCTGCCGGCAATACCCAGTCGGCCATAGCGCTCAGTGGTGTCGGGGCCAAATCTTGTAGCACCAGGGTTTTGGCCTGGCGGAGCGTCTGTGCTTGTTCGGCTGTGTGCCAGCCCGAGCCGCGCGGCGGGTAAGAAGCAGCCAGGAAAAGCGAATGGACCTGATCGGCCTTGGCCCAGCTGAGCAGATCGTCGAAGGTGTAGAGCTTGGCCTGGAAGTGCAACAAGACGGCAGTCACGCCTTTGCGGTTGGGGCATTTCTCTGCACGGATGGTGAATTTCGGCTTAGAGCCGTCCACCAGGGGCAGGGAGCGGCCGCGTCGATCTTTAGGGTAGTGGTCGTCCTCTCCCACTAGGGGCACCGGGCCAAGCACCAGGCGAGCGTCGCGTGAGAGCGAACGAACCCACTTGGCTAGCAGAAACGCCTCTTCGCAGGTCAACCACGGCGAGAGCAGGGCTACGACCCCGGAGCCGTAGTTGAGGGCGGCTTCTTGGAAGTGATTGCGCAAGCTAGCAATCACCTCTCGCCAGGCGACAGGCTTGGCTTGCCCTTCGACCCGCTGTGTCGGCTGCAACAAGCGTTCCTTGGAATTGATGTAGTGATAGCCGAGCCGACCATCGTCACACATGAAGTAGCCCTGGGCCTGGGGATTTTCACGCGGTCGCAGGCGGTAGACGATGTTTTTGTTGCCATCGAGATGGATCGAGCAGCCGGTCGAACAATCGGGGCAGACGCTGGAGACGGTCTTGAGGTTCCACACGCGATGCTTATACAAGAAATCATTGCTGCACAGTGCCCCTACGGGGCACAGATCCACCACGTTGCTGGCCAGCTTGTTGTCCAACGCCTCGCCGGGGAACACGTCAATCTCGGCATGATTGCCCCGATTGATGATCTGTAGCTCGGCGGTGCCGGCAATCTCGCGGGTGAAGCGAACGCAGCGGCTGCACATGATGCAACGATCGGTAAACAGCGAGACATTTGGCCCGAGATTCGGCTTGTTGGGCGGGGTGTTCTTCTGGTCGATCATCCGGCTAGTAGCGCGACCATAGCCGAAGGTATAGTCTTGCAGGAGGCATTCGCCAGCCTTGTCGCACACAGGGCAATCCAGGGGATGGTTGAGTAGAAGTCCTTCGAGCGTTTGCTCTTGTGTGAGTTTGACCTTGGGGGTAGTTGTCACCACCACCGTGCCATCTTTGACAGGCGTCTGGCAGCCGGGCACTAGACGCGGTTGCATGGCAAGGGTCCCGTCTGGTTTGCAGA
>JBDNDE010000433.1:0-2954 GCA_046719305.1 Gemmataceae bacterium | reverse complement strand
ATTCTGGGTAACCAAGCGACCTTGACCGATTTTCTGCTTCAGTCAAGTGCAAATCTTGCTTTTGCGGACTATGCTTAGCTTAGTGATCCGAGCATTCCCTCCGGGTGGACTCCCATGCAGGGTCGTGTTTTTCTTGGTCGTTATGAAACCGTTCGCCTGATTGGCGAAGGTGGAATGGGCCGTGTCTATCTGGCCAACCAAACCGATTTAGGTCGACAAGTGGTGGTCAAGGTGATGCACGACCACATCGCTGCCGACCCGACATTCCGCGAACGCTTTGAGCGTGAAACGCTTCTAACCGCTCGCTTCCAACATCCTTACGCCGTGACAGTCTACGATGCCACGCTCAACGACCCCCAGGGGCCTTGCATCGTGATGGAGTACATTCGCGGCGTCACCATGGATACGGTGCTGGCCAACAACCGCCGACTCGATCCGAAGCGTGTGGGGCGGCTGCTGTACATGCTCTGTGAGGTGTTGTATGCGGCCCATCAACAAGGGATCATCCATCGCGATCTGAAGCCTGCGAACCTGATGGTAGTCGACCCCGATACCCCCTACGAAATCATCAAGGTGATGGATTTCGGCCTAGCCAAGTGCCTGGGAGCTAATGCGACTGCTCAGGTTACTAATCACGAGTTTGCCGTGGGCACGCCGGGCTACATGTGCCCCGAGCAAGCCCGAGGCGACGAGATAGACCACCGCGGCGACTTGTACTCGGTGGGTGTCATCCTCTTCGAGTTGCTCACCGGCCAACTCCCTTTTGCCGGTCGCAGCACCATGGAGGTGCTGATCGCTCATGCTACCGAGGAACCGCCCTCGTTTTCGGCCGTAGGGTTAGTAGGGATCGTGCCCCAGCCGATCGAGCGTGTGGTGCGTGCCTGTCTAGCCAAAAATCCCGACGATCGGCCGGCCAACGCCCGTGTTTTGGCGGAGATGTACCGCGACGCCCTGAACGAGGTGCAATTGCAAGAAAGTGGAATGGGATCAGCCGGCGGGGCCGCCAGTGGTGGCTCGCGATTTCCGCGGCCGCGGCCGATCCGCTCTTCACAACAAGGGCCGCCGTCTCACCCCATTCGATCTAACTCTAACAATGTGAATCTTTCGGAGGAGGAATCGCTCCCCGAAGCCCCGATAGCTCCAGCAGTTCGGCCGATGGCGCCGGTGGTCCCGGCGGGACCGATGCCCCCGGCTCCTGTGTTGGTTAGCGAACCCGTGATGGTCAAATCGCAGACTCCGGCTCCCGCGGCCGAACCCAACGCCATCGTCCAGTATCTGGAAGCCTGGATGCCCGAGAAGATCGCTACGTTCAAACTACGCGGCTTCATTCAGGACAAAGGCGGCGAACTGGTCGAGAGTGTGCCAGGCCGGATCGTCGTCCGCATGGGCGGCAAGAACTGCGTCTACAAGATGCCCAGCAACGGGCTTTCCTGGTTGGGGCTGTCCAAATCACCGGTCGTTGAGATCGAACTCCGGCTCCATCGCGGTGATGCCGGCCGAGACAACCACCTGCGTATTGCTGTGACCTTCCGCTCGACCACCGGCACAGACCTCAACGCGGATCCGCGTTGGCGCGCGATCTGCCTACAAATTTTTGTCGATTTACGCGGCTACCTGATGGGCCAGAACGCCGCCCTCAACTCGACCGTATCCTGAGCGGACCGCATAATCGCTCCACGATTTCGCCCCAATTTTCAAAAGCCGTGTACTCTAGCCGCTCCTGTCTTAACGCCCTGCCTAGGTCATGCCGCGCAAAGCGATGGCTGGCCGGCACCAGTCGCGCCGCGGGCAGATCTGGCAAACCATCGCCGGCAAACGCCACCACTTGGCCACGTTGCATGGCGGTGCGGACGATGGCGGCCTTGTCGATTCCATGGGAAGGTGAATAAAACGGAGAATCAAGGGGACGTTCCATGATCAATCCGCGTCCCGGCTCGACTCGACCAGGGTTAGCGTGGATTTCGATGTGTACTCCTAGATGCTGCAACGTCTGCTCGATGTACCAGCCACAGCCCGCCGAAGCTACCACCACTTCCCAGCCAGCCTGTCGCAACCGCGCGACTAGTTGAGCCAAATGGGGTGGGGCCTGGACGCGATCTACCAGAGCGAGCAATTGCTCCGGCGAGACGCGGATGGAACCGAAAATGCCCTGCAACGCCTCGAAATGGCTGTAACGATCGTCGAGATAGCCCTGCCAGTAATGCTCCAGCCCGTGGGGTGCCAAGTGGTCGATCACTAAGCGAAAGAAATCGTTGCGTGTCAGGGTACCATCAAAATCGGTCACAAATAACCCTGGTTGTCTGTTGGACATTTTCTCGTGTCTCCGCTCGGCTGGTATCCTATCCTAAATGATGCGTCTGAAGCGTGTTTCTTTCCAGTGCGAGCATCTTCCACTAGGCATAGGCAGGCGAGCAAATGACTACCGAGATTCTTAAACGCCTCGAGTGCCCCTCGTTTCAGTTTGATGGCAGTCCCGATGGAGCCTATTATCGCCATCTGCTCTACGACCACGCGATTGATCCCACCCACGCCCACAACCGCCAACGCTTTGAGGCATTAGCTCGCGCGGTTCGTGACTTGCTCATTCCACGCTGGCTTAAAACCCGCGCCTGCCACAATGCCACCAACCCCAAACGTGTTTAATACCTCTCGATGGAATATCTCATCGGCCGCTCCCTCCTGAACAACATCACCCACCTGACGGCATATCCTTTGGTGCAGCAGTTGATGGAACGCGAGAAACTCAACCTGCAAGATCTGATCGAAAAGGAACCCGATGCCGGCTTGGGCAATGGCGGTCTAGGGCGGCTGGCTGCCTGCTTTCTCGATTCCATGGCCACGCTCAATCTGCCGGCTACGGGCTACGGCCTGCGCTATCAGTATGGCATCTTCAAGCAAGTGATCGAGAACGGCTATCAGATCGAACATCCGGACAACTGGTTATCGCGTCCGGA
>JBDNDE010000432.1:0-2988 GCA_046719305.1 Gemmataceae bacterium | reverse complement strand
CTAATAAAGAGCGATTAGGTGATTTGCTGGTGTACGAGGGAGCATCGGAAAAGTCATGGTACAACATCCCCAAAGATGACGCCTCGAACGCCCGGAACTGGCTCAGGTCGCGACGATGCTTCGCAGCCGTGAACTCGATCTGCTTGTGGCCAAGGACATTGGCCGTATTGTTCGCGGAGCGGAAGGGTCGTGATTGTGCGGTATCGCGGTCGATGCACTGGCGCCGGATATCGCCCCGAACGACTGTATCGACACCATCGAAGACTCCTGGGCGGAGGACGTCATCTCTGCTTGCTGGGATCATGTCGGCCACAACGCCCACACGTCCAAGCGGCTCAAGCACAAGCTGATCAACCGCTTCACCAAGTTCGGTGGCCCAATGGCCCGCGAGCTCTACGGGTACATCGTGCCCAAGGAGGCCAAGACCTACGACGACTGGATCAAGGACGAGGCCGCTACGCCGATTTACCGCGAGTGGTTCGAGCGGCTGCGGCAGGTGCCGAACTGTTCGTTGCTGGCTGATTGGCTAAATGCCCAGGGCGTGCCAACCGGCCCCTACAGCTGCAACAAGAAATGAGATGGCAGGATGGTCCAGCGCGTGACCCGCAACCCGGTACTCAAGGGCACGCCGGGGAGGGGCTATAAGCACCATGAGACAGGGCGGCGCGTGTCGGTGAAGAACCCGAGCGGGCCGAAGTACAAGGAGTATCCGCAGCTTGCTCATGTGGACCCCGTTCTCTGGGACGAGGTCAACGCCTTGCTGAACCAGACGAACCAAGGGCTGGGCCGCAAGATGGTCAACGGGGCCGATCCGCGTGCTGGTGTCTCGCGCAAGCGGACGATCTGGCCCGGCCAGCACATCCGCTGCGGCATCTGCAACCGGCTGTACTACTGGGGTGGGCACGGTCAGGAACGACCACATGGATGTGCTCGGGCAGCTGGGTCTACCGCTGCTAGAACGGAGTCACCTTCGATGGGCGTGACGCCGCCGACCGCCTGATCCGATCCATCCTGAACAAGATTGAAGAACCAGATTGAAGAACACGCAGATTTCGATTCCGTGTTCCTCGACAAGGTCAAGGGTTGCGTGGAGCAACGACGTTCGACACGGTCGGGGGAACTGCGCCAGACTCAGGAAGAGTCCAAGGATGTCCTCGGCCAGCAGGGCAACATTTCCGACGCCATCGCCAAGGTGGGGCTGAATGAGGTGCTGCATCAGAAGCTCAATCGGCTGAAGGCTCGGCAGTAAGAGTTGCAGTTCGCATCACGCGGTTGAAGCAGGAACCCGCCGACGACTTCATTCTGCCGACGTTGATCGAAATCAAGAAGCAGGCCAGGGAGTCGCTCGAAGGCTTCAGCGTGGACCAGCTGAAGTTCGAACGGCTGATGAAGCGGCAGGTCTCCCGTCTACGTGTCTTTCCCTATCAACTGTGTGATGGTGGGGCCATCGTCCTTCGGGCCAGACTCACCCTGGACTTGACTCCTCTGCTACGGTTCGCGGATCTGGTAGAGGAGGCGATGGATTATCTGAAAAACGACCTGACCGTGGATCTGTTCAATCCGCCGCAACGTGTCACAAGTTCCGCGAGCAAGTGGTGCAACTTCGCAGTGAAGGGCAGACAGGGCGAGCCGTTGCTCAAACGCTCAGCCTCATGGGCACAGCCGCGTAGACGGCGGCAGGACTCAATCGGCTCATGGTGGAAGGGGACTTAGTGATCCTTATCTCCCCGTCACCGAAGCACCAACCGACGATGCGAAACTCCAGCGGCATCTGCACCCGCGTTACCGCTTCGAGGCAGTGTTCTCCGAAGAACAGCCATAACAGCAACAGTCCGGCATTCGTTCAAACGAATAGGCTCCGCACGGTTGAATGACTGCAGGGTCTATTTCATTTTTACACCCAAACAGGAGTAACCCATGAAAGACGAACATGCAAAAAGCAGCCCAGCAAGGGAGGTCAACGAAGCCCTCCATCAACTTCTCGATCTTCTCGCTGATCGAGTCGCAGAATGTTTCCTCGCCGAACACAGAAAATGAACTCGCCTTCCAGAGCAATCCGTCAACTCGACCACGGTGGTAACCGACCCGCTGAACAGGAAGGAGGACCGCGCATGAATGACTTTGATGGCGAGTACCTACGACTGACCATACGTCTGCATCACGCCGCAGATCAAACGGTGGAGAAGTTCGAACGCGCAGATCGGCTGATCCGCAAATTGGCGGACTCGGGCTTGCTGGCCGAGGGAGTGATTCTTGGGCCAGTTATCCACCAGCGCGGCTATCGGCCCGGTGCTGGTGGCTCAGATTCCGCTCAGTTCGTGCAGGCAGTCCTACACCTGCCGAAAGGCTTGGGAGCGGTCCTGTTGGACATGGAGGAATTCCTCGATCAGGAACACCAACCAGACGGGTTGGAAGTGGCGGCAATGACCAAGTTTGAAGCGATCGCCGACTGCGAACTGGCTATCAAGGCATTGTTCCTTCCCGCACGTCCCAGCGCAGATGGACAAACTAAGGAGGCGACTCGGATAGACGTGCCCTGGCAGGGGCATAGCAGCGACGAACTGCCCGAGTGGCCCAAACAACGGGATCAACGGATAACGACTGTCCTCGGACGAGAGCATTCCTGATTCCTTGATCCGGCGGTAGAGGTCTTCCGCCTGTCAACTGAGCCGATCCGCCGCAGATTCGCTTACCAGTCCAAGTCCCCGTCCGAGCGCCAGTCCCAGACGCACGACCAGCAACAACATCCACGTCAGGACACTCAGTACGGCCAGCACGAAGGCGATCCACATCGCAACGATGGTGACCACCATCAGCGGTTCACTCTTGATGCCTACCTCGTCGAAGACAAAGGCATGGCCAAACAGGACCAAGCCGAACAGGACCAAGCCGGACAGGAAAGAGAACAGGAAAGTCCGAAAAGCGCTTCTCGACCAGCGTTTCAGCAGCGGCGGTCGTTGTGGGCTTTCGGGCAACGACGGGGGAGAT
>JBDNDE010000431.1:0-3019 GCA_046719305.1 Gemmataceae bacterium | reverse complement strand
GCGATGCCTTCCTGGAATTTGCCAAAGCCAACGATGCCGACGTGGCTGCTGTCGCCCCCAAGCTTAATGCGGCTAAGGTACGGCAATGGCTGCGTGATCCCAAGACCCAGCCGGGGCGTTTGGGCATCTACGCCTTGATCCTTGGTGCCTGCGGCGAATCGGCTGATGCGGCTCTGCTGCTGGAGTTGCTCCGCTCGCCGGAGGACCGCTACAAGGAAGCCGCCGACGGACTCCTGGCCGGCTACCTGCGTCTAGAGCCGACAAAAGGCTGGAAGATGCTGCACGACATCTTGGCCGACGGTACCCAACCCCTAACGCTGCGGCTCAAGGCGATGGGCACGCTGCGCTTCGAGTTCAACGCCCACCCCAAGCAGTCGCGTGGTGAAATTAGCAAAGTGATGAGGACCGTTCTCAATCAAGGAGAATTGGCCGATATTGCGATCGAAGATATGCGAAGCTGGAAGATCTGGGATCACACCGATCAAGTGGTGAAGCTATACAATCAAAAAGGTTTCAACACGCCGATTGTTCAGCGAGCAATTATCCGCTATGCATTGAGTTGCCCACCAACAGAAGCCAGCCGAGCTTTCCTAGCCGAACGCCGCAAACAGGAGCCCGAAGTGGTTAAGGATGTCGAGGAAGGCTTGAAGCTCGAACAAGCTAGCTGATCCTTGGGGGTGCCTTAGATCCTGATCCTTGGGGGTGCCTTAGATCGTGCTACCCGAGTTGGGACTCCCTCGGAATGCCTCATTGCGTTAACCCCTTGTACATCTCCGGGCGGCGGTTGGGCAGGAACCGCCAGGCCGCTTGCAACGCCGCCACCCGCTCACGCTCACAATCGGCATAGAGAATTTCTTCGCCGGCACTCCCTTTGATCATGACATGGCCGGCCGGCGAAGCGACAAACGATCCCCCCCAGAAGCTAATCGCCCCCTCTTTCCCCACACGGTTCACTGCTGCCACATACACATTATTCACCGCGGCATGCCCCACCTGGGCGTTGCGCCACATCTGCTCCCAATCGCCGGTGATGTTGTTCTCGACACTCTCATCGATCAGGCCGATCGCCGTGGGGTAGATCAGGAACTCGGCCCCTTGTAGGGTAGCGAGGCGGGCAGCTTCGGGATACCACTGGTCGTAGCAGATCAGCGGCGCGACTTTGCCCGCGGGCGTTTCAAACACTCGCACGCCGGTATCACCCGGGGCAAAATAATGCTGCTCGTGGTACAGAAGATCCTCGGGAATGTGCGTCTTGCGATAGTGCCCCGCTATGCTGCCATCTGGCAGAAAAACACTCGTGGTGTTGTAATATTTGCCTTCAGCCGCCCTCTCGAACAACGAGCCGCCCACCAGCGTTACCCGGTTCTTGGCGGCCGCTTCCGCTAACGTCTGCGTGGTTGGTCCCGGCACCGGTTCGGCCCGTCCAAACGCTGCATGATCGGCCAGGCTCTGGCAGAAGTACGGGCCGAGGAACAACTCCGGCAAGACAACTAGATGGGCCCCGGCGCGGGCGGCTTCGCCAATCCGTTCCACGGCCAAGCGCAAGTTGTTGGCCGGTTCACGGTCACAACGCATCTGAATCAGGGCCAACCGGGTCATGCTCATGGTCCACCTCCGCCGTGGGGGCCGCTCGACTTGCTGCTACCATAATACCAACAACGCGGTGCTCTGTCGTCTGGGGGGTGTGATGTGGCAAATGCTCAATCGTTGGTTGACCCGTTGTCCGGTGCATCTGCAGGAGATGGGCTTTGACCGTGAACTGTGGGGCATCCGCCGACGCTATGAGCAGTTTCGTCCCGAATGGGAGGCCCATTGTGCCCAGGCCAAACGCGTCATTCTCGACGCCGTCCGCCGTTGTTCGCAACACCGCCACGCCATCCTGTTCGGCTCCGGTTGGCTGCACGATGTGCCGCTGATCGAGTTGAGCAACATCTTTCAGCGCGTTACGCTGGTCGATCTGTTGCATCCGTTTAGTGTGCGTTGGTATGTCCGCGGTCGCTTCTCGAACGTCCGTTTGCTTGAGGCCGACCTGAGCGGGGTTCTCCTCGACGCCTGGCGGGCAGTCGAACGCCAAGAATCCATTTTGCCGGTCAGTCGGCCCGAACTGTTTCTCGACGAACCGGATGTGGACCTGGTGGTGTCGTTAAATCTCCTGTCGCAACTCCCGTGCATGCCCTCCTGGTATCTGAAGAAAGTCGGCCGTTTCCCCGAGAAACAAGTCGAACTGTTCAATCGTCAACTCGTCGAGGCTCATCTAGATTACCTTGGCCGGCTACCAGGCGTCGTTTGCTTGATCGGCGATGTGGAGATGATTACCCGGACTCCCGCGGGAGCAGAAGTTGCACGCCGTAGCACCTTGTATGGGGCAGATTTCCCCTTCTGCGGCGAAGAATGGGAATGGCAGTTGATCCCCCGAGCGGATCGTCCACCGTACAATAGCCAGAGTTTGCGGGTGATAGCGGTGCCCGAAGTGAAACAAGCGAGGGGGCGATGACGGTACTCGTAACGGGAGCAGCGGGGCGACTGGGGCGGGCCGCCGTGACGGCCCTGCGAGAGGCAGGCTTCCAGGTACGCGGCTTAGATCTTTCGCCGGCCCCAGGGGTTCACGAGAATGTCGTGGGCAGCATTACCGATCCGGCTGTTGTCCGCACGGCCATGGTGGGCATCGAAACCCTTGTTCATCTGGCAGCAACACCGGATGACGACGATTTTCCTTCCCGCTTGTTGCCCAACAATCTCTTAGGTGTTTATGAACTCCTCGAGGCCGCCCGTGCCGCTGATGTCCGCCGTTTGATCCTCGCTAGCACCGGGCAAGTCGTCTGGTGGCAGCGGCATCGCGGCCCCTTGCCCGTCTATGCCGACGACACTCCCACACCGCGTGGCTGGTACGCGACCACGAAATTGTTTCTCGAAGCGGCTGGTCGAATGCTCGTGGGAGCCGATGGGCGAACCGTATTGGCCGCACGGTTGGGTTGGTGTCCGCGTCATGCCCAGCAGGCCCACGAAATCGCCGCCAGCA
>JBDNDE010000430.1:0-3022 GCA_046719305.1 Gemmataceae bacterium | reverse complement strand
CCGGCTCGTCCGCTGAGGAGTGCGGCAGTGCGACCTGTGAACGACGAAGATCGAGCGTCACGCCGCCGCGACGAGGACGATGAGCAAGAGTTACCGCGTCGGCGCGCTCGCCCCCTCTCGGAGGACAACGAGGATGACGACGACCGATCCCCTCGACGTCCTCGCGTCGAAGACGAGGAAGATAAGACTCCGCGTCGGCCCTCCAACAAAAAAGGCAAAAAGAGCAAAGCCGGCAGCAGCAACGCCACCTTACCGATTCTGCTGGGCGTTGGCGGCTTGGTCGGCCTGTTGCTCTTAGGCGGGGCGACCTGGCTACTCATCACTATGCTTGGTGGAAGTGCAGTCGATGCCAAAGTGTTTGTTCCGGGCAATGCCCAGGGCTTCATTTCTCTTCGGCTGGCCGATCTCCATCGCACACCTGCCGGCAAGAGACTGATTGATCAGGTCAGCCAACAAGCTGGTCAAGCTGTGAATACGAATAGTGTCAAACCCGAGGAGGTGGATCGGCTGACGGTGGTTCTGTTTGATGCCGAGAAGGGCGATAATCACCTCGTGATTGAAACGAACCGGGCGATAACAATGGAGAATCTGCGAGCCAAATACACCAATCCCCAGGAGGTCAAGCACCAGGGCAAAACCTATGTGACCGGTACACTCGCCAACCTGGGTCAGCCCGGTGCTCCCCCGGGTCTACCGGGTGGTCCTCCCGGCATGGCTCCGGGCCTTCCTCCGGGCATGCCACCGGGCAATCAACAGTCCGTCAAGGTCGCCTCTTACCTGGTTCATTCCCGTCTATTGGTGGTCGGCCCGGAAGAGCGTATCCGAACAGCGATCGAAATGGCTACCAAGCCACGCCAGAGCGGTTCTCTGGATACGCACCTGGGCCTATTGTCGTCTAACCGCCACCTCGCTGGGGCGTTTGTGGCTCCGCCGGCGCTCGTGAATCAACTCAAGCAAACCATGAACAACCCGATGGCCAAGCCCTTTGCCGCGGTAGCCGAGTTAACCGGCGGCTCGATCCAGGCAACCGTGGGCGACGCCCTTGAGTTGGAACTGACCGCGACCTACCCCGGTGATGCCCAAGCTCAAGCAGCCAAATCAGCCGCAGACAAAGCGATTGCGGCGGCCTCTGTGGCGTTAGGGGCGTTCAAGGGCGGCATGCCTGCCAATCAGCAGCAAGCGTTTATGGCGGTCGAAAAGGCGTTGGAGACGGTCCAAACCAGCCAAAGCGGGGCGAATGTGCGGGTGACGGTTCGCTTCGATGGGTTTGCAAATGCGTTGAACGCGATTCCGATGCCCGGTCCCGGTGGAATGCCTGGTCCTGGCGGCCTGCCCGGTCCCGGTGGAATGCCTGGTCCTGGTGGCGGCCCGCGTCCTGCCCCAGGGGGACCGGGTTTTGGCGGCGGCGTGCCTGGTGGTGGTCCGGGGGGAGGTCCTGGTCCTCGGCCTCGCTAGCCCCTGTTCGTCTTGGTCGAACGACCCTAAAGTGACGAGATATTCTCTCCCGTTCGTCCGAGGGTTCCGCTGATGAATCGTCTTGACCTCTTCGCCCTTTTTCTAGCTTCTTGCTGCTTGTTTGCGATGGGTTGCGGAGCTACGAAACCTACCAACCTCACACCGCCCAAATACAGCATCGCCGTTATCCCCAAAGGCCGCACCCACGAATTCTGGCAATCCATCGAACGCGGCGCTCGACGGGCGGCGGCTGACTTGGCTCAAGCCGGTATTCCTGTCGAGATTCTTTGGGAAGGGCCATTGAAGGAAAATGACACTACCGAACAGATCAATCTTGTGCAGCAGTTCTCTGGGCGGGGCCTGAGTGGTCTGGTCTTAGCCCCGCAGGACAGTAAGGCGTGCGTGCCTGTCGTCAAGGAAACCGTCGATCGCGGTACTCCCTGCGTTATCATCGACTCCGGCCTGGATGCCCCCGAACTGTACATCAAATATATCGCCACCGACAACTTCAACGGTGGCAAGATGGCCGCTCATCATCTGCTGCGGTCCTTGGCCAAGGCCGGTATCAGTGCTCCGAAGCTGGTTTTACTTCGCTACCAAGCCGGTTCCGAAAGCACCGAGCAACGCGAGGCCGGCTTCCTCACCGTGGTCAAAGCCGAGATCGCCAAGCAAAAAGCGGCCGGCAAACCTACCATCGAGATTATTTCGGACAACGTCTATTCCGGCGCAACCGTGGAAACGGCTCAAGCCGCCGCTGGGCCGCTGCTGGTGCAAGTGGCCGACAAAGCCGACGGTATTTTCGCAGTCAACGAGTCGGCGACCACGGGGTTGCTCAATGCTATGAGAAGTCAAGGGTTGCTGAAAAAGCAGCGGATCAGGGTGATGGGGTTCGACACCTCCGAAGCAGTGTTGCAAGCGCTGCGAGACGGCGAGCTAGAGGGCACTATCGCCCAAGATCCCTATCGCATGGGCTATCTGGGCGTCTGGACGCTGGTTCGCCACCTGGAAGGGGACGACGTGAGCGGCCCAACGAAAAACCTCTCCACGGGCGAAAGGCTCATTACGCGGGAAAACGTAGACGATATCAGCACACGAGAACTAGTTGATCCCAAACTTCAAGGTCAACGCACCATCGACCCCCCCAAATGGCCGAGCAAAAAAGACTAAGCCGTTGGCTACGCGGTCTGTCGGGACCAGGACTGGGCTTGTTGGTGCTGTTGACGGCCTTTGTGCTGCTGTTGGCCTGGCGTGGGCAATTAGCTCAGTTCCTCTCGGTGCATAACCTCCAGGTGTTGTTTCACAAAAACAGCATCATCGGTGTCATCGCCTTGGGGATGCTGCTGGTCATCGTTTCCGGTGGGATTGACCTTTCGGTGGGAGCCGTGGCCGGGTTGGCCAGTGTGGTCACCATTCAGACGTACCGATTCGTTTACAACGGTCCCGAAGCTGCCCTGCCTGCCGATCTGGCCCGTGCCTGGGGCTGGACCTGGGATGGCACGCAAAACCCTTGGTTAGCTGGACCTCTGGCCATTGGGGCCGGGCTGGCCGCAGGCATCTGGCTGGTGAT
>JBDNDE010000043.1:0-19268 GCA_046719305.1 Gemmataceae bacterium | reverse complement strand
GGCACCCGCGGCATCCAGAGCGGCCCACTCGGCTGGGCGGTGGATGTCGAGCAGGTCGATGACGCGGTCGTACTCTCGGGCTGCCAGCAATTTGCGTACTTGGCGGAATCGCTCCTCTGTGGGGTCGTCGGTCGTTGGGTTTCGGGTTACGGGTAACAGGTCCAAGTCGTCCTGGGGAAGCGGTCGCCCAGCCCGAGCGGCGTCGATGGCAGCCAGCAGTGTCGGGGCATCACGGAACCGGCGGGTCGGGTCGGCATCCAGGCAGCGAAGGATTATTCCATCCAGCCAGCGGTAGTCGTTTCGCAATTCATTATGTTGCTCACTGGGTGGCGGATAATGCAGACGTATCTTGATCGAGTAATTCTCGGCGCTGGTATCACGTTGTTCGTCGATCACCCAGGGAGCGTTCAGATGCGGTCCACCGCCTGTGAAAAGCTGATACATCACCAAACCAAGGGAATAAATATCCGCTGCGGGCGTACTTTGCCCCCGCAGCATCTCCGGGGCCGCGTAGGCAAAGGTCACCCCGCCAGCCCTTTGTGCGACACCCGATTCATCGGTGAACGACGCCAGGCCAAAATCGACTACCTTAATCTCCCCTTTGCGACTCACCAGCACATTCTCGGGAATTAGGTCGCGATGCACCGCCCCTTGAGTATGGACGAACGCCAATGCCTTCGCCATTTGCTCAAAATAGCGGACACCCACCGCTGCCGGTATCTTGCCCGCACTTTGCATGTGCGACAACAGCGGTTGGCCATCCACATACTCCATAACCAAATAGGCCCGGTCGTCGTGTTCCGGCAACAGGCCCATGTCTAACACCTGCACCAGATGGCGTCGCCCCTCGTGGTCACTGTTAGCCATTAGTCGCGCGAGAATCAGGGCATCGCCGAAAAGTAGCGGAGCGGTCTGCGCCGTCAGCCCGGTTTGCCGCGATATTTTGACAGCGACCGGTCGGACGAACTGGCCACAAAAATACTGCTGGGCGACAAAAACCACACTAAAAAACCCCGCGCCTTGAATGCTCGTTAGGTGATACTTGCCGGCTAAAGTCTGCCCCAGTAGCCGTTGCTCAAACGGTTTACGCGTCATGCTCTGCCGCTTCCACAGGCGGATGTTTCAACACCGCTGATACGACTTTCCCACCGTTAATGGTCAACCGCTCTTCGCGGCCATCGTGCAAGTAGGTGAGGCGTTTGTGATCCAGGCCAAGCGTGTACAAGATGGTGGCATGAATATCGTGTACATGCGTTTTGCCTTCCACGGTGTACAGACCCAACTCGTCGGTCTGGCCGTGGCTCACGCCTCCCTTGATGCCGCCTCCGGCCAGCCACATCGTGAAGCCCCAGGGGTTGTGGTCGCGGCCGTTGCCACTTTCGCTCATTGGGGTACGGCCAAACTCTCCGCCCCAGATGACTAGCGTCTCCTCGAGCAAGCCACGAGCTTTAAGATCGGCCAGCAATGCCGCCACCGGCCGATCGCTTTCACGACAGAGCTTGCCATGGTTAGCCTCGACATTGGCGTGGGCATCCCATTTACTGCCAGCCCCGCAGTAGATTTGCACGAACCGCACGCCACGCTCGACGAGCCGACGGGCCATCAGACAGGCGCGCCCCATACGTTCGGTGACCTTGTCCTCCAGACCGTAGAGTTGCTGGGTGCGGGCCGTCTCTTTGCTCAGGTCCACCGCCTCAGGAGCAGCTGCTTGCATACGATAGGCTAATTCATATGCTTCGATGCGTGCCATCAAATCGGTATCGTCACGGCGACGGGAAGCGTGTCGACGGTTCAAGGCCCCGATTAGGTCGAGCTTGTCGCGCTGCGCCGGGTCATCACTGGTCAGATCTAAGATCGGTGTCTTGCCCGCACGGAATCGAGTTCCCTGGTAGGTGGCCGGCATGAAGCCGGTCCCCCAGTTACGCCCCCCCCCAGGCGGATCGTCGGGATAATCGCACAGCACGACGAACCCGGGCAGATCCCGATTCTCGCTCCCCAGCCCGTAGAGCGTCCAGGCTCCCAAACAGGGCCGACCAGCCAAAATACTCCCGGTATTCATTTGGCATACGCTGCCAACATGATTCAGGCCATCGGCCACGCACCCTTTAAGAAAGGCGATGTCGTCGACACGTTTGGCCGTCTCGGGCAGCCAGTCACTCATCCACGCGCCCGAGGCCCCATACCGCTTGAAGCTCCGTTTGCTGGCTAACAACGGGGAGTTGGCCGTTAGACCCATCGCCGTGACCGGACGCGGAAACGACTCGGGCAGTGGTTGACCGGCCAACTTGGTTAGCATGGGCTTGGGATCGAACAAGTCCATGTGGCTGGGGCCGCCATCAATAAATATCCAGATGACGCTCTTGGCTGTAGGCCGGTGATGGACACGCAACCGGGGCGGGGCAGCGGCCTGGCTCTCGTCATGCAGCAGCGAGGCGGCCGCCAGACCACCGAGTCCTTGAGCCAAGAATACCCGTCGGTCGATCATACCTGTCTCACTCAAGATAGAGAAATTCGTTTGTATTCAACAGGGCGTGACACAACTCTTCCAACGTCCATTTCTGTAAGAAGCGTTCGGCCAACTCCACCTCAACTTGCTCAGGTGAACGACCCCAGGCCATCCGGTAGGCTTGCTCGATTTGCTCGGACTGGGATCGTCCAACCAGTTGGGCCGCCCAGGCTCGGGCTTGCAGCTTGCTGAATTGGCCGTTGAGCAAAGCCAAAGCTTGAGGCGCGGTCGTGGTCGACAGTCGTTTGGCACTACTGGTGCAGAGATCCGGCTGATCGAACGCCTCAAACAGCGGATAGCGGAGATTTCGCCGTGCCAACACATAAATTGAACGCCGGTTGCGATCCCATTCGTTAGCGTCCGGCTTCCAAACGTAGCGGGTCAACTCTGGTTGTAACTGCGGCCGAGCGCTGACTCCAAAAGGCCGACGGTTCAACTGGCCAGCCACAGCGAGGATCGCATCGCGAATCGTCTCACCTTCGAGCCGGCGACGATTCATTCGCCAGTAGAGCTTGTTGGACGGATCCACCTCAGGGATGTTCGGCGTCACCGACACCTGCTGGTAGGTGTTGGATAGCACAATTTGGCGGATAGTATGTTTCATCGACCAGTCATGGGCCATGTGATCAGCGGCAAGCCAATCAAGCAATTCGGGATGCGAGGGCGGGCTGCCCTGCACACCGAAATCGTTGGGCGTAGCTACAATGCCGACCCCAGTCAGTTGCTGCCAAAGGCGGTTGACAAACACCCGCGCTGTCAGCGGATGCGTCTCACGCGTCAGCCACTCGGCTAGTGCGGCCCGTCGGCCAGTACTCTGTTCGCGAGCCGAGAGTTCGGCTTTGCCACCCCCCAATGCTTCGGGAAAAGACGGCGTGATCAGCGTTCGCGAGGGCTTCCGCCAATCGCCCCCGATTAACCGATAAGTCGGCGGGGCTGTGGCCCCCACATCACGTGCTGCCATGGCCACCACTGGTTGCGGTTCAGGACCAAACGCTGCCAACTTAGCCTTAAGTTGCTCATACTTTTTCTTTTCTGCTGCTGGCAATCGAGCGGCCGCATTTTCCCTGTAGCCTTCAATCTGCTTGTTGGCCAGGTAGGCGATCTGTTGTTCGTAGGGCGTTCGCAACGCTGGGTCTTTCTTCACGATCGCTTGGATTCCCGCATGGAAGCGGTCCAGCCCCCTTTGGGCCTCGGTGAGTTTCTTGGCCGCGACCAACTGCTCCATCTCCGCACGAAGCGCTGCTGTCTTTTGCTGCCATTCGGCCAAGCCGGGAGCCGGGCTTAACTCTACCTCCGTGGGGTAAAACGCCGCAAAGAACGACTGCAGACGGTAGTAATCTTTCTGGGAGATCGGATCGTATTTATGGTCGTGACAGCGGGCACACCCAAAAGTCAGTCCCAGAAACGCAAAACTTGTTGTATCCGTGAGATCGTCGAGAATTTCTTGATGCCGTTGCTCCAGTTGAGCGGCGTTGTATTCGTCGGGGTAAAGGCGAAGGTAGCCAGTCGCAATCACAGCATCGGGGTTATCGGGAGCCAACTCATCGCCTGCTAGCTGCCAGCGAACGAAATCCCGATAAGGAAGATCAGCATTAAACGCCCGAATCACCCAATCCCGATACCGATAAGCATTAGGGCGTAAAGCATCCTGATTGAAGCCGTCCGATTCCGCGTAACGGACTAAATCCAACCAAAACAATGCCCAACGTTCCCCGAAGGCTGTTGAATTCAATAGCCGCTCGACGAGTCGTTCATAAGCATCGGGCCTTGTGTCGTTCAAAAACGCTTCTTGTTCGGCCAAGGTCGGCGGCAGCCCCGTCAAGTCAAAGCTCAACCGCCGCAGTAACGTCGACCGATCCGCCTGGGCCGCATGCCCTAGCCCTTTCGCTTCCAGCCGTTGCAGGATAAACGCATCTACCGGCGTAGCAACTGGCCCTCGCACACGAGGCACTGCCGGTTGCTTCACCGCTCGGAACAGCGGCAACTCATCGGCCTGCACCGAGGAGAAGCCGATCAGAGCCAAGCTCAAAACTGTAGCAATGCGCATAGGTTGGCCTCGGTTGGGATTTTCGATATCTTAACCGAGTGGATGGTTGGTGGCAAGAAGCTACTTCAATCTTTCAACTTCCACAAAAAAAGCCCCCCGAACCCCTTGAGGACTTTCTAGTCGGGTTTGCAATCGGGCCGCGCCAGCCTCTAAACGCATCTCTAACGTCGCTGAGATGCTGCCTGCCTTGATCTGAGTAGTTGCCTCCTTGTCACCCACTCGGACCACTGCGCGGTTCGCCTCCAGCAGCTTGTGCGCTTCGGCTGGCTGATGCCGCAAGGTAAAGCGATAGATACCCGCCTGGGCGACCTCGATGGCCCATGAGCCATTAGCCCAAGGCATAGTGCGGATCAACGACTGATTCCAGGGCACTACCTCACCCCGCCAATCGTGACAGGTCAGCGTTACGGGGTTTTGTTCGGTCGCACCGATCACCAAAGGCACTACCTCATGGAAACGGGTAGAGATGCTTTCCCACCAGCGATCATAAGCCGCACGCATGGACTGCAGACGTTTCGGTTCCTTTGCCGCGCGATTATCGCGTTGCCCAGGATCCTCGCCCAGATGATACAACTCACGTCCCTCTACCATTCGCCAGGGCCCCTGCATCACCGCGTATTGTCGGCCCTTGACGGGGGTGTCAACCCGTTGCGAATGGACAAAGAGCGTCCGATCAGGTAGCGCCTTTTTGCCCTCCAGCACGCCGCGCAGGCTTAGACCATCCAGCGGTAGCCGATGTTTCGCCGCGATGCCGCACACGTCCAGAAGAGTCGGTAGCACGTCGCAATGCATGCTCAGACCAGCCACATCACGCGGTTTCCAGCGTCCCGGCCAACACCAGAAGCACGGCACGCGATGGCCCCCTTCGTACACGGTTCCCTTGGCTCCACGCATGCCGGCGTTAAAGCCATCCTTTTTGGCCTCGTTCCATCCTGCTGCCGTCCCATTATCCGTCAGAAAAATCACTATGGTGTTGTCCTGCTTGCCGGCTTTTTTCAGTGCAGCCAGCAGACGACCAAGCTCGGAGTCGAGATCGGCAATCATGGCGTAAAAGGCCGCTCGGGCGGGCGGCACTCCTTGTTTGAGGAAGACGGCTTCAGTTCCTGTCGGCGCAATGTAGGGTGAATGAGGAACATTAGTGGCGAGATAACAGAAAAACGGCTGCTTGGCTTCAACCATGAATCGCTCCGCAGCCCGACAAAATACTGCAGTGCAGTAACCTTTCTGCGGTTCCAATCGACCATCGCGCCAGTAACGGTCATCGACGTATCGATTCCCCCAAGCGTCGGGAGTCTGGCCAATCCCGCCGCCGCCGTGGATCAACGATACCTCGAAGCCCCGATCTTGCGGGCGATAGGGCCAACTCTCCCCCAGGTGCCATTTGCCAAAGATGCCAGTACGGTAGCCCGCGGCCTGGAAATGCTGCGCTACGGTCGTCTCATCGCGACGCAGGATCGAGCGTCCGGCAATCGTATGCCATACCCCCGTGCGCGAACTGTAGCGACCGGTCAGCAGGGCCGCTCGCGTCGGGGAACAGGTCGGATCGACATGAAAATCGGTGAATCGCACGCTCTGGGCATGCAACGCATCCAAATAGGGCGTCTTCAGTATCCTATTGCCGTGACAACTCAGATCGCCGTAGCCTTGATCATCTGTTAAGATCAACAAGACGTTGGGACTGTCGGCTGCGAACGGCAGGCTCAGGGCCAACGCGAGCATCAGCGCCCCAGCCATGACGCCACCTCCTTTTCGTCCGGCATGCCCCAGTACACCCGCAGGCTGCGAATGCGGCCGCAAAACGGCCCTTCCTCGCGATAGCTACCCACCGGCGAACCAGTGTCTCGGCCGATGCTCAACCCATCGGCGGGGCGGCGAGTCAGGTGGTTGGCCTGGGCGGTTTGCTTTTGCGCTTTGCCATCTACCCACACGCGAATCTTGCCGGCGGCGTCCAGTTGACCCATGACATGGACCCAACGGCCTCGCGGGAGCGGTGCGTCGCCCTTGGCAGTGGCCAATTTACCCTCGCTGCGCACGGCCAACAACGGCACCCCATTTTCAAGGGCCAGAGCGTAGCCTTGGGCCTCGCCGCCCTGGGCAAATACGACTCCTTTGTTGCCTTCCAGCCACAGCCACGCCCCCACGGTGAGCGGCTTGTAAGCCGGATCGAGGACCGCGCTGATTCGAGCAAAGCCTTGGCCATCTAGCGATAAGTAGCCGGGTTCTTCGTCGCGTTTCAGGGTTGCTTTCACCAACGTCACCCGGCTATCGGCTTTGTCCAGAGGCAGATCCAACACCCGGGTTGTTTTCACTCTTGTGGGGTCGCCCTTCTTCGCTGGCTTGTCCACCGGTTCCTTGAACGTGTCGACCTTATAGTGCTTGCGCAGCCGCTGGAGTTCGGCCTTGAGGGTTTTGACCGTATCGGCGTAGGCTGGATCGGCATAGACATTTTTGCGTTCGCCGGGGTCTTTCACGAGGTCGAATAGTTCCCATTCGTCGATGAGATAATAATGGATCAGTTTATGCGTAGTCGTCCGCACGCCGTAATGTTTTTGAACCATATGGACGGCTGGATACTCGAAATAGTGGTAATAGATCGAGGTGCGCCAATCGTTGGGCGTTTCGCCTCTGAGCAGAGGAACCAGGCTGCGGCCTTGCATGTCCTGGGGAGCTTTTAGGCCCGCAGCTTCGAGAAAGGTTTGGGCGAAGTCGAGGTTCTGCACTAAGTCTTTATTCTCGCTGCCCGGTTTGGTCACGCCTGGCCAACGGACGATGAACGGCATCCGTAGCGATTCTTCATACATCCAGCGCTTGTCATACCAGCCACGATCACCGAGATAAAAGCCTTGATCCGAAGAGTAGATAACAATTGTATTTTTTGCAAGTCCTTTTTGATCTAAATACTTAAGCACTCGACCGAGTTGCTCATCCACGCCGGCCACACAACGTAGATAATCCTTGATGTAACGCTGATACTTCCAACGAACTAGATCCTTGCCTGTGGGCTTCGCTGCCAAATAAGCCGCGTTTTCTTTCTCATAGGCGGCGTTCCAGACTTTGAGTTGCTGCGGCGTGAGGTTACGCGGCGGCACGAGTTTTAGATCTCGTTCCGTCAGATGCTCGGCAATGGTCATCTCCTGTTTCTTCGCCGGCGAGGCCAATCCGGCGTGATCATCGAACAACGTCTCTGGCTCGGGAATGTCCTTGTCGCGATACAGTCCCAGTTGCGCAGGAGCCGGCTCCCACTCACGATGGGGGGCCTTATGCTGATACATCAGAAAGAACGGTTTGTTCGGATCACGATTGTCGAGCCATTTCAACGCCAGATCGGTGGTAATCTCGGTCACATGACCGGTTGTTTTCAGAACCCCCGAATTTGTCTTGAACTCAGGGTTGTAGTAGGTCCCCTGCCCTCCGGCGGCGGTGAGGATGGCCCAATACTGAAAGCCGGTCGGATCACTCTTTAGATGCCACTTGCCGATTAGCGCCGTCTGGTAGCCTCCGGCCGTGAACAGCTTTCCGAGGTGTTGTTGCGAGCCATCAAACGCCTGGCGATTATCCAGAACGCCGTTGAGGTGACTATGTTTTCCCGTGAGAATGACGGCACGGCTTGGCGAGCAGATCGAGTTGGTGCAAAAGCAATTGCGAAACAGCATCCCTTCCTTCGCAAGCCGGTCGATATTTGGCGTTGTATTAATCTTCGATCCATAAGCACTTATCGCATGCGAAGCATGATCGTCCGTGAATACAAATAGGATGTTCGGCCGATCGACTGGAGCGGCAAGCGAGAGCAGCAGAATCGCCAGCATGATCCGATCCTCCGGGAGAGAGAGTCTATCTGGTTGCCATGCTAGTAGGATCGGGATGGTCTGTCTGCAAAAAAAGAGAGGTCATCCGCGGGGGAGCGGACGACCCTTGGAAGATGAGTCTCTAGAGGGGCACAGAGGAGGGGCTAGGGGATGGGGAGCAGCCGGGTGACCATACCGATGGGGGGATCGGCTGGCGCTGCTCAGTAGCGGTTCCACAAAAACAAGGGCACGTCTCGTGCCAATCGCTTTGGAATCCATCCCGATTGGTTCAAACCCCTTGCCCGCTGAGTAGTTGGGTGCTCGTCCCGTTCTGCTTCTCGTGGAGAACCACCGCTCCATCTGTAAGAATCACCCTGTAATCCTTACAGGGAGTTGCGATGGATCTGGCTAGTTTTGCTGCTTTGCTCACCCCTCGAGGGCAATTGGCGCTATCCAGGGCGATGGCGTTGGCCCCTACGGAAAGCACCTTCTTGACCTGTTTCGGCAAAATGGCGAAGCAATTCGATCAAGTTCTGGCCCGTGTCGCCTTGGAAACAGCCCTGCTCCGCTCGCGTGCCGCCGTCAAGTTTCGCCGCGCCGAGCGGATGTATTTTGTCCGGCAAGCCTTGGAGCAAGCCAGCAGTGAACTGGTCGCCCGCCACCGAGCCGCTTCGTTGGCCCAGCGACTCAAGACCCGGCCACGTCTGCTCGATCTGGGCTGTGGAATCGGCGGCGATACCTTGGCATTGGCCGGCTTTGCCGACGTGACCGCGGTTGATATCGATCCGTTGCGTCTGGCGATGGCCGAGCAAAACGTGCGCGTATATGAGGTATCGGCTCACTTTCACCATGGAGATGGCTTGAGCATGGACACATCTTTCGAGGTTCTTTACACCGATCCGGATCGACGCGTCGGGGGACGTAGACAACTCTCCTTGGAAGCCTGCCTGCCTGCCCTTTCGGCTGTGCGAGAACGCTTCGCCCGCCAAGCGATTGTGGCCAAGCTAGCCCCCGGCGTGCCCGAACAAGAGGTCCGCCTGCTCGGTGGCGAAGCCGAATATGTCTCGCTGGACGGCGAATTGAAGGAGTGCGTGTGGTGGTCGCCGCCGTTGGCCACGGCCCGAGTTCGAGCGACGATATTACCTCATGAGCAGACGCTGACGAGTGATGATCCGCTGTCACCCCCTCCCCCCAATTCCCCTGGCGACTGGCTCATCGACCCCTGCCCAGCGGTGGTCCGTGCTGGCCTGGTGGGCGAGTTGGCCGCCCGACTCAACGCCTGGCCCCTGGAGCCTGGTATTGCTTATCTCAGCGCCAACGAGTGGACACCGACCCCCTGGGCGCGTGCCTGGCGCATCCGCGCTGCCATGCCGTTTCACTTGGCTAGGTTGCGCGATTACTTACGTTTGCAAGGCATCGGGCCAATCAACCTGATGCGTCGCGGCGTGCCTTATGACCTAGAGGAACTCAGCCGCAAACTGAAGCGATCCGGCAGCGAAGCGGCCCAGGTTGTGCTCTGCCCCCACCAGGGCAAACCCTGGGCTATTGTCTGCCATCTCGCAACCGCGCCGGCCGACCTCTGACCAAGGTGGCAACCGCTTCATACCATCCCGGTTATAAAGGAGGATATGTCATGTACAATCTCGTCGTGGTCCGTCACGGGCAGAGTGCCTGGAACCTCGAAAATCGCTTTACCGGTTGGACCGATGTTGATCTCACGCCCGCCGGTCTGGAGGAAGCCCGCCTCGCCGGCCAAACTCTCAAACAGCTAGGATACGTCTTCGACGCTGTGCATACCTCGGTGCTCAAACGGGCTATTCGCACCGCTTGGACCATCCTCGACACCATGGATCTGATGTATCTCCCGTTCAGCCCGGATTGGCGACTCAACGAACGACACTACGGAGCCTTGCAAGGCTTGAACAAGTCTGAAACAGCCGCTCAGTTTGGTGAAGAGCAGGTGAAAATCTGGCGACGTAGTTATGACGTACCACCCCCGCCCTTGGAACCCAGCGATCCGCGTTACCCCGGCCATGATCCACGATACGCCCATCTCTCGCCTCAGCAATTGCCGCTGACCGAATCGCTGAAAGAGACGGTTGCCCGCGTGGTGCCCTATTGGAACGAAGTGTTGGCCCCTGCCATCCGAACCGGCCAACGCTTGCTGGTTGTCGCACACGGCAACTCGCTACGCGCGATGGTTAAATATCTCGAAAACATGAGCAACGAGGACATCCTTGAATTCAATATTCCCACCGGTATTCCCATGCTCTACGTCTTGGATGCCCACCTCAAGCCGCTCAAACGCGAATACCTCGGCGATCAAGAGGCGATCGCGGCTGCCGCTGCTGCTGTTGCGGCCCAGGGCAAAGCAAAGTAAAGGCCACGCTTGTCATTTGGCTCATTTGGCTAAGGCGAAGCAAAGGCAGCCCTCGATTGCCCGAAAAGAGCATTGCCTTGGGGAGGCAATCTCGATGGCGAGGATACCGCTATGCCTTCTCTTTCAGCAGTTCAGGGCTAGCCATTCTCCATTCTTCATCGCTACCGTTGCCTTGCATCCTGGCTGGCGACCACCACGAATCGGCTAAACGCTGGCGACCAACAACCCCAGGTGGCCCGTTCGATCAACAACTCTAGCTGGCCTACTCGACAGGCAAGCCCGATGCGAGTGCCTTGTCGTCGCTCGTTCGGGGGTGTATCCTTCCCACATTCTTCCCTTGCCTCCTGGTGGAGTCTTTGCCGATGCTCTCTGTGCTTCTGCTCTGCTTGGCCGCTGAGGGCTTCTCCCCACGACAAGCGACGCTTGACACCCAAGATCATCTCGAAGCCAAACTGCCCAAGCTGCCGCCTATTCAGACCGCCGAGCAATGGACCACCTATGCCGATCGCTTGCGCAAAGAGATCCTCGATAAGGTCGTCTTCCGTGGCGAGGCACGCTCCTGGCGGGAGTTTCCGGTTCACATCGTCCGCGGCGAAAAACTTCGCGGCACTGGTTGCACCGTCCAACAGCTTCGTTATGAAATCCTGCCTGGCATGTGGATTCCTGCCCTGCTTTACACCCCAGAAAAACCGACAGCCAAGATGCCCGTCATGCTCGCCGTCAATGGCCATGATGCCGCCGGCAACGGGGCCGATTACAAACAGATTCGCTGCCTGAATCTTGCGAGGCGCGGCTTGATCGTACTGAGTGTCGAATGGTTTGGCATGGGACAACTCCGCACTGCCACCAATAATCACGGTTGCCTGAATCAAATCGATTTGTGCGGCAGCAGTGGCTTGGCTCCGTTTTACCTGTCGATGAGTAAAGGAATCGACGTGCTTCTCGCGCAGCCGGGGGCCGATGCTTCGCGCGTAGCGGTCAGTGGCTTGTCCGGCGGCGGCTGGCAGACCATTTTCATCAGTAGCCTCGATCTGCGAGTCCGTTTAGCCAATCCCGTAGCCGGCTACTCCCCGTTCAAGGTGAAGATACGGGATCATCTTAAAGATCTAGGCGATTCCGAACAGACCCCCTGTGACTTCGGTACGCTAGCCGACTACACCCATCTGACCTGCTTGCGTGCCCCCCGGCCGACGCTGCTGACCTACAACGACAAAGACGCCTGCTGTTTCACGGCCGGCTATGCCCTGCCGCCTTTGCTTGATGCAGCACGGCCGATCTACAAACTGCTGGGTAAGCCGGAAAATCTGCGGTCGCACATCAACAGCGACCCGGGCACGCACAACTTTGGCAAGGACAACCGCCAACAACTCTACCGCGCCGTGGGCGACTACTTCTTTCCCGAGGACAAAAGCTTCTCCGCCGACGAAATCGACGTGACGGCAGACCTGTTGAAAGCCGATGAGTATCGCATGAAAATGCCCGAAAACAACCTGACGCTCAACGGTCTGGCCCTCAAGTTAGCCCAAAATCTGCCGCGCGATAGCGAGCTCGATCCGAAAACCAATCCCGCTCGCCGCCATGCTGTCCGCTCGGTTCTGCGGTTGCCGTCGCTCGAAGTAAGCAAGGAGGCCCCGACTTATCTGCGACTGAGCAACAAGTGGAGCGTGCCGATCCGCATTACCCAGACGCCCGGTGCGACCCAAACCGCCCTGGTCCTCAACGATGCCGGGTTCGCAGCCGATAAACAGACCGCACCACGCTTAGCCAAAGCCGGCTACCGGGTGATCGAGATGGACCCGTGGTACTTCGGGGGCTGCAAGATGTCCTCGCATGATTATCTTTTTGCCCTGCAACTGGGTTGCTTCGGAGATCGGCCGCTCGGTCTGCAAGCAGCCCAGGTCAATGCCGTCGCCACTTGGGCCAAGGGCAACGTCCACCTAGTTGCGGTCGGCCCGCGTACTAGCCTGATCGCCTTGGCTGCTGCTGCCGTCGACGAAAAAGCTATCGGTTCAGTAGAACTGCAGGGATCTTGGGCCACCCTACGACAGGTATTGGAAGAGAATCGAACCATGCAGCAGACTCCCGAGGTGTTCTGCTTCGGCCTGCTGGAAAAGGCCGATCTACTCCATCTGGCCGGGTTGGTCGCGCCACGCAAGCTCACGCTTCGGGAAGTCAGCAAACGCCAGCAATCGCAATGGAAGCAGTTGCGTGGGTTGTATCAGTCACTCGGCGTCGATCACGACCCCTTGGCCGAGCCGGTGAAGTAACTTTGCCAGCCGGGGCGATTGTTACGGGTTGCTTTGGTCGATCTGCCTTCGTAGCTGGCAGAGAACTACCGTCCTAGGGGCCTCTTGGGCGATAATCGCCTTTGGGGCTGGGGCATGACGCCCCGCCCTCCCTGCCAGAGGCTCCACCTATGCGTTTTCTCCTTCCCCTGCTGTTCTTGCTTGCCGCCTCCGCTCCCCTCGCTCAGGCTGGTCCGCTGGGCTTCGGCCAAGGCATCGGCCCAGCGATGATCTACGGCCCCTACACCGGTGGGCATCGCTACAGCTACAACGTCGCCTATAGCTATGGCTTCGCCTTCAACTCGGCCGACACATGGCGCATCGACCCGGTGGCATATCCCGCGGGTGTCATGCCATTTCGGCCCTTCGGTAGGCCAATCCTCTGGCAGAGCTTCCCTCGCAACCCGGTTTATCCGCCCATTGCTGTGATCGACGAACTAGGACTACCAATGCTCCGTACGCCGGGTTTACCCTCCCAGGGCGAGTTAGTCCCCGTGCCGCACACGGCCTTGAAGCCAGTTAGCCCGCCACCGCCGGGTTGTGCCCAGATTCGCATCGTAGCACCTGAAGGAGCTGAAGTCTTTGTCGAGAAGGAGAAGCTGGCCGGTAGCTTGTTTCAAACGCCGCCGCTTGCTGGTCGCATGAAGGTCTATAGCGTGCGGGCCAAATGGCAGCGAGACGGCCGGGAAATCGAGCAATTTCGCGTGGTCGGCGTGCAACCGGGTGAGACGGCTCAACTTGTTTTTGGGGACTAAGTAGTAAAAAAATGAGCCTATGGGCTAGCCGACCTGTTACGGAGGTCGGCTAGTTGCATTTGCGTGGCTGATTCCTAGGACGAACAGAACCTGAACGCTTAGGTTGTTGCTTTCTGTCGTTTCTTGGAGGAACTACCCATGCGCTGGCTGATTGGCTGTTTGTGTGGGGCTTTGACCTTGCTTGGCGCTGCTCATTCGAGAGAAGCACCGAGTGAGGATACGAAACTATTTACCAACTCCATCGGGATGAAGTTACGTCGTCTGCCTGCGGGCGAGTATATGCGAGGCACTGGCAAGAAGGCCCCCACTACCCGGGCTGAATGGCTGACCCGCGACGCCGACGAGGCACCAGCTCATCGAGTCCAGATCACACAACCGTTTGCAATCGGCATTTATGAGGTAACCAACGCCCAGTACGAACAGTTCGACCCTGAGCATAAAAAGCTGCGTGGCAAATATGGTAACGGCACTGAGGATAACGACCCGGTCACCTATGTCACCTGGCAACAGGCCGTCGATTTTTGTGACTGGCTCTCGAAGAAAGAGGGCAAAGCGTATCGCCTGCCCACCGAGGCCGAATGGGAATACGCCTGCCGGGCCGGCACGTCTACCGCCTATTCCACTGGCGACAAACTCACCGCCCAACAGGCGCATTTCGGCCTCGGAAAAGATGGCAAACGCCTCGACAAACCGTTACCCGTCGGCTCGTTCCCACCTAATCCCTGGGGGCTGCACGACATGCACGGCAATGTCGCCGAGTGGTGCCTCGATTGGTACGGCCCCTATGAAGCCGATGACCAAACCGATCCTGTTGGCCGGGAGCAGGGCGAGGCGCGCGTCGTGCGCGGCTGGAGCTACCAACCAACACGCGGCCAGAATCCGGCACATTTTGCGCGATCGGCCAATCGATCGGGTCATGTGCCGGAGGATGCCAACCGCTACACCGGCTTCCGAGTGGTGCAAGCAGCGCTACCCAAAAGCAAGCCGCTGCCGGTCGCGCTGCCGGCTCTGCATGCCCGCCATGTCAAGCAAGACAGCAAACGTCCCGCTCCGCCAGATCCCAAGAAGCCGTACTTTCTCGATTTCACTGCTGCCAAGAAAGGACCAACCATTCCACCCAACAGCTTCGGCCCGATCTTCAGCAACCATAACCACTTCAGCGCTTGTTGCGTTTGCCCTAATGGCGATGTGTTGGCCGTGTGGTATTCCTGTGTCGGCGAGCCGGATCGGCAACTCGTGCAAGCGGCGAGTCGGCTACGGGCCGGCTCCGATCGCTGGGATGAGGCTTCCTTATTCTTTATGATTCCGGATGTAAACGTACATGCACCTGTTTTACTTCGCGATGGTAAACGAATCTATCACTTTTGTACTCTTTCTTTACATGGCTGGGATTATGCGGCCAACATGATGCGTATCTCCGAGGACAGCGGCGCAAGCTGGTCCAAGCCACGCATCATCCTTTCCCGCGATGATCCGAATAGCCTCAGCCAGCCATGCTCGGCGATTGTCGCCAAAGACGGCACGCTGGTTCTAGCCTGTGATGGTCAAGTGCATGTCGATGAGAAACTCATGCTCAGCCCGGACAAAGGTAAAACTTGGACCGTGGCCAAGGGCGATATGCGAAAAGCGGCCGGGGGCCGTTATGTGATTCACCCGGCGATTTTTGAGCGTCGCGATGGCGCGATCGTCAACTTCCTGCGTGGCCCACATCCCATGCCGGTGCAAATCAGCAACGATCGTGGCGATAGTTGGCAGACCAGGGAGTCCCCCTTCCCTGGAATCGGCGGCGGGCAAAAATCGGCGGTGCTTCGCCTGCAAAGTGGGGCGGTGCTGATGATGACCGCCGACACCCGGGGAAAAGTGGGGGGCGGGACGATGGTGGCTCTGTCAGACGACGATGGCAAAACGTGGGGCCACTTTCGCAAGGTGCCCGCGTCAGTGGGCGGTTACATGTCGCTATGTCAGGCCGACGACGGCCTGATCTATTTAGTCGGCTCACGTCTTCACATGGCCGTGTGTAACGAATCCTGGCTACGCAGCGAGTGAGGAGAACCATTTATGCCGATCCGCGCGCTTCTCTACCCAGGTGAAACGCCCCTTGTATGTCTGCTATGAATGCACAGGGGAGTAAATCGAATGACCCGCAAACAGCATTTGCCAAGCAAGATTTGTGCGAGTTGTGGACGACCCTTCACCTGGCGAAAAAAATGGGCACGCAATTGGGACGAGGTCCGTTACTGTAGCGATCGCTGCCGCAACGCCCGAAGAGGAGCCGCTCGATGAGTGCAGACTTGCGCCGAGACTTTGCCAACCGGGACGACTTGGCCGCCTACCTGCGCGAGCAATTCCCCGAAGCGTCCGGGGAGCTTAGCCCGATAGTTGGCGGCCTCGCCGAGGCTCATCATCGCCTGCAACGCCTCGATCCTGCCCGCTATGCGGCCACCCGCAACTACCTGGATGGTGCGGTCACGGGTTTGTCGCCGTACATTCGTCACGGGGTGCTATCCCTACCCGAAGTGCGTGATGCGGCGTTGCAGCGTGCCTCCAAGGGGGACTGTGCCAAGTTGATCAACGAGCTTGGCTGGCGTGACTATTGGCAACGCATTTGGGCCCGCGAAGGCGACGGTATCTGGGACGACTGCGAGGAGTACAAGACGGGCCACTGGCAGTATGCCCGAGAGTTACCCGAGGATCTCCGCGAGGGGGCAACCGGTCTGCCTTGCATCGACGGTTTCATCGACGAGTTATACACCACGGGCTACTTACATAATCATGCCCGGATGTGGTTAGCCGCCTATGTCGTCCACTGGCGACGGGTGCGTTGGCAAGCGGGGGCCCGCTGGTTTCTCGAACACTTGCTCGATGGTGACCCGGCGAGTAACAATCTCTCTTGGCAATGGGTTGCTTCCACGTTTAGTCACAAGCCATACTTCTTCAATCGTGAGAATCTTGAGAAGTACACCGGGGGTAGCTACTGTCGAAGCTGTCCTGTGCGAGGGCATTGCGATTTTGAGGGCAGTTACGACCAGATAGAGCGTCGACTGTTTAAGCTACCGATGCGGGACGAACGGAGGCGGCGATGAGCGTGATTGTCTGGGTGCATGAAGGGTGCTTGTCGCCCACCGGACCAGCTTTGGCGGCCCATCCCGCCAGTCCAGCTTTGTTTGTCTTCGACGAAGCCTATCTCCGCCGCGAGCGGTACACTCTCAAACGCATCGGATTTCTTTACGAGTGCTTGCTCGATTTACCCGTAACCATTCGCAAAGGCGATACGCTCAGCGAACTACGCGCCTTTGCCCAGCAACACGGGGCCGACCGCATCGTCACAACCGATACCGTTTGCCCCTGGCATCGGGGGCTAATCGCGGCTCTGAAAGCCGAGGTTGTGCCGATGCCAGCATTGGTGGAGCATCCTGGACCATTTGATCTGACTCGGTTTTCTCGCTTTTGGCGGCAGGCGGAAAAATTCGCCTACGGTCGTTGAGCTGTTTGGTTTGTACGATAATTCCTCACTAGGCGTGTAAGCGTCCAACGCGTGAGCGTCCAACGCAGGATCGTCACCCTAACTTACCATCGAGGAATTCGCAACATGAAGATACTTCGTATGCTGTTGGCCACCCTACTACCTTGTACCCTCTTGGTGCCCCTGACTGCTCAGGACAAGGCCGATCCCAAGTCCACGGAGAAAAAACCCGCTATTCTGATCATCAAACTCGAAGAGGACGCCACCCTATATATCGACGGCGAAGAGTACAGCGACCAGAAGGACAAAACCGAACGCACGTTTCGCACCCCGCCGCTGACACCCGGCAAACGGTTCTACTACACCGTGACGGCGAAGTGGCAACCGAACAACTACGAGACATATAAACGCACCCGTAAGGCGATCGTCGAAGCAGGCAAAACCAGCGAATTGGATCTGACCAAAGCCGACCCCAAGATTCCCGACGATATCCTCATTCGTTACGTTCCTACTCCCCAAGAGGTTGTCGACAAAATGCTGGAGTTGGGCAAGGTATCGGAGAAAGATACCGTTTTTGATCTGGGTTGCGGCGATGGCCGAATCGTCGTCACTGCCGTCAGCAAGTTCAAAGCTAAAAAAGGCGTGGGCGTCGATCTGGACGAGCAACGCATCAAAGAAAGCAAAGACAACGCAGCGGCGGCCAAAGTTACCGACAAGGTCGAATTCCGTATCCAGGATGTGATGAAGGTGACCGATCTCGAAGAGGCTACCGTCGTCACCATGTATCTTTCTGATGGCTTGTCGGATCAATTGCGGCCAATTCTGCTCAAGCGGCTCAAGCCTGGCAGCCGGATTGTGTCGCATCGCTTTCTAATGGGGCCGTGGAAGCCGGAAAAGACCGAGACGGTGACAGTACGTGGCACGGATTACAAGATCCATCTATGGACAGTACCGGGGCCTATGGAAAAGGATAAGGCACCTATAAAAGATAATTAACTATCCTGTATGTTTCATCAACCGTCATTACCATCCAAGAATGGGAACCACTGTTGGTTCAGTTCTCCGCCGAGCGCCGGCTTAGCGGCGGAGAATGCACTGTCCTGGTCGAGCGGTTGGCCCGGCTCAGTGGATCAGCATCAGGCTGCTTTTGGCAGCAAAATTTTGCGATGCTTCGTGCGGAAATGGCGACCCAGCCCAGTGTGAATGGGTTCGCTTTGCTGAGGTTGTGCTGAAGATGCTGCACCCAGTTCAACCATGCCTGGATGCGGCCCACAGTAGCGAGGTGTTGTTCTCACCCGAGGATAATATTGACTCGCGGATTGTCGCGCTGGTACAGTCGGACAAGCGTTCAATTGATATGTGCGTCTTCACACGCACGAATGATCGAACTGCCGATTCCTTGTTGCATACGTATGGTCGTGGTATCTCGATTCATTTTAACAAAAATGATGACAAATCCTACGACCTCGAAGCGGATCTCCCTCGTGTCGCAGCAGCAGGTATCTCGACCTGTACCAGTCATGGCATAGGACACATGCACCACACGTTTGCGATCTTCGATCGGTCCTTGTTGCTTAACGGCAGCTACAACTGGACACGCGGCGCACAAGATCGCAATTGCGAACATGTTGTCTTGTGCCGCGAAAAGACACTCCTTGACCAATTTGCAGCCTATTTTGATCGTCGCTGGTTTCTGCTGGGAGGGCAAACACTATGAGCCAACTGGACAGCATCGAACGCCGTTTGGCTCGCCTAGAGCGACACAACCTGTTGCTGCGAGTACTGCTGGTCGGCTTACTTGTGTTGGTGGTAGCCTTTGCTGTGCCGTCAAACCAAGCCAGCGCCCGCGACGACAACCGCCCTAGCACAGGTGACAAGCCAACTAGTCGAGACGACAAGCCAAACACCCTCAAAGCACGCAGCTTTGTCGTTACGGACGAACACGGCGCAAAGCGGGCTGTTTTGGGAATGGCTAAGGATGGAGTTGGGTTGATTTTTTACGATTCCAAAGGTGCGATGGAAGCTGTGCTGGCTGCGCGTCATACGT
>JBDNDE010000429.1:0-3028 GCA_046719305.1 Gemmataceae bacterium | reverse complement strand
CAGACGAGGTATAGCTCCAGCGTGGCCGAGGGCGGACACCTGCAAGCCAGGACAGGCCGTCCACACACTGGACGGCCGACCCCAGGAGAGTTAGAGTTCAGAACACCCATTGTCAGACGGTCAAGCGAGGGTAGACCGTCCGCGCCGTAGGCGGGGTAGGCTGATCTTTAGCCCAACCACCGCATGGCGCAGTGGGGGATGGCGTGCCTGATAGCAACAGCCCAAGGAGTCGTCATCCCTTCATGTGGCAATTCTTATACTTCTTGCCGCTGCCGCAGGGGCAAGGATCGTTTCGACCGACACGCTGGCCCCGGTTGCGGATCGTCTCAGTGACCTTGACTTCGCCGCTGGTCGCTTGCTGTTGAGCAGCCTGTTGCTGGGCCGCTGCAGCCGCCTGGGCACTTAGACGCGGAGCGGCTTCCTGCCGGGCGGAGGAAATTTGCCAGATGGCCTCTTCGAAGGCTTCGGATTGTTCCATGCGGAAGAGGGTTTCGGTGACTTTGTCGTCGATCCCCTCCCACATGATCTTAAATTCCTTCATACCTTCACGCTTGTAAGCCGTCTTCGGATCTTCTTGGGCGTAGCCCACTAGTCCGATACCACTCTTTAGATGGTCCATGGTGTACAAATGGTTCTTCCACGATAAATCCATCTGGTTGAGAACCAAACTCCGCTCCATTCGCCTCATCTCCGGACGATAGCAGGCGTCATAGGTGTTCCACAGCAACTGTCGCACCTCCTCCGCGGTCTTGCCTTGGAGTTGCTCGGCGGTAACGTCCATCAGATACGTTTGGCGTGCCCAGTCAGCCAATTCCTTGGCGTCATCAGCGTCGGCCTTGCGGTTGGACCCCTCGAAAACGCTCTTGAGACGGTCGTTGATTGCCTCCTGGGGCGTGGCGGGAAAGCTCGATTTGCTCGCCAGCAGCAGCATCTCGATCAGTTTGGACTTTGGCTCCGTGCGGAAGGCTTCCTCGCTGAAGTTCGCTGCCGCATGGGGGAAGCGTTCGCAAGCGGCCAGGTATAGTCCCTCGCGGTTAAATTTTTGGCCCACGCCGCCTACCCCGCGTTCGGTCATGAACTGTGTTAGCAACGCCGTAACAGGGAATTCGGCTTCCTTGAGGTGGTAAGCCTCGCGGATGTGTTTGGACAGCAACTCACGGGCTTTAGCCTTGCTCAGTCCTTTGAACTCTTCAGCATTCACCTTAAGACCATATTTCAGACGACCCCAGTCAGCCAGCGAGCGAATGCCCCAATCGCTCTCTAGGAAAACTTTGCCCTCGGAGAGATCGACGGCCTCAAGGGCCTTCTCGGCTTGCTGTGAGAGGTGTTTGAGTAGATTCTCCGGGCCGATCTGCTTGAGTTGTTTGTCAGTGTAGGACAGCCCGTAGCGAGCGTTGACGAAGCCGGCCATGGCGTTCCAGTTCCACTCACGGGCGTCCTCAGAGCCGAGGTTTTCATCGAAAGCATCCTGCAAGGCCGAGCCGATCTGCCGGATGGCTTTTTCCTTGGCGTGGCGTTCGGCTTCGGTAAAGTCGCTGCGGGCGAATTCGTGCGCGTCAAAGGGCACATTCAGGCGTTTGCTGGCGAACTCGGCGAAGGTTTCAGCTCCGTAGTCGCTATCGAGGAAGCGATCCACAGCCAGTTCGATCTGTCGGTCGAACATCTCCAAGATCAGCAGCTTGCAGTTGGCCCCATTGAGGATGCGTTGGCGACGCCCATAGACTTCCTTGCGTTGGTGATCCATGACTTCGTCATATTCGAGCAAATGTTTGCGGCTGTCGAAGTTACGTTCTTCGATCTTTTTCTGGGCAGCGGTGATGCGGCGGGTGACCATGCCACTTTCGATCGCTTCCCCCTCTTTCATGCCCAGGCGTGATAACACCGCCGAGACCCATTCACCTGCAAAGATACGCATCAGATCATCTTCCAGCGATAGGAAGAACCGCGAGCTACCCGGATCGCCTTGTCGACCAGCTCGGCCACGTAACTGGTTGTCGATGCGACGAGCTTCGTGGCGTTCAGTGCCGACGATGTGCAAGCCACCCATCTCGGCAACTTTGCGACCCTCTTCGCGGGTTTTTTCTTTGGCTTCGATGGCCTCGACAGTGGCTTTCCATTCCTCCTCAGGCACATCGAGGCGCGAGGCGTATTTGTGACGCAACTGAGTCCAAGCCATGGTTTCCGGGTTGCCGCCCAGGATGATGTCGGTGCCGCGACCGGCCATGTTGGTGCTGATGGTGACGGCACCAATACGGCCTGCCTGGGCAACGATGTCGGCTTCGCGTGCAGCATGCTCCGGCAGCGCGTTCAACAGTTCATGTTTGATACCCCGACGCTTGAGCATTTCGGAAAGTTTCAGCGATTTATCGACATCGACGGTGCCAATCAGGATCGGCCGCCCGGTTTTGTGGACTTCGATGACTTCTTCGACGACGGCATTCCACTTTTCCTTCTCGGTGCGGAAAATCACATCAGGAAAATCTTTGCGGATGTTCGGCTTATTGGTCGGGATGTTGATGACTTCGAGCTTGTAGATTTTCCAAAACTCGTCCGCCTCGGTCATCGCGGTGCCGGTCATGCCCGAGAGCTTCTTGTACATTTTGAAAAAGTTTTGCAGTGTCACCGTGGCTAGGGTTTGCGTCTCTTCCTTGATCTTCACCCCATCGCGGGCGTGTTTGGCCTCGATGGCTTGGTGCAGCCCATCGCTCCACTGCCGCCCATGCATCAAACGGCCGGTATGTTCGTCGATGATGACGATGGCCCACGATCCATCTTCATCTTTGATAACCGCGTATCGCTTGTCCTTTTTGTACAGATGGTGGGCCTTCAATGCATTGTCGATAAGGTGCGGCCACTCCATGTTACCGGCTGTGTAGAAGCTTTCGACGCCGGCCAACTCTTCGGCTTTGCGGACGCCCTCGTCGGTGAGGTGGACGGTGTGTTCCTTTTCTTTGACCTCAAAATACTTCCCAGGTGCTGTGGCCTGCAGTTGGGTCAGTTGCACGGCGATCGAGTTGGCTTAGATCGG
>JBDNDE010000428.1:0-3062 GCA_046719305.1 Gemmataceae bacterium | reverse complement strand
TTGTGTAGTTCGTAGATGGCCAGCACAAGATAGGCACCTGCGACGGCGCGGACGAGGCGGTCACCGGGTAGATCCACGATTCGAGAGGTTTTATCGGCCGGATCAATCACAGTATCTTCAAGCAACGTCAAAAGGGTCTGAGCGGAACGCACAGCGTAGGCTTCCTCACGCAACACACGAGCGGCTCGGGCCAAACCAGCCGCAGCAGTCGCCTGCCGAGCTAGGTTGTCCCCCTCCGAAGCACGTTGCAAGGCCGGCAAATAACCGGGAAGAAACCGCCCCTTGGCATCGTGCATGCGAGCCAGCCAGTCCGCGCCCCGACGGGCGGTGAGCATCAAGTGTTGTTGAGCCGGGCTGAACTTCGTTTCGGCGACAGCAGCGGGCAGAGGAGCAGGGGCAGCAGGCGGTTTGGCAGCCCCAGACGGTTTCGCAGAAGAGGGCACCTCCTGAGCCAGACTGAGAGTCCAGCAGGCCAGCAGCACTGCCAGCATACCACTGCCCCAAGCGATTTTACGCATCGTCTGCCTCCTTGCACGCAACCTGTGACGCCAACCCTCGCCGTGGGGTGACCCCAATCAGCGAGGGCCGACGTTCCTCTCCTATACCCGCAGTTGGCTTTGCGATCAACGCGACTCTCCGAGACGGCAACTGCTGGCGGTCTCACCCACCAGGCATGCCGTCGATCGGGCGGTTACAGACTCAGCGAATCGCTCCACGTCACTACCCCGCGTCGCCGACCGTGACCCAAGCCAAAGCTCCCAATCGTGCTCTTGCGGAGGTCGAGTCGGCCCCAAGGGGTCTCAACGCTCGGGTTGCTCCGCTCGGGGATGGGTGGCGTCACGCGGTCGACTGCCTTGACCGTCTCGCCAGGCAGACTGGCAAAAACCGCATCACGGGCAGTCAACAACCGCAACGTTTCCTGCTGCTGTCCTGTGACACTCTCGGTGTTCGTCCGCCGCAGAACGCCACTGCTGTTGCCCGAGACGATCAACGACCAACTAGTCAGCGTGCCGGTGTCGAACCGAGCGCCATCATAAACAAACAACCGCCAGGTGCCCCGTGCGCTAGTGTTGTTGAAATTCGCCAGACTGCCCTCGGGCCGAAAGCTGCCAGAAAACGGAGCCGTGCCATTGCGAATTGCCGTCGTCCCCGCGTCGTCGAACAGCGTGTTGGAGTAGTTGCGGCCACTACCGCCCCGGTAGGCCGAGAGCAGCACTTCGGTTCCATCGGGGCCCCGCAGCCAGATATACAGATCACTGGCGTAGGTATGACTAATATTTACCCGCACATCGACATCAGAGATGTTAATATCCTGACTAATAACAATCGCCGATGCCGACGTATTGAAATCACGAATCGCCACGCTCGTCGTGTTCGCAAACGTCGCCCGCGTGAAGCCGCTGACGGCAAACGTGACGCGGTAGCTGTCGGCTGTCGTGCCTGGGATGCCATCTTGCGATTGATCCATGAAATTGCCGGCGAGATCGGTGATGTTGGGTCCAACATCGAAGCGGTAGGTACCGACGGCCGAGAGCGGTGCGAAATTGACATCGAACTGGGTGTTGTCGCTTCCGGGCACCACGCTGATGCTGCTTGGAAGGATCGACACCCCGTTCGGTCCTACAAAGCCAGTGATATCCTCCAGCGTGAACGAGCGGGCCAGAATCGGCTCGCTAAATGTCAATCGTACTCGGGTCGCACGCGTAGCCGAATCCGCCTCGGCCGAGACCACCCGCGGCCCCGTGGTATCGCGCGGCGGGACTGCTTCCAACGCTCGGGCCACATTGAGTCGGCCGTTGGTGACAACGCGGCCCTTCAGAGCGCTGACATAATCGACGGTATTGAGGATGCGGGCGATGACTTCGGAATACGTCTGCGTGACATCGGTACTCCAGACGAGCGCCATCGCCCCGGTGACGTGGGGCGCGGCCATCGAGGTACCGCTCAGCGTGCCGTAGCGGTTGTTGGGCAGCGTCGAAAGAATGCTTGATCCAGGCGCGGCTAGATCGACCGTTGATGCACCGAAGTTGCTGAAGCTCGATAATACATCTCGATTCGTGGTCGAAGCCACCGTTACCACGTTGTCAAAGCTGTAATTCGCTGGATAGGTCGCCAGCGTGTCGTTGTTGCGGCCGATGTTGCCTGCAGCAGTGACGAAGATGTGGCCAGCGTCGCGAGCGTTGCGGATGGCGTTGGACAACGCGTTGCTGAAACCACCGCCGCCCCAGCTATTGTTGCTGATCGGGATTCCGTTCCGCACGGCATAGTTCAGTGCCGCTACCGCGGACGAGGTCGACCCGGCACCGTTGGCGTCGAGAAACTTCAACGCCACCAGCTGCACTTGCCAATTCACACCCACCACGCCACGCGCATTGTTGCCGATCGCCCCGATGGTGCCCGCCACATGTGTACCGTGCCCTTCATCGTCGAAGGGGTTGTTGGTATTGTTCACAAAGTTCCAGCCGACCAGATCATCCACATACCCATTCCCATCGGCATCGCTGCCATCCGACCAGCCGCCCAGATTGCGCCGCCTGAGAATATCGCCGGCGTCGATGCGGCCATTGCCGTTCAGGTCAGTGATTTTGCCAGGGCCTTGGTTGCGTGCGTCGTTGAGGTCGTAGAAGGTAAACAGGCCATCGCCGTCGAGGTCGAGTAGGTTGGCCCGCACCGCGGCAGGAATTTCGCGTTGATTGATCCAGATATTCAAAAACAGATCGGGATGCGTGTAATCAATGCCGGTGTCGATAACCGCCACACTCATGGCCTTGCTGCCGATCGTGGTGTCCCACGCAGCCGGAGCCTGAATCAACGGCATGGCATAGAGCGAACTGTACGATCGATCGTTAGGTGTGCGTTCTATCTGGATGCGGTGGTCTGGCTCGATGTGCAACGCCCGGGGAAATTGTCTACGCAGCTGCTCCAGATCCTGACCGGGTGACACCGGCACTACTTCCAGTTGGCCGTCGGCCAGGAGGATTAGGGCATTCTCCCCCATGCCGGCCGAGAGGACGCAACGGTCTTCAAGGCGCTCCAGATGGAGACGACGCCTGCGAGTGGGA
>JBDNDE010000427.1:0-3099 GCA_046719305.1 Gemmataceae bacterium | reverse complement strand
CGAATCAGCAGCTTAACACCCGGCCGACGAGTTCAGATAACTATCTGGCGTGACCGGGCGAAGAAAACCATCGAGGCAGTGATTGGCGATTGGAGCGGCATACGCCGTTAAGAGGATTCAGAGACGAGACCCAACCAGCTTATTCTTCGGTGTTGCCGCGGCTACGCACCACGAAGTAGACGATGATCAGCACGATCAACAGCGGGATGCCGATCCACAGTCCGTAGTCGATGTAAAACTGGAAAGCGCCAAACATACCCAGTACTCCTTGCTAGATGTCTCGGGTAAACTCACGAAGCATGTTAGGTGACCAGCTGAGTCGGTCCCAAAAATCTGGTCACTCGAAAAGGACGACTTTTTTCTAGAATCGCGAACGCATGCCAGCAAGGAGTGAACACCCGACTTTTTTCGTTTTTTTTTCGAATCATCACCTTCTCAGGAATCGGTCGGCGGCTTCTGCTCGGTCTGCGGTTCGCTGCGACTGCCAAAGAGCAGACGGGCGATGAGGAAGCCGAGGATATAGGCAATGACGACTAAGCCGACGCCTGAGAAGAACATGAAGAAATCCCGGCGGTTGAGAGGGCGAAACAGATTGTCCTCGTCGCTTTGTTCGGTAGGGGGCACCGGTAGTGCAACCAATTCGACATTCACCGTAGGCAATGCGTCGGCTGGGGCAGGCGGCGATAAGGGGGGTAACTTGATCTTCGATCGCGATTTGCGCCGCTCCGATGTTTTGGCCCGTCTCTCGACTTTTTTATCTGCACGGTGGCCCTGAGCAGCCACTGGTGTAGCTGGAGCCGCTGCCGCAGACGTTGGCGTGGATGGTGGTGTGGTCGATGCGCTGGGTAGAGTCCCTGAGGCCGGCTTGTTCCCTGGCACTGTCACCGTCGGGGTGGTTGGCACATTCGCGACTGCCGCAGCAGCGGTGCGGGCTTCTTCCTGGTCCAACTCTCGCAAATACGGAGCCATTTCCGGGTCCAGGTCGGGACTGGACGGCTTCATCGGGCCTGCAGCCAAGTAGACTTCCAACGCTCCTGCCGCCCGCGCGGGAGTGGGGTAGCGCCTCTCGGGAGTCTTAGCCATCATCCAGTTGACGATCTGCTGCAAGCCATCGGGGATCGCGGGGTTAAATTGATTGAGCGGACGGGGAGGCTCGCTGGCATGGCGGATCATCTGGCTGATGATGTTGGTGTCAGGGAAGGGGGGCTGTCCGGCTAAAAGGTGATACAAGACGCAACCCAGCGAGTAGATGTCGGCGCGAATGTCGGTGCTACGTGGATCCCGGGCCTGCTCAGGGGCCATATAGTCCGGCGTGCCCAACAACACGCCCTCCCCCGTCAGCCCCGAATCCATTTCGTCCATTTCGTTGGCCTGCTCTTCCAAGACTCGGCCCAGGCCAATGTCGAGGATCTTCAAGGTGCAGGGGAGGGTGGTGGGGCCAGGCGGGGGGACAAGCATTAGGTTGCTGGGTTTCAAATCCCGATGCACCAGCCCCTGCTCGTGGATATGCTGCAACCCCTGCAAGGCTTGATAGATTAGTTGTGAGGCTTCATCTGGGGGCAGGCTCTTGCGCTTGGCCAGCACCTCTTCGAGCGTTTCGCCTACCAGGTATTCCATGACCAGATAGTGCAACTCACCAGCCTGGCCGACCTGAAAGGTCCGCACGATGTTCGGATGGCGTAACCGGATGGCTAGTTTGGCCTCACGTTGAAACCGAGCTAGCAGGGTTGGATCCTTGGCCTTGCTGGGCGGCAACACCTTGATCGCTACAATCTGTCCGAGCTTATGTTGGGCTTTGTAGACGCCGGCCATGCGCCCTTTGCCCAACCGATCGAGAATCTTGTAATTGTTCAGGAAAAACCCATCGGCATGTCCTCGGGCCAACAATTGCGCTTGATACTCCGTTACATATTTGTTGGCCACCATCCACGAGGCAAACTTGACCAGATTGTTGGCCTGATCCTTGGCCTCGGCGTTCCACCGCGCGAACATAGCCTTGGCCTCGTCGAGGGGTAGCAAGCGGCTGCGAAGCAGAAGGCCGTAGACGTTTTGAACCGTCAATTCCATGGATCAGCCCTAGGAAGCACGAATTCATCCCCAATAAAGCGACTCTATCATTGCTACTCTATTATCTTTCAGGGCACCAGCAACTACGTCCCAACCCGACTGGATTCACCCCGCCCCGCTGCGGTATAGGACGGTCGGTTTGTTGCTCTGGTTTGCGAAGGAGCTTGCAAATGGCGATGCTCAAGGTGCTTGGTAGCGGATTACTTGGCGGAATCGTCCTGGGGGCTGCATCCGTTGGGGCCGTCTGGTGGGCCTCGCAATCGCCTCATGGGCCGCTGGCTCGGCTCTTTCACGCCGCCAGCCACACCGCCGATCAGTTCCGTCCTGGTCAGGGAGTGCAAGCTGCCCTGACTAAGCTTGAAGCGCATCAACGCGAAGCAGCCGGCGAACTGGATTTGAGCAAGGGACTGCCTGACGATGCCAGTCTGTTTGATCCGGCTCCGATCGTCATCCCCGATCACGAGTTACCTCCTCAGAACACGGCTGGTTTTCCGCCACAGACAGCCGCGCCGGCCGCCGCACCGGCTCCAGGTGCCCCACCAATGAGGTATGTACGCGATAATCTGTTACCGATGCCGCGTTTGGAGACGGGCGAAGAGGAGCAGGAAAACCCGCACGAGGCCGACCTTCGGCAGCTGTTTCGTGACCTTGTGGGCGATTTGTTACAAAAGAAAGTCCAAAACGTCCTGGAGAGCCTAGGCAACAAACCATCTCCTGAACGATAACTCGTCAAGCCAGCACAAGTTGGCATGTTTGGTCTTGGTTAGCCGCAGGCCTCGGCCCCCGATTTTCCAGGCTCCTTGCAGGCTGAAGTGTGCAGCTTTCGACGCCCCATACGCTGGTAAGGGGTTTGACCCAACTCCTTTCTAAAGGGGGGTTGAGCCAAACTCCTTTCGCCGTTGCCGGTGCGTCCAGTTCGCGCCTCCTTCGTGTGTTGCAAAAAATTGCGACGGTTTTCGTATCCAGATGCGGCATGGATGTCCGGTGCGTGTGTATAATAATCCCGGAGCGGCGAAATCTGGTGAAGCGTTG
>JBDNDE010000426.1:0-3110 GCA_046719305.1 Gemmataceae bacterium | reverse complement strand
CCGATCCTCGAAGTGGCGCTTGGCCGCCTCTTTGCTGCCGTGCCGGTACGGGCTGGCGATCAGTTCCGGTTCTTTGGGGACGAGCAGCGTGCCGAACACGTCCGGGTAGACGTCTCGCAGGCTCTTGCGCATCCAGATGTAGAAATAGTCGGATAAATCCGCATAGCCGATGTTGTCGTAGTAGGGAGGGTCGGTGGAAAGGACTCTCGCCTCATCATAAATTGAAGACGCATCACGTTGCGTTGCATAGCCTTGATTGGAGTGACCATTAGTCTCCAAGACCTTTGCACACCATTCCAACAGATCAAGAAAATTTCCCGTTGATTCGCTGAAAACGTTACCTTCAGCATAATCCCATGTCATGGGTATGGCTTGGCGACCGAATGTATTACGAATCTTTGCAAAACCTACATCCCAACTACAGATAGTTGATTGTCTATCTGCAAGTCTATCCACCCCAAACGCCAAATACACACTGACCGCCTCGGCATAGGCGAGCGCGCCGCGCCCGCCCTCGCGCAGCGGGACGCCGTCGTCGGGCAGCCCGGCGGCCAGCGCATCGCGATAGGCCTGCTGGCGTGCCTCATGCACCAGGTCGCTGAAGGTGGTCAGCGCCACCAGTTGGCGCGGGGTGAAAAGTTTATTGTACTCATTCATGCCGTACAATTGCACACGAAAACCAAGTGCCTGTTCGGGAATATCACCCATTGGCATCCATTCGGGTTGGGCTTGTTCGGCAATCCGAGCGTGTTCTTCTGTCGGGCTGTAGTAACTGCGTCCGCTTTGCCCTTCGGTCACAATCGCCATGAGCATTGCGCCCATGCGTCCGGCTTTGCCTTCTTCTCGGATGTATTCAAAGGGAATCGGTTCGTCAGAGATGATGCATCGTCCACCTGTGCGGACGACTGTGCCATCGCCATCTTTCGGTGGCCTGCCGGGTGTCACTTTAAAACGTACTGTCTGTCCTTCAATAATCGGTTTTGCCCAGCACTCGCGCCCCTTCTTCTTGCTCAGGATGAAGGAACGGACGAGCGGCACGTGGGCGTTCACCGCCGGGTTGGGGCTTTTCACCGTCCGCGCCCACAGCCATGCGATCACGGTCTCGCCGTTGTGCGTCGGGTACAGATGCCCGATACGCTCCCAGGCCCGCTCGCGCATCCATTCGCCGTAGTAGCGCACGTCGGCGGCTAGGCCGGCCGCGCCGCGCCAAGTGGTGTCCCCCCATCCCCCAACCCCTTCCCCCACGTGGAGGGAAGGGGAGTTAGGCGTCCCTCCCTCATTTTGGGGGAGGGATTGAGGGTGAGCGCTAAAGGCGGTGCGGATTTTGTTCAATGCGGTATTTAGATCATGCTCAATCTCATCATTTGTCAGACGAACAAACCGAATACCAAGTGACTCAATGAGTTCCTGACGGATTTTGTCAGCTTCTTGCTGTGTATCATGGATGGGACCATCTACTTCAACGGCCAGTCGTTCCGACGAACAGTAAAAATCCACGACAAACGCCCCAATCGCCACCTGTCGCCTGAATTTTCGTCCATCGAGCTGATTTTTTCGAATAGCCTGCCACAGCATATCTTCGGCGCGAGTTGGGTTCTTCCTAAGTTCTCGCGCCACCGCTTGCATACGCCGTTCCAATTCCGGCGAAATATCCCATTTATCCACATCTTGATTCCCCTCCCTCATTTTGGGGGAGGGGTTAGGGGTGGGGGTGAACATTCTCGCACGGTCACGCGGGTTCACCGGCGGCAGGTTGGCAAAGCGCGGCGGGATCTCGATCTGCGCCTTGTTGATCATCACGGCGACCGGGTTCAGGTCGCTGGCGTGGGCTTCCAGCCCCAGGCGCTGGGCTTCCAACGGAATGCTGCCGCCTCCGGCGAAGGGGTCAAGCAGCGGCGGTGGGTTGCCTTCGGTGGCGATCATGATGAGTTCGCGGGCGGTGTTCAGGATGGCTTCATCGGTGGTCGCTTCCCACGTCACCAGCCGCTCGATGAAATCGAACAGGCGCATACGCGGTGTGTCGCCGTTGGCTTTCACATTCGCCCCGATTGGCAGCTGCTTGCAGGCTTCCACGAAGGCGGGCAGGGCGTTCGGGTCGTCGGGGTCATCCACCAATGAGGTGAAGATCACGGCACGGGCAGCGGCTAAGGGTCGGCGTGCCCACCACAGGTGCAGGGTCGAAGGGTGGCCGTGCCGGATCGATTTCTCGCGGGCGCTGGCCACGTTGATGGCTTCGAGGGGCAAGGCGACTTCGATCAGTTTTTTGCGGTGGGTCATTAGAGGCTCTCAATCCGTGTAAAAATGGGGTTTCAGGTCATCTTCGGGTTATGTAGGCGCTGGCTTGCTTGTAAGTAGAACGCAGTGTGCCGGGTGTGATGGGATTTTTTTACCATGAACCAGCACATGCAAAGTCTATTTCTGTTCATTCACAATCCGCCACAGTTTGTAATGACTGCCTTTGATGCTAACTAATTACCTCAAACCCGAAACGTTCCAGTATCCTGATAATGTCCGCGCCAGATAGACTACGCAATCTGGGCATAATCCGGCAACTCCATGGTGATGCTGATACGCGGGTTTGGCACAACATTATAAACGGCTACGGTGTCTTCATCCTCAAACGCCAGTTCAATGACTTCGCGTAGATTTTTGAGCAGTTCATCCAGCGTGCGCCCATCAGTCACAGCGCCAATCTGATCACAGGATGCGACGTAATAATATACGGGTAACCGACATTGCCTTCTTCCTGCCCATCATAGTACTCAACGATCACATATAATAATGCATCACTCGGTTGGCTCATCAGTTCGGCTCCTCACTTATGCTCAGCAGTTCTCTGAGATTGAAATTGACGCTGGATGCCAGCGGATCGGGTTCGCGGAACAGATAGTTTCTCACATAACGCGGCGGCTTGGGCACAAGACCTTGCGCCCCTACGGAATCGACCTCGACCAGAGCTAGGATGAACCCCTCAGGGCTGTTCAACGCTCGGTATAGTTCATTATACGTGAGAGTAACCGTCTCTGCACCCGTGCGTCGCCCTTTCACCTCAATGAAACGCAGCCGTCCGGTTTGCCCGTCGCGGCTCTCGATGTCGTAGCCGACATTCT
>JBDNDE010000425.1:0-3196 GCA_046719305.1 Gemmataceae bacterium | reverse complement strand
GACTGTCGGCAGGATGCAGAAATGCGCCGTGAGGCATAGCGTGCATGTTCCGCGTCAATAGCGGCTTACACCTGGTGCGTTGGGCCAGTTCGTGGTTGCCCAGCAGGTAATGCACCCGGCCGGGGAACTGGACCATCAGGGCCAGGGCGGCCTCGACCAACTGATGCGATTTATCGCCGCCTTGGGCGTAGTGAAACGGGCCGTGAATCAGTTCCTGAAGCACCAGATGCCGCCGCGGGTGCCTGACCAAGTCGGCCTGTTGGACTAGCCGGCGCAGGTTGTCCATGTGACCGTGCAGGTCACCGCCCACCAGCACGTCCTCAGCCTCGTCGGGTAACTGCACGAAACGCCCGGTGCGTCCCGGGGTGTCCATGCAGGCAAGCACCCCGCGTCGCAGTGTGATCAGGCGTTGCTCAACCGGTTTCATCCGCGCTTACTCGGGCTGATACTCGAAGCCTTCCTTGACCACTTCACTGTTGGCTACTGTCAACGTCCAGGCCCCCACAGCAGCCGAGGCTAACCATAAAACGACACCGATACCGATGGTAAACTGGTTGATGCTGTCCTCGTCGATTTCGATCTGGCGGAGCAAAAACTGGATGCCGAAGGCAAGGGAAAAGGTCAACCCCAGCACATTGATAGGAAGCATTGCCATAACGGAAGAAACGATGCCGAAGATCCGCGATTCAAGGTTGATCAGCTTGATCGAGCCCAGGGCTATGATCCACGAGTATACCCCCAGCAGTCCGAACCCCACGATATACAGCCAAAATAGCCACGGCCTGTCCCAGTTGTTGATCACATTTTCATAAAAATTTAGCTCCCACCAGATGTGAAATGCGCTTTTCACTTTGGGCTTCGCGCCGGCCTGCTGTCCGGGCTGTTGGCCCGCCGGGGGAGCGTTGAGGTCGTTCTTCTTCTCGTCTTCGGGGATGGGGAAACAGAACGGAATTGCCATCAGTAAAATAAATAAAATCCACCCACCCGCACCAATAAACCCCACCAACGTCAGATAGCCGGTCGGTTGCCGTAGAGCTACAATCGCGGGGCCTCGCAGGTCGCGGATCGACTCGTCAGGTGCGTAGTTGATCTTCTTGCGTTCCTTGACTTCCTCATCCTCTTCGTCCTCGTCGCGGATGTAGCCGTAGGTTTCCTCCTCCTCTTTTTTCTTTGGTTCGTCCTTCTTCTTTGCAGGAGCAGGAACCTTGGCCTTGCTCGCCTTCATGGGGGCCTTTTTCCGCGGGCGTACTTCTTCGACCTCGTCGAGCTCCTCGACTTCCTCTCGTTCCTCGACTTCTGCTTTGGCCGGAAAGACGGTCTGGCACTTGGGACAGCGTACCTTCTTGCCCGGTGGCACAGGGACTTTGGGCCGCATGACGGTGCCGCACGCCGGGCAGGTCAATTTCATCAGGCTCATCGGGCATTCCCCTGCAAGAACAGACTTCGACTCCGTTTCTCCCATGCTATCCGCCACAGACGGCTTCTGCCAGACGGGGCTTCTGCCAGACGCTCAGTTGTGCCATCTGACCCAACACCAGCACCCGGGTGCGTTTCTTGGCCTTCCACCCCACCGCGGCGATGGCCTGCTGCAAGGCTTCGGTATCGCTGACTAGCAAGACGGCCTGGCCTCCAGGCACTAGCACGCGATCGTAACTGCGGATCATAGCGCGATACAGCGGGCCGATGGCGGCGGGATTAGACAGCTGCTTACCAAAAGGCGGATTGCTGACCACGTGATCCACACTCGCCGGGGCCAGTGGCAACCATCGCGCATCCCACCACAAAATATCCGACTCGCCGAGTCGCATGAGGTTGCTTTGCGTCATGCGAACGGCACTGCGTTCGATATCGCCTCCTAGCACCCGCACTCGGCGATCGATAGCCAGTTGTTCAGCCAGGATGGTACCGGCACCACACATCGGATCGACGAGCAGCTGCCCCGGAGCTGCCCGCGCTAAGCGGATCATAGCCGCGGCAATGGTTGGCCGCAACGAGGCGGGTTGATGCTCGTGCTTGTAGGTGCGGTGACGCATCGTGTGATCGGACAGCCGCAGGCCACAAACGGCAGTGGCCTGGTCGATGGAAAGCCAGACCTCGATCGAAGCGTTTTGCTCTGCAGGCTTCCAGGACTCGGGAAAGACCCCAGCCAGTCCGCGTGCTAGCGCCTTGGCCGCATCACGACGGAGGTAGCCGTGCTTGCCTTCCATCTGAGTAACGAGGCGATAGGTGGGCTTGCCTGAGGGGCGGGGCCGCACTGCATGATGCAGCCGTAGCAAGTGTTGCCAATCGACCCGGGCGGTCCAGCGCTCGATGGATTCCAGATCGGTAGCGCGAAAGGTAAGCGAGTCGGTCCCCCAAGCGAATAGGTAGATGTCTTCGGTCGTTCGCAATCGCAATAAGTCACGGCCAATCGCTTCGGTGCGAAACACTACCACCCCGCGACTGGTCTTCTTCACCTCGCCGCCCCACTCGCCGATCTCCTCAGCCGCCACCTGCTCTAAGCCAGGCCAAACTAGAGCATAGCAGGGGGGAAGTTCGTCGGTAGTCCGTATGCGTGTCATAATCGTTCATCCTAATCGCGTGCAAAAGGATGAGAAAGTCCAAAACAAGCTCGCCTGGCCCACTTATTCGCTACAGTCTTCCCCTTTGGGAGCAAAAGCAGCACCTGCTTTGCGAGTTGGCCCTGGGATTCGCCGACCACGTCCCGTACAAAATAAACAATGGCTTCGGAGGTTGCCCATGTCCTCAGTGCTGTTGGCTCTCTTGTTTCATCAGGCCGTGGCTCCCTTAACAGATGCCCCCCCTCGCCCGCCGCTTGCTGAAGAGCGTCGGCCGGATGTGGTGTTGCGTTGGAACGAGGAGGCCCTTGAAGCAATCCGGCAAGCCAAGTCCCCTCCGCCCCTAGCCGCTCGTGCCCTGGCTCTGTTGCATCTGGGTCTCTACGACACACTCAACACCCTCTATGGCACCCACGAGCCATATCTAGTTCGGCTGCGAGCCACGGCAGACATCGACCCCATAGCCGGCTGCTGTGGATGTGCAGAAACGCTGCTGCGAGAGTTGTTTCCCCAGCGAGCAAAGCGGTTTCGCAGCGTGAGTGAACAGATGCTCGAAGCAGTACCCAACGGGGCCGCCCGCAAGCGTGGCCTCGATCTGGGCGTGTATGTTGCTCGTCGGCTACTGCGGGAACGCCAGG
>JBDNDE010000424.1:0-3233 GCA_046719305.1 Gemmataceae bacterium | reverse complement strand
CGTTTCGTACACCGGGTAACCGTACCGAATTCACGGTGTTTGAACACATCACCACTAGCAGTGTGACTAACCCTGACGGCAGTGTGACTACCACTACTACCACGCGGCGAATCCGCCATCAGTGGGTGTATCAAGTGAACTACGATGCGATTCTCGCGTGGTTGAAACAGGATCCTCAGCCGTTCCCGCCCCGGTTGCGAGCTGGGGGTATTGTGTACTACACCTACATACCCGACACCATTCGGACCGACGTACATCCGATACCGACCACGTCAGAAGAGTTCCGCAACCAGCGGTTTTGGAAGGAGTACATCGACGAGGTGCTGGGCATCGAGCAGTGGGGCTTTGAAACCTACAATGGCATTCGCTACGCCAAATACAGCAACCGGGCCGCTCGGATGGGGTATGGTGGCTTTTACAGCTGGGGCAGCCGAACCATGCGGGCTTCGATCGCGGGCATGGAGAACTTGACCCCCCGTCCCCAAAACGTACCCCAGTTCGATATCACCAACAGCGCCTTTGATTCACGCTACATGAACTACCGCGATAATCCGGATCGGCCACGCCTTCAGTTTTGGTTCAGCCCGATGACCTTGGTCGACTTCCTGGGCAATATGAACATCGGTCGGCGATCCTGGTTGCCGGGTACCATTCCCGAAGCGCCGATGTGGCAGGCCAAGGCAGGCGTGCAGGCGGCCATTGGTGACATCCGCAACAACCACCCCAACGACCTGATCAGCCTCATCAGCTTTTCGGCCCCTGAGGGGTTCTCTCCGACAACGGGTTCCCAGTTGCGAGCAGGCAACTACAACACAGTGCGTGCCCCGCTCAGCCGGGAGTATCGCCGGATGCAAAACTCGCTATTCTTCCCCACGGTGGTGGCCAATACCAACACGGAGATTCATCCGTACCATCCAGCCATCAATGACGTGCCACGTTCCATCGGTGGTACTTGCTATGCGATGGGGTTGATGCTAGCGTACAACCAGTTTGCGCGTCCCGTGGCGGACAGCGAACTGCGGACGTTTGCGGCGGCACCGGCACTATATGGGCAAGCTGGTGGACTGGGTCGCCGAGGGGCCCAGAAGATGGTCATCTTCGAGACCGACGGCGTGTGCAGTGCGACGGCCTACATGCCGGGCAACATGGATGGCATCTTCCAGAATCAGGGGCCCTATCGCTCGTACTTCCGCATTCGCTACGATGCCCCGGGCAGTTCCAAAAACGAATACCCACCCTATGTGGCCAGCGGTGCCGACGAGGCGGCGGCTCAAGCGTTAGCGGTAACCAAGCGTATCTGCGAGTCGGATACACAGTTGGGCTTCTCGACCCGCCGCAAACCGGTGCGAGTCCACTGTATCGCCTTCGGTAGCCTCTTCGAGGCAGGCGGGAACACCACCGAAGCCAACAAGGCTTTGAGCCTGCTTCAACAGATGCAGTTTATCGGCGGGGTTCAGGACAATCCGGCCACTCCACTTGCTAATGAGAAAATCATCATCGGCACAGCGGAACAGCGTATCGAGCGCATGCGAACGGCCTTTAGCAACATCATGCAAGACGGTCACTCGGTGACACTGATCGATTGATCGATCCACGCGATCGTCCGCCAAAGCGGCTACCTAGCCCGGAGTGTTAGCAGGGTTTGTCTCAGGACAAGCCTGGTTAACGCACCGGGCTAGAGCCATTGTTCACTCGGTGGGGCAGGAAGGCAACCTACGCCAGCATGGGAATTGGGACTTGTGACGACCTCAACAAGGAGCGTTCGTGCTCTTGTCAGCCCTGCAGGCGCTGTTATAATTTCCTTTTTGAAAGTCTGTCCGCAGTCGGGAGCCTAAGTCGATGCCACATACCAAAAGTGCCAAGAAAAATCTTCGCAAGGCCGAGAAGCGTCGCTTGCGGAATCGTGCTGGCAAACGCGTGCTCAAAACGTACCTGAAGCGGTTTGACGCGGCGACGAAAGGGACTCCAGAGGAACTGCAACTTGCCTATAATGAAGCGGCAGCTCGTCTGGATCGTGCGGCGACCAAGGGGTTGATCCATCGTAACTTGGCGGCCCGAAAGAAGTCGCAGATGGCCCGGCTGTTGCACGCCAAGAAAAACCCCCCTACTGCCACTGCTACAGGAAAGTAAACCGCTATGCCTCGCATCACCGTCACCACGGCGAACCATCTCGATGGCTACACCGTAGCAGAATATCTAGGACTGGTGCGTGGGATTGTCGTGCGTGCCCAGACGATCACACAGGGTATTCGTGGTTCATTTGCTAGCATCTTCGGTGGCAACATTGTGGCCTACGAGGAAGTGTGCGAGAAGGCTCGTTCGGAAGCCTACGCCCGCATGATCGAGCATGCCCAGGAAAAGGGGGCCGATGCCATTCTCGCCATGCGCTACGATGCGACGGAGTTTGCCCCTGGCATCACCGAGGTGCTGGCGTATGGGACAGCCGTTAAGCTGCGACCGGCCTGAAGCGGGCCAACTCATCGCTGGACTGCCTTGCCGCTTGCTGCCTACACAGATCAGCAACGGCCCAGAGCAAATGGCCGTAGATGATGTCCTACTCGAACAAGCCGCCGAGCAAGGGGTGGCTTCACTTCGCTTTTACATGTGGGAAACGCCGACCCTGAGCCTGGGTTATTTTCAGCCGTCGGCCCCGGCGCTGGCAGCCTTCCCTGGAGTGCCCTGGGTACGCCGACCTTCCGGTGGAGCCGCTCTACTGCATCACATCGAACTCACCTATGCCTTGGCTCTGCCCCCTGGCCGAGAATGGCAACCAACTCAGGGTCCAAACTGGATCTGCCGCATGCACCACATCGTCCGTCAGACCCTTGAAGCATTTGGGGTTCGCGGCAGCTTGTGCAGCCAAGAAGAAAAGCGTGGCGAGATTCTGTGCTTTCTGCATCACACGCCGGGCGATCTGATCGTCGCGGGTCACAAAGTGGTGGGCAGCGCTCAACGCAAATTCCGTGGGGCCCTGCTGCAACACGGAGGCATCCTGCTCATGAGCAGCCATCACACCCCCCAGCTGCCTGGTATTGTCGATCTAGGCGGCCCGCCTCGTCTGTTTGATGAACTGGCCCCGGCTTTGCGTGCGGCCTTTCATGCTGCCACGGGCTGGGACTTGCAACCCAGCAGCCTTAGCGAAGCCGAACGCCAACGCATTGCCGCGATTCGCCAACAACGCTACGAGAACGACGAATGGAATCGCCGCCGTTGACCATGCGTCAGGCCGTGAT
>JBDNDE010000423.1:0-3239 GCA_046719305.1 Gemmataceae bacterium | reverse complement strand
AATTATACCCGCTGTCGGCTAAAGGGCAAGTCAACTTGGCTTGTCGGTAACTCCCCGAGTTGCTGGCGTTGTCTGGTTCAGTAGGTTCGACATAACCTGGGCAAACCGCCCACGGAGCGCGGGCGGTTTAATCTGATTTCTGATTAAAGCAGTTCTTTGATCGGTGTTGGGTCGTCCAGCACAGGTAGTGGGCGACCTTCCGGTCCCATCAAGTTAAGCTTGGGATCAATACCTAAGACCTCGTAGATGGTTGCATGAATATTGCAAGGCGTCATGGGCCGATCCTTCGGGCGTTGCCCCTTGGCGTCGGTACTCCCGATCACCAAGCCGCCCTTGACGCCGCCGCCACCCATCAGACAGAACATCGCGTTGCCCCAGTGATCACGGCCCGGCGTGCCCATGCTGCCTGGTGCCCCGCCGTTGCCGCCGTCGTTCATCTTGGGGGTTCGGCCAAACTCGCCGCACATCACCACCAAGGTGGTATCGAGCAGACCGCGTTGGTGGAGATCGGCAAACAGACCCGAAACGAGACCATCGACCTTGGGTAGGTAAGTTTCATAGCCCTTCTGGAGATCCCAGTGATGATCCCAACCGCCGAGATGGATGGTCACAAAGGTGCTGCCCGCTTCGACCAGCCGCCGGGCTAATACCCCTAGCTGTCCCGTGGAGTTGCGGCCGTACAGATCACGCACTCTGGGGTCTTCCTTGTTGAGGTCAAAGGCTTGGCGGGCCCGGTCGCTGGCGAGAAAATCAAACGCCTCCTCGCTAAAGCGGTCCATCGCTTGGCTGGTGGCCAACTGGTCGATCTCCTTGCGTACGGTGTCGAAATGCTTCACCAGCGAGCGGCGATCTTCCAGACGCTGAAGAGTCAGGCCATTGGCAAAGTTCAGGTTTTGCACGCGGAACTGGGGTGAGTTGGCATCGCCGCCGGTCTCGAAGGGGTTATGCTGGCTGCCCAGAAAGTGCGCGCCAAAGTGGCCGGGACGCAGGCCGACGCTCATGGCGTAGGGCAGGCCGAGGTAACCAGGCACGCCCTTTTGCCGCGAGCCAATCTCGCGATGGACGATGGCCCCGATGCTGGGAAACTTCTGGGCGGTGTTGGCCCCGCTGACGCCCATATCCTTGGTGGTCAGCATGCGATGGCTACCCGCGAAGTGGTCGCCGCTATCGACATGCAGCGAGCGGACGATGCTAAATTTATCGGTGTGCTTGGCCTGTTTGGGGTACAGTTCGGTGATGTCGAAGCCGGATACCTTAGTTTTGATCGGCTTCCAGATGCCGCGATACTCGGCGGGAGCCTCGGGCTTCATGTCGTACATGTCCATGTGACTGGGGCCGCCGTCCAGCCAGATGAGGATGCAGGAGGTATTTTTCTTGCCGGTGGTCCAGGCCGACTCGCTCTTGGCCCGCAGGATGGCCGGTAAGGCAACGCCGGCCATGCCTGCCACCCCCAGGGAGAGGAACGAGCGTCGCGAGAACCCATCGCAGTAACGAGCCGTGGAACCAGCATGCAGGGAGAACATCGTCGTGGGGATCTCTAGAGCGAGAGAGCCCGGTCGCAATACCGGGAGGAGGGCGATTGTGCCGCGCACCTCCGGAGCGCGGGCGAGGAAGTAGCATCAACTTAGCACATCGCCCTGTCGGTGGGGAGGGGGAAAACCACTAAGGGGCGGGCGCTTAGGATCCGCTTCAAGATGGTTGATGCGGCCGGAAAAGCCGACAGACCCTTCGACAGCCTGTGACGGATTTATCGCTATTCATCTTGACATCCCCCCCCATTAAAATCACTCTGAGTCGCAAAGACGGCGCAATCCGAACAGAGCTACTTTTCGGCCTGTTTTTGCGTCGCTCTGGTTAGGTCCGGATTTTTCTACCCCTTAAGAAAGAGGCACCATCATGACCAAGTCGATCCGATGGATTCTTGCCGCCTGTCTGCTTAGCACGATCGCAGCCTCCCAGGTTCTGGCGGCGAAGATTCCCCCTCCTCCAGCCGCCACGATCAACTTCCTTCCAATGTCGCCCCTTCCAGGCAAGACGAGCATGAGCGGTGCAGGCACATATAATGTTCCAGCCGGCTGGAAGCGTCAAGAGATCAAACTGCGCATCTACAGCGTGGTCGACGGAAAGAAGGGTCTGTTCGTCAAAGAAGCAGACGCACAAGTCCCTAACGCAATGGATTGGTCCGCACTTGCTGTGGGACTCACCTGCGACACGGAATACTAGGTCCAAGCCAGATTAAAGCTCGCGCCTGACCAAGGTCGTCACGTTCTCGACTACTCCTCCAAAACAGCGTAATGGTGGCATCAAGAAGACGTGAAAATAGCGGTACCACAGCAAGGCCTAGGCGAGCCAGGCCTTCGGCAGAGAGGAACAGGCTCAGGCAGCAGAGAAGCATCGTCGATTAATCCCTTATTTCTTCACCGATACGTCTGGCCTGGTTCACTTGCTCACGCTAAACGAATAAATTGTCTCTTGCGTATAGGTTTCGCCTGGCTTGAGTACCGCACTGGGGAAGTTCGGCTTGTTCGGCGAGTCGGGAAACTTCTGCGCCTCTAGGCACAACCCCGCAAATCGCACATACTTTACCCCGCCCTTGCCCACCAGGCTGCCGTCCAGGTGACCGGCAGTGTATAACTGTACGCCTGGTTCGGTGCTAAACATCTGCATCACCCGACCGGTCTTCGCTTCGCTAACGCGGGCCACGGCGGCAAGGCTGCCTTTCTTTGCGGGCCGATGGACTACATAGTTGAGATCGTAGCCGATTTTGAGCTTGTCGATGCGGGCACCGATCTTGGTCGGCTTGCGGAAGTCAAACGGTGTGCCTTCCACTGCGGCGATTTTTCCCGTGGGAATCAGCGTTTCATCAGCTGGAGTGTATTGATCAGCGAATAGTTGCAGTTCGTGTTCCCGCACATCACCCGAACCGTGACCAGCGAGGTTAAAGTAGGCGTGGTTGGTGAGATTGAGGATAGTGGTTTTGTCCGTCGTCGCGCGATAGCTAATCTTAAGCTCGTTTGCATCGCTAAGAGTATAAGTCACCTGCGTCTTCACTTCGCCGGGGTAACCCTCTTCGCCGTCGGCGCTGGTGTAAGCCAAGGTGACCGCGACGAACCCCGCGGTTCCCCCCGTCGCGGTTCCGGGAGATTCCTCGCTGCGGACAAATTCCCATACCCGCTTATCAAACCCCTTCTTGCCCCCGTGCAGATGGTTCGGGCCGTTGTTGACGGCCAGGGTGTACT